>NZ_ALWW01000012.1 GCF_000344175.1 Listeria fleischmannii subsp. fleischmannii LU2006-1 | reverse complement strand
AAAATTTACTAAGAATGTTAAAATAATTTCAAAATTTATAATAATTAACAATAATTCAAAGTCAAAATGTATATCCTTCCCGCATAGAAGTGTTAAAATAGATGCTAATTATCTTCGTTTAAATCCAATTAGAGCGATAGATGGTCAAAATGCCCTAACAAAAATAATAGATGATAAAAATACATTGAACATTTTAGTCCCATACAAACAAAAAATAAATGAAACAAAAATTGTTCAAAATTATAATGACTGGTTTTATTTTCAAAAAATAGTTGTAGCCAATATGTACCGAGAAAAGATGCAGTTGCCGCCACTAAAAACTCCTAAAAAAAGGGCTTAAAATCAATTGTATATATGTAGAAAACAATCAAAAATACTTCACATATGATATTTATAGTGGCTCTCCACATAACAGTCAGATTACTGATCCACTTGCAATTCTATATACAAATAATATTGATTCATCAAATATTGGAGCATTAACTACAAGTTCATTATTTTTTACAAGTGATGATAATGGACAAGCTTATGATACTATTTCTCCCCTAATAAAAAAAACTGGTGCAACAGAAATTACCCACGTATTTAATGTTTATCAATCTGTTGGGGAAGAAATAAATGCTTTAAAAACCAAAATTTATAGACAACTAATCAGTATTGTTGTTATTTTAGTTTCGATGGTTGCACTTACAATCATTTTCACAAAAATGCAATATCAAAATATGATTTATAAACAAGCCATTCAATACGTTTTTGGTAAATCATTTTGGCAAAGTAGCCTATCACTTATTTTACCCAACCTTTTAGTTAGCTTTGTTGGTGGCTCACTTGCAGTTTTATTATCTGGAGTATATGTTGGTTATGCCTTTTCTTTTCATTATGTTACTTTTAGAATGTCTGATAATTTATTCCATCCGTACGTCTATTATAAATAAAGATGTCAAAACTTTATTAAAAGGTGAAAAATATGATTAAACTAGAAAATATAAACAAGCAAATAGCTGGTCAGTCCATTTTAAAAAATGTATCACTTCACATTTCTAAAGGGGAGTTTATTGTCATTTTAGGACAGAGTGGCAGTGGCAAAACTACGTTACTTCATATCATGGGATTACTTGAAAAAGTACAAGGTGGTAGCGTAACAATTAATCAGCATAAAAATCCTACGCAAAAAACCGTTCGTGAATTAAAAAGAAATACATTCGGTTTTATTTTCCAAAACTATTTACTTTTAGAAAATGAGCGTGTAGAAGCCAATTTAAACATCTCAAAAAAAGCCGAAAAAGTAGAACTGCAAACATCTTTACAAGCTGTTGGTTTAGATACCCCTTACCTTTCCAAATATGTCTATCAATTAAGCGGCGGCGAGAAACAACGGATAGCTATAGCACGAGTTTTACTAAAACCTTTTGATATTTTATTCGCCGATGAACCTACCGGAAATCTAGACCCAAAAAACCGAGATATGATTATCCACTTACTTTTAAAGGTTAAAGCAGAGGGGAAAACCGTGATCTGTGTAACCCATGATACCACTATTGCTGAAAAAGCAGATAGAATAATTACCATCCATGAAGGAGAAATATACCATGAAAATATTTAGCATAACACTTGTCAACACATTACTAATTCTTATTACCGTTCTCATCCATAAAGTCATTTTTAGAATGTTCCATTTTGGCTATGAAAGCTTAATTTTCTATTGGGGAATCTTTATTCTCATCTATTTTATTTTAAATTTAATCACCAACTCGATTTTCTTAAACAAAAGTAAGTAAACTAACAAAAAAAAGGTCGGGAATTTCTCCCGACCTTTTCTCTCATCTATATTCCGACGCTATTCAATCTAATTTCAGAAACCATTACATCAATAAATTTACCGTGCAAATGTTCAATTTGCTCATCAAAATCTGTGTCGAAGCAAATGATACTCTCTTCAAGGCGTAAAACGGCAAAACCGTCTTCCTCATAATCCTCAAGTTGCCCGATGATATGAATTTTACTCTCTTCATCCATTTCAATTAAGCAATGTTTCTCTTCGCTTTCATGTATAAACTCAGTTGTGATTTTTTCAGGAATCGTCACTTCAACCGTATACTTTCTCCCCGGGTCCGGCTCCTCGTCCATCCAAGTTCCAACGCCTTCACCAAAATCACTTATAAAAGTCACTTTATTGTCTTGAATTTTATTTTGAACCTTTATTTCCACCAATTATTTCCTCCTGTGTCATCAAGTTCTGTCCCTATTATAGCACGACTTTTTTAATCAGACTAATTTTTTTCCATAATCTCTAAAATTTTTCGCGTATAAATATAAAAAGCTTTTTTAGAACTACGGTCTCGTGCATTTGTTAATAAAATAACCTTTTTTGTATGGTCTTTCGTAAAAACATTAGCGGATTCATAGCCGTAAAGGACACCTCTCGAAATATGATAATCCCCAAAATCATACATGCCAAAACCGTATTTCCCAGCCCCTTTTTGCAAAAGGCGCCCCACTCCTTTTTTGGATATTAATTGACCTGAGAGAAGTGCTTCATCAAATTTATAAACATCTTCTACCGTCATATACATATCACCAGCACCAAAAAGCTGTGACATATCTTCCGTTATAGGAGCATCCACAATATCACCATCCCAATTATAGTAACTAGATGTATGTAACGGATTGTTATAAAACTTGGTCCAAAGTTGGCAGAAGTCATATTGGCCGGCGTAAAAATATGTTGTTTCACATAACGATCGACGCTCATTCCGGAAAGCTGCTGAATTAAATAAGCAATAACCGCATAATTATCATCCGAATAGTGCCATTTTCCAGGTTGTTGCTTTATACCAGCACGTTCAATGCTTTTTATAATTTGATACGGCGTAGTAGCGTCAGACTCTTTTTTTCGTTCATTTAGGCCTGTTGTATGCCCTAAAAAATTCTTTATCTTAATAGCATGTCCGTTCGGAAAATGTGGCAAATACTTTTGAATCGGATCGTCTAAACCTACTTTTCCCTGTTCCACAAGTTGCATAAAAGCCGTAGCGATAATCACTTTTTGCATGGAACCAATCAAATAGGTGCTAGTCATTTGATTTTTTTCACCTGTTTCAAAATTTGCGTTTCCGTATGCTTTTTTTAGTTGTATATTTCCCTTTATCCTCAATATACACCGTACCGTTAAATCCTATTTCATTTAAATATTCATCAATCGCATTTTCAGGTACAACATTTGCCTCAACCCTTTTAGAAGGTTGTAATTCGTTTTTCGTTGTTTCGTTTATGGCAGTTGTGGTCGTGTTTTTTGTAAGATGTATGTAAAGCGCTCCCCCGAGTAAGCAAATTAAAATAGCTAAACTTAAGCTTATAAAAATTTGCTTGTTGCGTCTCCCTTTTCTTCTTAGTTTATTTTTTTCAAGACGCGTTTGTTTCATGCTTTCTTCTCTCCTCAGCATTCATTTGAGCTATCTTATCATAAAACTGATCCGTTCTAAAAGATGTCATAATGCCTATTTTTCAAATTAAAAAGGGGTTACATCTCTGCCCCCTTTTACTTCATTTCTATTTTCTCAGCCTGCTGAAGATCGGTAAACAAACGGTGAATCGCGGCAAGCCATTTTTTTTGTTTATTGATGACAAATTGATAAACGATCCCGTCAAACATGCGGATTTCAATAATATTTGGAATTAATTCTCTGCCGAAAATTTTTGTTTTTACACCGCGAATTTTAGCGATTTTTTCAAAAGGAAGAATAAGCTCTTCATCAAAATATTCATTCGGTTTATGCACAAAGTTTGTTGATGTCAAATAAAGACGCCCGGGAACAGCCTTAAAATTCATCTTCAAATTCGCTAGGCCTTTATAAACCACCTCAAGTTGTTCCACGTTTACTTCCCCCCTATTTATATGTCTATTTTCCTGTCCCCTTTAAAGTAACTTGCCAAACATTTTTTTCTTATTCTGCTTCTCCGGAACAAATAACTCTAAATGACTAGGCAAAACCTCAATTTTAACAGGCAGGCTAGGACCAGGATCCCCGTCTACATTAACAGAAATCCCTTCGCCGCTCGCTTCGATTTCCAGACTATTCGTTTTATAATATTCCACTCCATTAGCGTTTTTCAGCGTCCCCTTAACCAATTGCGGCAAAATATTCGCAGCATCAATAAACCCTAATTTGGTTAAAATAAAGACATGTAATAACCCGTCATCTAGTTCTGCTTCAGGAGCCCATTTCTCCATGCCACCGACGGAATTTGTTAAGCCTGCAACAACAAGGGCTGCCTCATCATCAAAACTTTCCTCTTCACTCCGAATTTTAAAATGAAGCAGTTCATGCCGATTAAACGCCTTTAGCCCTTCAATAAAATAAGCGACAGGTCCAAATTTCGTTTTTTGCTCAACGCTTACCTGATCGACTGCCTGAGCAATCATACCAATGGCTAAAACATTCATAAAATATTGATTATCAATTTTGCCTACATCCATCGGTTTTAACACAGCTGTTTCCAACATTTTAATCGCTTTATGTGGTTTTAACGGGATACCTGTTGATCTAGCTAAATCATTTACCGTTCCAAGTGGAATAAAGCCAAAAGCAGGACGTTTCTCGTGTTTGGCTAGGCCATTAATCGTTTCATTCAGCGTCCCGTCTCCGCCCATAGCAATCACCGCATAAAAGCCCTCTTCTGCAGCATCAGATGCGAACTGAGTAGCATCTCCGCCCTTTTCCGTTAACTTCACTTCCACTAAGCCAAAACGATTTTTTAGTACTTTTTCCGCTTTTTCCATGTATGTCTTTGCTTTTTCCTTACCCGATGAAGGATTGACGATAAGCATCACTTTTTCCATATGTATTAACCTTCTTTCCTTCTAATTCCTCTTTTATTATACCCATTTCGTAAATTAAAAACCATTTCGATAGGCATACATCTAAAATTTTGGTACATTTAAGTTACAAACTGAACATAGGAGGAAAATAAATGTCTACTTTTCGCGCATTATTCGTCGAGGAAGAACCTGACGGAAAAGTGTCCACTTCCGTTAAAGAAACCGATTTAAAAACATTGCCAGATGGAGATGTTACGATTCGCGTCCATTATTCGAGTGTAAATTATAAAGACGCCCTGGCCACCCTACAGGACGGTAAAATCGTGTCGCGATACCCTTTCATTCCAGGCATTGACGCTAGTGGCATCGTAACAGAGTCAACTTCTACTCGTTTTAAAAAAGGGGATGCTGTCATTGTGACGAGCTATGAATTTGGCGTGAGCCATTTTGGAGGATTTAGCGAACTCATTCGCGTTCCAGAAAAATGGGTAGTTCCGCTACCAAAATCACTTTCGCTTCGTGAAGCTATGTGTTACGGGACGGCCGGATTTACGGCTAGCTTAAGCGTTCAAGCCCTGCTAGATAACGGGGCAAAGCCCGAAGATGGGCCTATTGCTGTTAGCGGGGCATCGGGAGGCGTTGGTAGTATTACGACTGGCATTTTAGCTCAAATGGGCTTTTCCGTCATAGCTTCAAGTGGGAAGGCAGGTAGCGAAATCCTTCTTGAAAAACTAGGTGCGCGTGAAGTTGTCTCTCGGTCAGACTTTAATCCAGAGAAAAAAAGAGCCCTTGATACGGAGCGTTTTGCTCATGCCGTTGATTCAGTTGGTGGCGACGTTTTAAGCTATTTTCTATCTGCAACGAAGTACGGTGGAACTGTAACCGCGTGCGGCATGGCTCTTTCAGGAAAATTGGAAACAACTGTCTTTCCTTTCATTTTACGTGGTATTTCGCTTGTTGGAATTGATTCGGTGTATTGTCCTTATGAAAAAAGAGTGCACATTTGGGAACAAATCGCAACGAATTTTAAACTAGCCAAAATAGATACCCTTATCCATGAAATCTCACTGGACGAACTACCAAAAGCGCTTCTTCAAATTACAAATGAAGGAACGCTAGGTCGTTATATTGTAAAGTTAATCTAAAAAAGAAAATCAAGAAAGGATACACCCAAAAGGATATCTTTTCTTGATTTCAGACTGCTGACAAACGGCAATCTTCGTTGTTAAACCCTCCGTGCCGGTGCTCACGTACTCGAGTACGCTCCGCTCCGGCACAGAGGCTTTGCCTAGAATCTCACCATTTGTCAGCAGTCTGATTTTGGCGTGCGCCATTTTGTTTTGTGTAAACTTTGCATTTTACTACAAGCTAAAATCAAGAAAAGATATCCCATAAGGATATCTTTTCTTGATTTCTTTTTATATACATTTAGCGATAAGCAGATAAAATTTGAAATTCTGTCATTTCATCAATCAACATAATCGCTTCTGAATAATTTCCTACTTCAATCGCGTACGTTAATTCTGATAGTTTACTTACTAGTTCGGGACCTGAACTTTCAAGTATCGAACGAACTTCACTATCCGCAAATTGATCAATTCGATCGAAAAAATCAACTAGAATTTGTTGATAATATTCATTTTTCAAAAGTAAAATCAATTCTAAGATGACTGCCCGACAATATTTCTGATAAGCTTTTTTATTCCCGTTTTGCACTTGCCACTCTAACTCCAATTTTTTAGGGGCTATAATACGCTGGTCAAACCGAATTTTCTTGTTTTCGATTCGATGGACAGTATGTTTTAAAAATAGGCCGACAATATCTAAAATTTCAATATAATTATCTTTTGTCACCTTACTATTTTTCACAACCGCCCCACGATAATCTAAGTTTTCAACAAACCCATCCGCCGTAAGCATCGCAATCGCTTTTCTAACTGGCGTCCGGCTAATTTTTAGTTCTCGTGATAGGGCTGTTTCGATTAAACGCATTCCTGGTTCATATTCCCCTGATTGGATTCGTCTTTTAATCTCCTTGTAACATTTTGTTTCCATTGTCTCTTTGTGGCCTTTTTCCATCTCGCACCCTCTTCTCTCTGTTTTAGTAACCTGTTATCACAAAAAGGATTTGGAAAGAATGATTTCCTGTAAGAATGGATTTTCCTGCACTTTTTTCTCTATCGCAAGAAAAGGATGATATTCCGTATTTTCACTTGTTAGAAGAATCATTTGAATTAAAATGATTTGTTGAATGAGTTGAAAACTTTGTCGTGCTTCTTTTTTAGTGAAATGCCGAAAAAATTGTTCCATCATTTTTCCTAAATAATGAAGTAGCACGGCTAAAAAAAGAATGATAAGTGTAAAGATAGTTCGGTTTTTAAAATCCTCCACTTGGATTAAAAAACTTCCGCCAAAAATAGCTAGAAAAACAGCAATAAAAACGCTCATAATCATTCCAAGTAAATTTCGCTTTTTATTTTCCTCGAAATTCCCGTACTCTGAACGAATAAATCCAATGAGCTTATCAAGATCTTCCCGTGTTCTAAACCCGTTTTGTTTTAAATAAGCGTAAAGAAGATATTGTTTTAACTTATTCCATTCATTGAAATTGCGAATTTGATAGTTTAGCTTTATATACCTCCGTGCCTTTCTAACAATCATTATGTAAAAAAGTAACCCTACTAAACACATGGAAGCGACAAGCACCGTCCACGCGAGAAGTAAACTCCCGTACATAAAACTAAGCCACACAGCTATAATAAGAAAAAAGCAGATTGAAAGGTAGCTTACCCAAAAACCTTTCATAAAACTATACATTAAATTCCAATCCCCTAGTTTTTTAAAATAAAAATGAACTAATTTATTTCCTGCCATCGTTACACTCTTTTCTATTTTCGCCTATTTCTAGTTTAACATGGAAAAGCTTCACGGGAAAGCTTCATTTTGAGTAATTAAATGAACGAATCGTATCCAAAAAAAATAAAAAAATACTACAATTGCACACAAAAAAAGCACATGGCTAAAATAGCCATGTGCTTTTACTTCTATTTAGTCATTTTCAACATTCATGACAGAACCATCTTTGGCATTAACTGTGACATCCGATTCATTCGTACCATTTTCAATTGAAACAGAATAAACAGTGTCATTAAAAGAACGTTCTAATTCAATACTCGTAACAGCACCATCAGATTCAGCGGTAGCTTTTGCATAGCCTCATCCATGGAAATAATACCCGCCATATTTATTTTATCATTTTGAACGTCATTTTTATCATCCGTATCCATGCTTTCAGCTTTATCTTCTAACACTTCTTTGGAATCCGCATCAAATACCATTTCATAGTCCTTCATATTATCTGCGCCTTCAATTTTATAAACCGCTTTTCCATTTTCATATTCCAATTTGACTGAAGTTAAATCAGCCTCTTTATTTTTATCTTGGAACATTTTAATCGCATCGTCCATTGACAAATTAAATGACTTTCCATTTAAATCTTGTTGACTTGTCGTTTTATCTGAGCTTTTTTTAGATGAATAGTTCGTGTTGTTATTGTTATTCGACTGCTTATCATCATTGTCCCCACATGCTGCTAATAATCCGACAGAAAGAGCTAAAGTAGCCACGACTCCTGCAATTTTATACGTATTCATATAATCCCTCCAGTAAATTCTTATAAGTTTCCCAATGAATATTATATAATATTTCTCTTTTCGAAGATTCCCACTTTTGAAGGAAGTCAAACTCAGCCTTTAGACTTATAGTAAAAAATCAAGCAGTTCATCACGAGGAATACGGCCAAAATAACGCGCCACCTCATCTGGCGTCAAAACATTACGAAGAGCTTCTCTTGTATAAAAAATGCCGGTTAATTTTTCCTCAAGCTCCGAAATATCATACATGCCAAAAAAGTCTCCAAAAATTTTAATTTCCGTAATAAAACCTTTTTTGGTTTCCAAATGAAATTGAACTGTACCCGCATCAAATCTTTTCTTCTTCGTGACAAGCCCTTTCGGAGACCTTCCGTATGTCCAAGCAGGATTGCGGTAGCGTTCTTTTTCAATTTTTTTTATCCCCTCCAAGTCCTCTTTTGTAAAAGAATAGGTTGGAATGTCTTTTGTTGCAAAAATAGAATTTAAAAGTACTTGTTTAAAGCCTAAAATATCCATATCTTCTTTTAAGTGTTCACGGATATTGGTCACACGACTTCGAACGGATTTAACGCCTTTTGACAAATATTTTTCCGGATCCACATGCAGTGCTTTTTGAACATTATCTAAATTCACATCAAATAGTAGCGTGCCGTGACTATATAAACGTCCTTTTGTAATGAACTGCGCATTACCACTAATCTTTTTACCACCGATTTCAATATCATTACGACCGCTTAAAGTTGCCTCTACGCCGAGAGTTTCTAGTGCTTTAATGACTGGCATCGTGAATTTTTCAAAGTTTTGAAAGCTATTTCCATCGTCTTTTGTAATGATACTAAAGCTTATATTTCCTAAATCATTATACACAGCCCCGCCGCCAGATAATCGCCTAAGCACGTCCACCTGATTTTGTTCAATGTACGAATGATTAATTTCTTCATACATATTTTGATTTTTACCCACAATCACGCTTGGATTCATTCTATAAAACATAAAATAAGTTTCATCCTCAGGTAAAAAGCGCAAGGCATATTCTTCCATAGCAAAATTCTTCGCCTGATCTAATTCATCGTGATTCTCTAAATAAATCACTTTTACGACTCCCTTTTCAAACAAATTCGGACGATTTCAGGACGATTAAACACGCGTGGTACAAGTGTTGTATTACCAAGACCTCTACTCACAATCATCGCTTTTCCATTTGACTGATGGGAGCCCGCTGTTAACTTAGGAAAAAGCCCTTGTCCCGGAGAAAATAGCCCTTCAGTTAGCGGCAAACGAATTTGCCCCCCGTGCGCGTGACCGCAAAAAACCAGATCAATTGGCATATTTTGATAAATGGACCAATATTCCGGGCGATGCGCTAATAAAATGGTAAATAATTCTTCCGGAATACCAGCCGTCGCACGTTTAATTTCCTCTTCCGTAATTACGCCCATTTTTTCTTTTTCAATGGATGTTCTTAGTTTTTCGTTTTCAGATAAGCTGAAACTCGGATCAGAAATGCCAGCGAGCGCGATTTTTTCTCCCTCTTCCTCTAAAAAAAGATAGTTGTTATACAAAATGTGAACGCCTGCCTCTTTCAGAGAGAGAAGTAGTTCATCAAAAAATGCGCTTTTTCTTTCATGGTTGCCACTAATATAATAAATGGGGCAAATTTGAGCGAGCTTGCGAACAAGTGCAGTGGCAACATTTTGAGGCTCATCCCCATCAATTAAATCGCCAGTTAGGAAAATGCCATCTGGATTTAGTGCTAGTATTTTGCCAATTAACTTGTCATTAAATCTACCAAAAGAACAGCTGTGCAAATCCGACAATTGAATATACGTTTTATCATCGAATGCTTGCGGAATTTTATTCGACCAAATACGATAATCCGTTATCGTTAAATGTTTTGTTTCATAATACGAATGCAGCATAAAACCGGCAAACGCTGCTAGTTTAAAACTATTTTTTTTCATTTTATTTCCTCACTTTACAATATCTTACCGGTTTATTTTACCATTACAAACTTTAAAATGCTGTTATTTCAATTGAAAAGATTGAAATCTTTCATAATCAGCAGGACTCACCTCAACACGTAGCTTTGTCCCCTCTTCTGTATAGTCTTGAAAGAGTACATGCGCATGGTCGTTTAAATGCGAGATAATATCGCCACGATCAAACGGAATAAGGTATGATGTTTCTTTATAACCTGTAAAGATTTTTTTCGTGATTTCTTCCGTCAACATCGCGAGACTTGCCTCATCTTTCGCCGAATAAATGAGCCCCTCTTCTTGTAAAGCTGGATACTCGGCGCCATGTACCAAATCGGCCTTATTGTAGATGTATAAAACGGGGACATCCTTTACCCCAACAGCTAAAAGAGTTGCTTCCGTTGTTTCAATCATTGCCTTATAATTTTCATCAGAATAATCGACAACGTGCAGCAGTAAATCAGCTTCTTTCGCCTCCTCAAGCGTAGAGCGGAAAGCTTTTACAAGATGCGTCGGCAATTTACTAACAAACCCAACCGTATCTGTTAATAAAAATTGTTTGTTGTCTGGTAAAATGATTTCGCGAACACTGGTTTCCAAAGTGGCGAAGAGCATATCTTTTTCAAAAACCTGTTTGTGAGCGGATTTACTAAACTGATTCACAAGGCCATTCATCGTGGTCGATTTCCCCGCGTTTGTATACCCAACAAGAGAAACAACAGGAATTTCATTTTTCTTGCGCTTACGCCGTCTTGTTTCCCGCTCCTGCACAATCTCCTCTAGTTCACTTGTTAAATGGCGAATTTGATTTTTAATAATCCGGCGGTCACTTTCAATTTTCTTCTCACCAGAACCGCGATTGGCAAGCCCCGTCTTTCCACTTTGCTGATCAAAAACTTCATCACTATTTGAAAGACGAGGAAGTTCATATTTCAGCCGCGCAATTTCAACTTGTAGCTTTGCCTCACGTGTTTTGGCACGTTCGGCAAAAATCGCTAAAATAAGCGCTGTGCGGTCAATAATTTCTTTCTCAAGTTCCTCTTCAAGATTTCTTATTTGCGAGGCCGTCAATTCATCATTTACGACAAAGGCATCGATTTGTAACATTTCCCCGATTTGTTTAAGTTCCTCTACTTTCCCTTTCCCGACATACGTTGCTTTATTAATCCGATCAATATTTTGTTTCACCACATCTAATATTTCATAATGATTCGCTTCTGCTAAATTGGCGAGCTCTACCATCGTATATTCAAAATTTTTATCTGAGCCGCTAACACCAACTAAAATAACTTTTTTATTCATAAAAAATGACCTCCTGAAAAAATAGATTTCTTTCAGTGCGGTCAGGATTTGTATACTTGCCCTTAAAAAAGCGTACAAAAAAGAAGCGTTTCGACTCGCCTCTTTCAAAAAATTTCCGTATTAAAAGAACACTCACGCAAATTGTGAATAGACCAATCCCGTTATCCACGTCAAAAAAACGCAGATTTCCGCACTATTTAATTAGCTGCAAGAACCGCTTACGGAACGAAGTCTAATCCAAATCATAATTTGCCGAGCCTCCTAACCTTTTAGATAACGCCATCATAACATGAGTACTTTTAAATTTCAAGTTAAGAAAAACTACCGACCACGATCGGTAGCTTTTCTTTTTATTACTCGGGACGTGTTACAACGAATGTTTCCCCTAATTTCGCATAATCATTTCCAGCTAAACGCGAAACAGGATGGATTTCCTCCGCTAGTAAATATCCTTTTTCTTGGTCAACAATCTCATCATTAAAATCGTACTGAACAATACGCGCTAAAATGAGATCTGCTATTGTTTCTCCTGCATCATTTTGAATCGGAAGCGTATTAAAAACGGTGGCAGCAAGTTTTAATTTCGCTTCCGCAATTCTTGGAACAGTGAAATTTTCTTCCTCCAAAAGATGGAAGTTTGTTTCTGTAAGTTCGCTTTCATTTTTTGGGAGCGAAGCCGCTGTCTTGTTCACATCTTCTACCATATCTTCACTCACGATATGAATCACAAGTTCGCCGTTTGCTAGCGCATTTCTCGCTGTATCTTTCATTTCACCATTTTGCCGCTGAACCGAAATGGACACAACTGGCGGATCACTCGAAACTATATTGAAAAAACTAAACGGGGCTGCGTTTACCACACCTTCTTCTGACACCGTCGTAACAAAAGCGATAGGTCTCGGAATAATCGCACCACTTAAAAACTTATAATTTTCTTTTTGAGAAAGTTCGTTTGCCAAATATTTCATGCTTCCACACCTAAATTCTCATACCATAATTTAGCGTCCTCAATTTCTTCCCTTGTTAAATTATGCCCCGCTTCCGTAAAAACGGTTTGAACCTCAGCCGCCCTATCTTGGAATAAATCAACAAGTGCTTTCGTACTAGAAAAAGGAACTAGTGGGTCATTGACACCAGCCGTTAAAAAGACATGTCGTTTTTCTAAAGAAAAATCTTGTGGCTTATTATTAGCAGGCATCGCATGAAGTAAAATTGCATTTTGGAAGCCATCTTCTTCCTGTAAAATGGCATTTGCAGCAATATTTGCCCCGTTTGAATAGCCGACAACAACAAGATCCTGAAAGTCAATCTCATACGTTTCTGCGAGTTCATACGTGGTTTGAAGTAGCTTTTTCGTTCGAATAGCAAGATCTAAAAGGTCGAGCCTGCCATCACTAAAACGTTTAAAAAAGCGATTAGCGCCGTTTTCTGAAACATCTCCGCAAAGCGATAAAATAGGCGCATCATTTGCAATAAGTTTCCCGATGTCAACAAGCGAATTCTCATCCCCGCCTGTACCATGAAGTAAAAGTAATGGTTTCTTTAATTTATCACCTGGAATAAAAATATGATCCATACATTTTAGCTCCTTTTAGTATTAATTGGTCTTACCATTGCTTCAATTTGTTCTCTTTTCCCTTCTAAAAATGGTGGTAAACTCAATTTTTCACCTAATGTTTCATACGGTTCATCACTCGTAAAGCCTGGTCCATCCGTTGCAAATTCAAACAAAATTTGTTGGCTAACAGGCACATAAAGAGATTCAAAATAGAAGCGATTTACATAGCCACTATTAGGTGCTTGGAAAGTTTCCATGCGCTCAACCCATTTTAATAGCTCATCATGGTTTTCAACACGGAATGCAACATGATGCACACCACCGTATCCTTGCATAGCCATTCCAATATCTGTTCTTTCTTCTACAATAACTTGTGCCCCGTTTCCACCTTCGCCAACTTCGTATAGATGTAAGCCGTTCTCTTCCTTAACAAAACGGAAACCAAGAATCGCTTTTAATACCGCATCCATATTTTCAAGCGACACGACAGTAAGAAAAACCGGACCTAAACCGTAAATAGCATATTTTTCTGGAACCGGACCGTTTTTCCATGGTACGCCTGCTGCTACTCCTTCATTATGTTCATCAGAAATGAGTTGCAACATTTGACCATCAAAATCTTGAAACGGCAATACTTTTTTTCCAAAAATGGTTTTAATGTCTTCGTGGGGTACATCTAATTTTTTGAAACGATCCATATAATATTCTAGTGCTGCATCGTTTGGTACGCGGAAACTCGTTTTCGAAATACTATCTGTTCCGGGTCTACCTTTTGGCAAATCAGGGAAATCAAAGAACGTCATATCTGTTCCAGCACTTCCAGCATCATCCGCATAAAACATGTGATACGTGTGAATATCATCCTGATTCACTGTCTTTTTCACTAATCGCATTCCGAGTACTTCTGTAAAAAATTCATAATTTTTCTCCGCACTACTTGTCATCGCTGTTACGTGGTGTATACCTTTTAAATCTTTTATCATTTTATTTTCCCTCCAAAATAATTTTCAATTTCAGTTCTTCTCGGTTCTAAAAACGGTGGTAAGCTAAAATGCGTGCCTAATTCATCGACTGATTCATCTAATGTGAATCCTGGCGTAACATTTGCAAATTCAATTCTAAGTCCAAATGGGTCGCGTACATAAAGACTAATAAAGTAGCCTCTATCCACATATTCCTCAACCTCAATATCATTTGTTTGCGCAAACTCGTAAAGCGCGTCCAGTTCTTCTTTCGTCGCCGCCTCATACGCCACATGGTCAATCGTCCCTCTACCAAATCGCGTTTTTTCTTTGGATAAAGTTTGCCGAGTTGTGACTTCGTTAACACCAAAACCAGCTAGAAAACTCTTCGCTTTACCGGCATCAGGTACGTGATAAACGACATCTAAAATTCGAATAATTTGTTTATTTCTAGGAATATCTGTATGTCTCGTCGCATTTCGTTCCGTTATTTCTTCTGAAACTTCAGAAAGCGCAAATGTTAATCCATCAGGGTCAGAAAAAATCAATTGATTCTCTAGGCGCTCTGTTTCAACCTCAAATGATTTTAAGCGCTCATACCAAAAATTTAAACTATTTTTAGGAACGGCGAGTGTAACTTGACCAAAATAAGCTTTTTTATTGTAACTTTTCCCAATACGTGGAATTTCGAAAAAAGTGAGAAGAGTTCCCGGATTTCCTTCGTAGTCCCCATAAAACAAGTGTCGCATCTTAACATTTGCCTGGTTGACTGTATTTTTAACAAATTTATACCCTAATACATCTTGATAAAAATAATGAGATGTCTCAAAGTCTTTAATAAAGGCAGAAATGTGATGAATTCTTTTTGACATATTTCGCGCCTCCTTTCTATATTTATAGTTTACAACTAAACAATTAAAAAGTAAAGTAAACTAACTTACAAAAAATAAGACGAGGAGTTATTTTTTTATTTTTACATCATTACAAATGATACCACTTTTTTCTCCAGATAAAACGTTAACTCCTAGAGATCCCTTTTTTAATATGTTTTCCTGTTCCAAATAAACACTTGAATAAGGCTTCATAAAAATGGGGCCAATATCAGACGATAAAGTTTCCCCGTATTCATGTAAATCTTCATTCGAGTTCACTAATAGAATGTCAAAATAAAGATCTAATGCGCATGATGCCTTGTTATCAGAAAATTTACCTGCCCCATCATTTAAATTTAAAATTATTTTTTCATTGTTCGTTCGTAGTTCTTCTATTTTATCCCGAATACTTTTTTCAATATGAAGATACATTTTTCTCACCTACTAACGTAAATTTTTTCGTTTCATCCAAAAATAGCGTTCATCAAATGGTTTAATTTCTTCAAAACCTAAACTTACGTAAAGTTCAATTGCACGTGAATTTTCAGGTAAGACGCGAATAAAAATGTCGTCATAGGGGTATTTTTTTGCTTCTTCAAGTAAACTTTGGACTAGTTTCTTCCCGTACCCTTGTCCGCGGTATTCTTGTGCTGTTATGAGATGTGCGAATTCTAGGTCTCCTTCTTCGTCATCAATCCATATTTCACCGTAAGCGACTGGATTTCCCGCTTCAAACGAAACAAAAGGTACTTGATCATCTGTACTTAGCCAACTTCGCAAGTCGCTTTCTTGAATGATGCGTTTATTTGTAGCCAAATAGTTGTCCGCCTCGTTTTGAAATAAAGGTAAGATCTGGCGTAAATCGCTTTCTTCTACTTTTTTCATAAAAACCACCTCAACTGGAAATATCTTGTTTTGTAAAAATAAAATAGGAGAGCACACAACTAGTTAGTCCCCAAATAAAGAGTACGAGCATAGAGAACTCTAGCGTCATGCCCGAAACAGGCGGTGCTGTTCCATTTAAATAGTTTGTTAATTGTAAGTTTACCATAAATAAATATTTCGCACTCGGCCAGGCATTTACGAGATTGGTTAGAATGGTCCCTGTTATGAGAGCTGCAAGCATGATTCCCATAACTGCTGCAGTTTGCCGAACGATGACAGAAACAAATATGGTTAAAATTCCCACAATAATGCTAACAAACCACGCAAGTCCAAATTCCATGATTAATAATTGATAAATGGGTAATTGATAGACGTTAGACGTATCAATTGTATCACCGCTTACTTGAAAACCTGTTAAAACAGGCGCTCCCCAGCCACCATAACCAAACACCGGTCCAGAAATGAGATAGGCCGTTAAGCCAGACAAGACGATAATTGCCGAGATAGATAGCAGTAAGGAAATATATTTACTTGTTAAAATTCGGGCTCGCGATACAGGTCTTGTTAGTAGGAATTTAATGGTTCCTGAACTCATTTCAGCAGAAATTAAATCGGCAGCAATCACCATCATAAACAGGGGAAACAGTAAACTAATCCCGTTTTCTACAAAAGTTTTTAAAACATAGGGGCTCCAGGCGCATTGGGATTAATATCATGATCTAAATAATATTGCAGCTGACCTTTTAGTACTTTAAAATATGCTTGATAATCGTCCGGCAATCTGCCAGAGCCGAGCCGATTTTCAAGATCAATAATTCGTTCCTGAACTTGAATATGCCAATCCGTCGTTCCTGCTTTTTTCACATCCTCCTCATGTTGCCGATACTGTGCATATGTAAAAATTCCTGAGATAAGTGCAACAAGAATCAAAATGATGAACACACGGCGTTTTCGCCATAGCTTAAGCTGTTCGTTATAGACGAGCTGATTCATTGTTCGCCCCCCTTTGTAAGTTCTAAAAATAAGTCTTCAAGAGATGGCTTGAGGCGCTCGATGCGATGCACTAAAATCCTGTTTTCAACCAGTTTTTGATTCCAAAAAGAAACATCATTACTTTTTTTCATGTATAAAAAAGGGCCATTTTCTAAAACGTCTGTATAAGACGATAAAATGTCTCTTGCAGCATTTTGTGGCTCCGCTTCGATACGAATTTGTTCGCGAGATTCAAGTAAATGCTGTGTCGTATCTGTTAAAATGATTTTCCCCTCCGTCATAATTGCCACACGGTCACATAAAAGTTCAATCTCTGCAAGTAAGTGTGAAGATACAAGAACACTTATCCCTGTTTCCTTTACAAGCGTTTCTATAAAATCCCGCATTTCATGAATACCGGACGGATCGAGCCCATTCGTTGGCTCATCTAAAATAAGTAATTTAGGTTTGCTTAAAAGAGCTTGAGCAATGCCTAAACGTTGCCTCATCCCAAGCGAATAAGTTGACACACGATCCTTTAAACGTCCTTCCATATGAACAAGCGCCGCCACTTCCTGAATACGTTCTTTTGGAATGGAGTTGTCCATGCGCGCAAAATACGCAAGATTCTCTTCTCCTGTTAAAAAAGGATAGAATTCCGGATTTTCAACAATGGAACCTAAATTTTGCATGGCCTTCTTAAAATCTTTTCGAATATCATAACCGCCAATCAAAATGGTGCCTGAACTTGGCTTCATAAGTCCAACAAGCATGCGAATCGTTGTCGTTTTCCCAGCGCCATTCGGACCTAAAAAACCAAAAATCTCGCCTGGTTTTACTTGAAACGAAATATCAGAAATAATCATCCGTTTTTTAATTTTCTTAGATACCTGTTTTACTTCAAGCGCATAGCCTGTCATATTTATTCACCTCCAGCTTTAATAACACTAAAGACGCGGTTTCCAATCCACTTATACCCTTCACTGTTTGGGTGAAAATGGTCAGAAGCAAGATAGTCTTCTCCGTTTAGTTGCATAAGATCATAGGTCGGCACACAAATAATTTTAGAAAATTCATTGGCTTTCTTTTCCGTTGCGGCATTCCACGAAAAAACTGTTTCTGACATGGCAGGACCCTCTTTTTCTTCTAAAAAAGGATTGTAAAGTGCCACATGATAAATCGGTGCTTCACTATTTAATGTGCGAATTTTAGTATAAATTTGGCCTAACTGTTTGAGATACTCGTTCTGTATTGTCTCGATTTGACTCGTTTTGTACTGCGAGAAGGCTTCACCACCTCTAAAAAGGTCGTTTCCACCAATCGTCATTAAAATAAGGTTCGCCGATGCAATTTGATTCGCCACTTCTTTTTGGTCCAGTTGCTTCATTAAATCGCTCGTTTTAGCTCCGTTCACAGCCAAATTCACCTTTTCAACTTGTCTCCCGCTTGCTTCTAAGGAATTGGTGACGGCTCCCACATAGCCTACTCCACTTTCATCTCCAAAGCCACGAGTAAGAGAGTCTCCGAGCGCCACTATTTTCACATCTGTTTGACTTGTTTCAGCAGTTTTTTTATCTTTTGACACAGTTTCTATGGTTTGTTTATTCGAGAACCAAATGAAAAATAATCCGGTTAAGCAAATCAAGAAAAAAACGATAGAAATCCATATTAATCCTCTAACCCAGCTACTTTTTCTCATCTGCTAACCTCCTCGTATTGAATAGATTTATTATACCAAAAACAGCTATTTTGACCCTTCCAAGATAACAAGGCATTTTTTAATAAACCATAATAATTACTTAAAATACTTTAATTTTTGCCTATTAAAATTTTATATTTATGATAGAATTTCCATGAAAACGTTTTCTTTTCGTTTTCTAAAACTAGAAAAGGGGTGTTTATATGAAAAAGAAAAGCTTTTTGATTGGTTTAGTCTTATTGCTTTGTTTGAGTTTAATCCCCGTACTACCTGCCGAAAAAACAGCACAAGCCGAAGAACAAGTCATCAATAAAAATTTTATGGTCTATTACCGTGCTTGGCGGGATAAAGAGATGAAGGGAGTCAATACAAGTTTACCTGATGAAAACTGGTTGCGAATGACGGATATCCCGTATGGTATCAACATTGTCAATGTTTTTAGTTATGTACCGCCTGGTCAAGAAAAATTAGCTGAGCCTTTTTTTTAAAAAAATTAAAAGAAGAATATGAGCCTGAACTACATGCGCGTGGTGTCAAATTAATTCGTGGCTTCGACTATACGAAATTGCTTGAGATTCCGTATCAAGGTAGTTTTCCTACTGAAAAAGAGTTTGATGATTATGCCAAGGCTTTGCTAGATGAACTTATGTTACCTTGGGGCTAGACGGCCTTGATATTGATATGGAAACTTTCCCAACGGATGATGAAGTGAAAATTTCGGATGGTGTTATTCAAGCACTTTCCAAATATATTGGTCCAAAAGCGAATAATGGTACACTATTTCTTTATGATACAAACGGTCAAAATGTAAAACCTTTTCAAAATGTAAGCAGTAACTTTGATATCCTCGCTTACCAACAATACGGTAGCAACTCCAGTCGAACTGAAATGGCTGCAAATGCCTATGCACCTTACATTGCTAATAATAAATTTTTACCAGGACTCACCTTCCCTGAAGAACAAGATCCCTCAAATCGCTGGTATGACACTAAAATACCTTATGAAGAGTCGAATATTTATCAAGTAGCCAAATACGCGCGTGAAAATAATTTAGCCGGCATGTTCCTTTATGCCTTCGACCGAGACGGGAAAACATACGAGGAACCAGATATAAATAGCATATCACCTTCTAACCTTTTATGGACAAAAACTTCGATTTTAGAAGTCAATGGCTATTCTGTTCAAACCGCGCAAAATTTAGCGAAACATCACTTAAATCGTATTAAATATGCGAAAAACATACCTACCCAAACACTTCAAACAGCAGACACACAAATTCAAAATGCAAAAAATTTATATGATGTAAACGTAGCTGTTTTAGGTTCTACTTACGAAAATGCTATAAGTCCAACTTACGACCCGATTTTAGAACAAGAACTAATGGGGATAGATTTAAGCAAAGCCGCTCAAGCGCTAGATAAAGCTGACACTATTTTACAAAATACGAATATCGCTACACTAAAACAAGCACGCGATGAACTTGCGAATCTAATCGGTGGAAAAAAATATACAGCAAACGAAGTAAGTACAGCAACAGATAAGCTTCTTCTTGCCCTTCAAAATAGCGTTTCGCCTGTTACAGCAAAATATCAAGATGAATCTGGGAAACAAATTGCCGAAGATACCGTTTTAACCGGGCAGTTCGGCGATACATTCCAACTAACGCAAAAAGAAATTCCAAATTATACCTTTTTAAAAGCAGAAGGGAAACAAAGCGGAACTTTTTCTAATCAACCCGTTGTGACAACTTTTATTTATCAAAAAAAGGATGCAGCTTTAGCGGTAAATAGTAAGCCAAGCAAACCTGAAATCGTTGATACAAACAAGGTTTCTGCTGAAAAACCTGCCGCAAGCTCTGTTTTACCGCAAACAGGAGAAGAGCCAGTTCATTTCTGGGTCATCTTCATTGGCCTTTTTGCGATATCACTTGCTTTTATCCTCTTAGTTAAAAAGAAAAAAGTCGTTAAGTAGCTAAAAAGAGCCTAGATATTTTATCTAGGCTCCCTTTTTTGACTTTGCTTTTCCATTTAGGTAGAGGAACTTATCAAGACTAAAATTTCAATTCCATAATTGAGGGGAAGCATGGTTATCTTCCAAACAGGTATGTGAACGGTTATTCTTTCCAGATTCAACAACATAAAGTTAATAATAGTCACAAGATTACATAGATTTTCTGTTAATTAAATCAAATAATTTATCATTTTCGGCATAATAATTTAATGCTACAGCGCACTCATCATAAAAGTATAGATAAGGAGTGCCTGTTTTAATCATAAGTCCATCTCTATTCCCTTATCTTACTACTATAATATCATTTTGTGGTCAAATATTATTACCCTAAAAGTTAGACTTTTGTAGTGTAGATTTTTCCACTTTATTTCTTGTGTGGTAAATATCTCTATCCTTTGAAACTGAACAAGGCTTTTCAGCTTGAAATACGCGGTAAAAAAGAAACCATCTGTTTTTTCACACATTCTTCGTCATACGGAGCTGCTGAATGAAAGGCATTATCGCTTAATCGCTTTTTATTTTCCTTACTACTTACCGCAAATTCGAGCAACTTTTCGGCGATAGAGTATGGGTTTCCGACTTCAGTGAAATAGCCGTTTTCACCTTCCACAAGGTATCCCTTTATGCCGGCAATTTGGCTGCCGATAACTGGGATGCCGCAGGCCATGGCTTCAATTCCGACAAGGCCTAAACTTTCTCCTTTTCTCCGGCTGGGGAAAACAAAGACGTTCATTTGGTTGTAAATCGCGACAAGTTTTTCTTGCGGCAGGAGACTGTGGCAAATGACATCTTGTTCGAGTCCGAGTTTTTGGATGAGTGCTTCTTTTTTAGCGTCTTCTTTCCCGCTTCCAACCATAATGAGCTTGGCGTCCGTGTTTGACTGATGCTTAAATTCAGAAAAGCCATATAAGGCGTCGTCCCAACCTTTATCGGTATCAATTCGGCCCACATAACCAACAAAAAAAGTATCTGCTTTTGGTGTTTCTAAACGGGTGAAGAGTTTGCGGTTCACGCCACCAGATGGGGAAATTACAATTTTGCTAGCAGAAACCGTGTAGCGCTCGGCGACAACGGATTTGAAATAGGCAGAGGGGACCACAATATGGCGGGCTTTCCGAAGAAGCCGTGTCACCCATTTTTGCAGTTTTTCTTGGAACGACGTTTCCGGGAACACATCGCTCCCGTGCAAGTTGACGGTCAAATTCAGTTTGGGGCGTAGTGCTTTTGCAAACAAGATGGGTAGCGCACTATGGGACGCGTAGTGAATGTAAATGGTCGTATATTTTTTAAACCATAATGTCAAGATAATTTGGAGGTAAAAATGGAGGTAGCGGATGAGTTTTTTGGCTGGTGCTAACTCTTTAGTCATCGTGATAGTTTCAACGGTGACCCCTGCTTCTTCAAGTAGACGAACGTGATTTTTTACGAAAACGCCATATGACGGAAATTTTTTGGACGGATACATGTTGGCAATAATAAGTATTTTCATGCGTGAATTCCTTTCTGAATCCTATTTTTTTGATGTTTCGTTTTGACAAACTTTCGGCTCATCTGAACGAGCGGTACATAAATGAGCAAGATGAGGATGAGTGTTATTGTATTTAAAATCGAAATAAGCCATGTGTCACGAATGATCATGTTGAGACTTGCTGCGGCAAATAAAACAGCTGTTGTCACAAGATGTCGCTTCACAGAAAATCCTTTCCAGATACGCATCGAAAAATACGTCCGTGCAAGAAAGAAAGCAATATACGCCGAACCAGTCGCAACGGCAGCCCCCGTGGCCCCGTAAATAGGAACAAGCCAAAAATTCAGCCCAACAGAAACAGCAAGTGAAATGAGCGAAACGAGAATATTTAGCGAACTGCGCTTCAGAAAAACAATGCCAAGATTCGTCGTCTCACTAACAGTCATCATCAACGGATAGAAACAAAGAAACGGGAAAATATACTGCGCATTACTGTAGTCAGGCGATAAAATCATCACAATCACACTTTTGAATAAAAGGAGAAAAATAAAATAGGAGTGCAATCAAAAACATTATACTGTCGCTTACGAATTTGAAATAGCGCATCGGTTTTTGTTTTTTGTACCAGTCATACGCGGTCGGCACCCAGAAATTAGAAAACGTCACCTGAAGAATCAAAAGCGCGCTCGCAATTTTAAACGCCGCCGTATATAGTCCAAGCTGTTCAAAGTTGCAATAATAACGGATAAACAATTTATCAATAACCACAAATAAGCTATAAATAAACGTGGCGATAACAACCGGAAGTCCAAATTTCGCTAGTTTTGGCATTAAAACCGGATCAGCTTTAAGCGGATTGATTCGTAGTAGGGAAATATTTCGCAACATTAAAATAACGTCGCCAATCATCTGGCCGATAATGGTAGCGTAAACCACGGTAATAAATGTGTGTGGTAGAAAATAAAGAAATACAATGGTACAGATTAAAATGCTTAATTTAATGAAGATATTGAATATCGAAAACTCCAGCGCCTTATTTTCCATTCGAATATATAAAAAGATAAAACGCTCAAAGATGAGGAAAATTGTTGAAATGGCGATAAGATAAACGGCCTCGTAATAATTTTCACTACCAAAAAGAAACAGTGAGATTGGCTTTTTGAAAGCACACATCATGACAATGACGAGAGTAGAAAATAGTAAAGGAACTAAAATGGACGTTTTAAACAACTTTTTCCTGTTCGTATATTCATAAAATTCGCGTGCGAAGGCTTGGTCGAATCCAAGATAGATGACGCAAATGAGGAGTGTCTGCGCGAGCATAAACATGCTTGTTTTTCCGTACTCAGCCGGTGAAATGAAGAAGGTGACAACTGGAATAGTGAGTAAATTTAGGATGGCCGCACCAATTGAGCCGATGCCGAACTGGAGGAGCCTTGTAATTAAGCTTTTCATTTAGGTTCACGCAAACTTTCTTTTTTTAATAGTAAAGCACCGCAAATAAGTCCGAATAACGTCGAGGACAGCGCTGAAAAAAGCACATGGCCGGCAAAAGCTCCGTAAAATAGGAGGACAATGAACATCACGCTGTAAATACTTCGTTTCTGACAGGCTTTTATGAAAAAGTAGAGTAAAACGGCGGATGTGACTAAAACCCCGATAAATCCAAGTGAAAATAACACATCAAAAAAGTCCATTTCGACTAAATCGCCAAGTCCCCAATTCGCGACGCGCAGACTAAACCCAAAACCAAATATCTGGTTGACTAAATGGCCAGTTCCGGTGAAGGACTGAAAGGCCGAGTCTAAAAACTGGCTTCTAGAACTTGTGATAAAGCGAATGAGATCTCCGTTATAAAGATTATAAAAATAGGTTAAACGTTGAATCGAGCCGGAAAGGGTGTCCAAAATGAAACTTCTCCCTTTGAAAATGGCAAAGAGCGCCACGGCGATGACCGCACTTCCGGTGCTCCATTTAACCAGAAGAGGTACTCGTTTTTGAAAAAAGAAAAATCGGATGAGTAGAACGATGGTGAGTACGACGCCGTAAATGATACCCGTTTTTGTGCCGAGTAGGAGTAAGCCAACGAGGTTCCCGATGTAAAGTAATGCTGTCAGGAGGCGTCTCGCTTGTTTTGCGCTACTCGTTTGATGGAACAAGTACCAACCTGTATACGTAGCGGCTGCAATAAAGCCTATGGTGGTGTCGTTATTCGCGAAGAAAAAAGCTTTGTAGCCTGCGTCTGAACCAGCGTAGGTTTGGTTGCCGATACCGAGCAAGTACGGAACGAGGAGGCATATTGTGAAAAGAGCACTTATGGTTAGAAATAAACGGCTAAAATCAGCTTCTGTGAATGCATCGCGGCGCTGGTAAATATAGTACGGGATAAGCACCCATAGGAAAAATTTGACCATATTACTCAGGTCGTTACCTAATGCTCCGAATCCGTTTTGCAAGGTAATGGTTTGAATGAGAAGCGTAAGAATACCAGAGAAAATAAAACTGGCTGTTAAAACGGTGTAGATATTTTTGGGAAAACCTTTTTTAAAGATACCGGCGATGAGAAAGAAAATACAAAATAAGCGGTACGCCACGCCGATAGGCAAATTGATTCCGGCAGATAAAGCAAAACCGTTTAAGGTGTCGATGATTGGAAAAATCGCGAATAAACGAACAAAAAGTTTTGTTTCTTTAAGCACAGCATTCTTACCTTTCTTGTTTAATGACTTTAGCAGGCACACCGCCAATGACGCTATAAGGTGGATATTTTTTTGCGGGAACAACGGCGCCAGCTGCGACTACACAGCCATCTGGAATTTCTGCGCCCGCTAAAATGATGACACGTGTACCAATCCAGACATCATTTCCAATGTGAACGGGTTTTCTTTCGGTTCCACTATCTAAAATTTTCGTTTTACCATTTACACAATGATTATCTGTTAAAATGACAACTTCTGGCGCCATTAAAACGTCATCACCAATATAAACGGGTGCCGTTGCAATAATTCGTGCAGCATCCCCTATGGAAGAGCGTTTCCCAATATGAATATTTTTCGTGTGGCGAAGCTTCAGATTGGGTCTTAAGTTGCTGTTTGCCGCACAGCTGCCAAAAAGCGTCTTCGCAAGCTGGTTTTTCCAGTGCCGTAAAAAACGGCCCGGTGCTAATCGATTCGGCATCGGAAGCCGATTCAAGATTGAAAATGTAAATTTTGCAAACAATTTAGTTACACCGCCTTTCTTGAATGACTTTTTTTAAGAAACGTAAGTTGCCGACAAAATAGCGTTTAAACATCCGCCGTGGTTCTTGCACAAAACGGTAAAACCACTCGAGTCCCGTCTTCTGCATCCATTTTGGTGCTCGCTTCGTCACACCAGCCACCACATCAAAACTGCCGCCAACCCCCATCACAAAAGGAACATTCATTGTTTCTTTATGCGCATGAATCCAATATTCTTTTTTCGGGCTGGAGAAAGCCACAAACACAATATCCGCTTTCGATTCTCGGATGGAAAGCGCAATTTCATCAGACTCATGCTCTTCAAAATAGCCGTTTCGGTAACCGGCTACTTGCAAATTCGGATACATCGCCTGATGTTTTTCAACAACCGCTGAAACGACTTCTTCCGTCGCGCCAAAATAGAAAACACGATAGCCTTTTTGAGTGCTTTGCTCCACCAAATTTACAAATAAATCAATTCCCGCAACGCGTTCTGGAATGTCGTGTCCAAGAAAACGCCCTGCCCAAACAATTGACTGACCATCTGCATTAATAAGTGGCGCCGCATTTACAATTTCGGCAAGTTTAGCGTCTTCCGCCATCAAATTGATTTTGCTTGCATTAATGACAACATGCTGCACCGGTATTCTCTGTTCGATGATGTCCTCAATTTTAACCAAAGTTTCCTTCATATTGAGGGGATTTAAGTAGCTTCCCAGCAAAAATATGCGTTTCATTTCGACTCTCCTCTAGCTTAATACGCGCTGTTTGGGGCGATAATCACCCAAAAAGTTTTACAAATAATTTTACAATCTAAAGCAAAATTCGCATGACGGATGTAATGAAGGTCTAAGTTGACCATTTCATCAAAACTAACATCACTTCGGCCACTGACTTGCCATAAACCTGTACATCCGGGCGTAACCGTGAGGCGAGCAAAGTCGCGTTTTGAATAAAGTGCCACCTCGCGCCCGAGCGGAGGCCTTGGTCCAACAAGTGACATTTCACCTTTCAATACGTTCATTAACTGTGGCAATTCGTCAATGCTCGTTTTCCTTAAAAAGCGACCGATTTTCGTTACACGCGGATCACGTTTCATTTTAAACAATGCTCCCTCAACCTCATTATATTGGAGCAATTCCGCTAATTTTTCTTCTGCATTCGGAATCATCGTCCGAAATTTATACATCATAAATTTACTGCCGTTTTTTCCGATTCGTTCCTGTTTGAAGAAAACCGGTGCACGAAGATTAGAAATTTTCAAGACCAGTATTAAGACAAGCAGGAACGGTGCTAGGAAAAACAAACCTAATCCCGCGCCTGCGACATCCATACTTCTTTTTACTACTGGATAAAAAGGGGAGTTCTGCTTTGTAGTGGCTTTCTTCGCCACCGTTTTGATAGTTTCCATAACGATTCCTTTCACTGATAATAGTAGTAATAATTGTCTGAATCATTTTTTACACAATTTAAAACCGTGCCGATAATGTGCACATGTGTGTTCCGAAGCTGTTCCACCGCAATTTTTGCACGATCCTTAAGCGTCTTATCACTCCTCAAAACTAAAATTACGCCATTCACATAAGAGGTTAAAACAAGTGCATCGGATGAGGCTAAAATAGGCGGGGTATCAATAATAATTTGGTCATAGCAACTGGCCAATTCTTCCAATATTTGCCCCATTTTCTTTGAAGCAAGCAGTTCATTTGGATTTGGTGGCAATGTTCCGCTCGTTAAAATATCCAAATTTTCAATGGCTGTTTGACTACACACCTCTGCCGCCGCTAAGTCCGAACTTGCTAATAAATTGGAAAGCCCTATGTTGCTTCGAATTCCGAATGTGAGATGACCTGTAGGTTTTCGCATATCCGCGTCAATTAGGAGCGTTTTTTGACCATGTTGCGCGTAGACAACAGCCAAGTTAGCAGATACCGTGGATTTGCCACTTTCTGGTTCTGTAGAGGTAATTAAAATGGTTTTGTATTTATGATCGACTGAGGAAAAATGGATCCCTGCTCGGAGTGTTTTAAATTGCTCCGCTATAGGCGAGCTGGGATTGGCGTAGGCAATGAGTTTTCGTTCACTTAATTTCAACATGTTGCACTTATCCTTTCCGTTTTCTCCGCTTGTTTTTAAATTTCTGTATGTCGGCCTCTTTAATTTCACTAATCATTGAGAGTACTGGGAGGTTTAATATTGCCTCCACATCTTCTTTGGATTTAATGGACCGGTCAAATAAATCACGAACAAACATGATAATAATCCCGATTACTAATCCAAACAGACCAGATACAACTAGCATGAGTGACTGATGCGGCTTCACAGGTGACATGGCTGAATCATAAAATGCGGGTGATAAAACAGATATATTGTCAATTTTCATTATTTTCGGAATTTCTTTTTTAAAGACACGGACTGTCTCATTCGCTATTTTCACAGCATCATTCGGATTCTTACTTTGGACTTGAATGCGAATCACTTGTGAATCTGAGGCGTTACTAACATTAATCATATTGCTAAGTTCTTTTATTGAATATTTATCATCTAATATTGCTGAAACTGCTGATAAAATTCGGGGCTAGTAATAATTGACGTATACGTATTCACAAGCTGTAAATTTGCTTGCACATCTTGTGACTGAACAACTGTATTTTCAGGAACAGACTGATTAATCAGAACTTCCGTTTCACTTTGATACGTTGGCACAGAAAATGCGTACAAGTAAACGCTCATGAGTAAAACACAAACGCATGTACTCATGAAAATCAGCCATTTATTCTTTTTGAGAAGTCCCCACAAACGTTTCACATTCATTGTTTCTTCCATTCATTTCCTCCTGTGCTAAGAGCAGATAGTGGTGCTAATGAATTTTTCTTTTTCATTTGATATAAGCTTCCCATGTCAAATATATTTACTTCTTGATTTCGTTTTATCTGGATGATTCCTTTTGTATCAAAAATATTTTTTTTGGTTCATACTGTTTAGATTTTCTTCGGTAATCCATTTAAATTCACTGTGGTCGGAAAGAATGACTAGTAAATCGGCAGAATGAACAGCCGCTTCAAAATCGGTCTCTATCCATGGTTTCTTCACATGTGGGTCAAAAATCGATAACGCAAAATCCGTTTGTTCATCCAAAAGCTGAACAATCTGAAGTGCCGGGCTCTCACGGATATCGTCCACATCTCCTTTGTAGGTCACCCCGCAAATAGTAATTTTCTTGCCGTTAATTTTCTTCATGAATCCATTAATTTTGTCTAAAATAAAGTTTGGCATCGAGTTGTTAATTACGCGTGCCTGTTGAATAAGCGGCGTTTGTTCCGGCGCAGCCGAAACGATAAAGTAAGGATCAACAGCCAGACAATGACCTCCGACACCGGGTCCTGGCGAATGAAGATTCACACGTGGATGTTTATTGGCCATTTCAATCACTTCAAGCGCGTTAATATGAAGAGCGTCACCAATTTTGGAAAGCTCATTTGAAAGTGCAATATTCACATCTCGGTACGTATTTTCCATGAGTTTCGAAAGTTCAGCTGCACCAGCACTCGCCTCAATAAGTTCGCCTTTCACAAACACACCATAAACCCGTTTCCCGGCTTCGACACAATTTGGCGTAACTCCGCCAATGATACGGTTATTATGCACCAATTCATGAATAATTTTTCCCGGCAAAACGCGTTCTGGACAATGTACTAAAAACAGATCTTCTCCGATTATAAAGCCCGCATTTTCAAGGAGCGGCTTCACCACATCTTCGGTTGTTCGCGGCGCGATAGTAGATTCTAAAATCACGACATTCCCTCTTTTTAAAAATGGGATAATTTTCTGAACAGCATCTTTAACATACGTTAAGTCACAAGACCGATACGCGTCAGGCAAATTGGGGGTTGGTACAGAGATGATAAAAGCATCAGATTCTTCCATCTCAAATTGCGCTGTAAAATTGCCAGAAGAAATGGCGCGGTGAAGTTCTTCTTTAAGCCCAGGCTCTTCGATATGAAGTTTTCCTTCGTTCAACATTTCAATCACATTTTTTTTCACATCTATCCCGATGACCTGCTGGCCGTGGTTGGCAAACATTATTGCGGTGGGAAGGCCAATATAACCTAACCCAATGACTGTAATTTTCAAAAAAAGCATCTCCTTCAAATTTACTTCGCTTCAGGAATCGTAACGTTCCAGGTTGCTAACACTTCCGATTTTTGCTTCCCAACTGCAACAGGTTTGTAGGAAAACTCGCCTTTTTGAACGTCTTTTGGTATTTCAAAGTTTACGCTGCCCTTCACTGTTTTACCTGCACCTATTTCCGTGCCGATATTGTTCGCGTCAGCCTTCACCATATACGTCTTATCTCCCGATTTTAGAATGAAGTCGTTACCGCCTACACCATAATTTCCATCATTATTATTTTTAAAAGTAAGGTTAAACTGGACAATATTTTTGTCGCCCTTACCATTTTCCGTTGTCTTGATATTCTCAATTTTCATTTCCACATTATTAACCGTTTTTGTTGGATATTTTTGTGTTGTATCTGCTTTTTCTCCTTGTCTCGGACTATCCGTTTTCATTTCCTTCGACCCTTGATCGGAACAAGCCACAAGAGATAGCGCGCAAACGCCAGACATTGCAATCAGAATTGCTTTTTTCATAAAGTGTTATACTCCTTCGAATTTTTTAAAAGAATGCGGTGACTAAGCCTCATCTGATTTAGCCACCACATTTCAATATTAAATTTATTTAACTGTTACATCTGCTTGAACAGCAACTTTACCAGTTGCATCATAGCCTAAGACTGTTACTTTGACAGTAGCATCTGAGATTTTATCTTTTGAATAATACTGGAATGTGCCGTCTGTATTAACTGGAACTTTGCTGTATACCGTATCCCCTACTTGAATAGCCACATATTTTACACCACCGGTATACGTACCTGTTACATTAGCAGTTCCTATTGTGTAATCATTTGCTGTCATGGTCGGTGCTACACCTGGGTCAATTGTTACGCTTGATTGTGCAACAACTGCACCAGTTGAATCATAACCAAGTACAGTTACAACATCATCTTTACTAGATACTTTGTCTTTGATGTAGTATTGGTAAGTGCCATCTGTGTTAACTGGAACTTTACTGTACGTTGTATCATTAATTTTCACAGCCACATATTTCACTGCACCTGTATACGTACCTGTTGCATTTGAATCACCTAATTTATACGTGTTTGCTGTCATCGTAGATTGTTCACCGGATTTGATATTAACTTTATTGGAAGCAATTTGCGTGCCAGTAGAGTCATAACCAATTACAGAAACATCATCCGTTGTTGAATTGATTTTATCTTTCGCATAATATTGGAAGTTTGTCGCATCTACTACCGCCACTTTGCTATAAACCGTGTCATTAACTTTCAATGCTACATATTTCACACTTCCTGTATATGTTCCTTTTACGTAGGAATCAGATTTAAGCGTGAAGTCTGCCGGTGCCACTGTGCTTTGACCCACAGGGTTTTGAGAAACCGTCATTGACTTCGTATCTACTAATGTGCCCGCCGAATTGTAAGCTTTAACAGAAACATCATCTGTTGGGCTCGTAATTTTACCTTTTGCATAGTACTGCCAAGTTGTTCCGTCTACTACACCCACTTTCGCACTTTCAACTCCATTCACAACAAGAGAAACATATTTCACATTACCTGTATAAGTTCCTTTTACATAAGAATCGTTAGAAATAACGAAATTGCTTGGGTTTGGCGTAATTGCGCCTACTAAGCTGTCTGGTCCATTTAAAACAACTGGAACTGTAGAAATTGCTGTACCTTCAGAGTTGTAACCGATTAGTTTCACAACATCTGATGTTTTAGTGATTTTATCTTTCGCGTAGTATTGAAGTGCGCCTTGACCGGAAACAGCTACTGCTGGGTAAACAGTCCCGTTAACAGAAATCGCTACTTTAGTCACGGCTCCTGTGTAAGCACCTTTCACATAGCTATCTGCACCAACAATAAACGGTGTTGCACTAACAGTACCTTGCATAACGCTACCATCTTTAAGTGTCACTTGTGCACGAGATAATTCTTTACCATTTGCATCAAGAGCTACTAGGTAAGCTTTTTGAGTCGTTTTCGTAATTTTATCTTTCGCATAATACTGGAAGCTGCCACTTACTGGAACAGTTGTATATTTCGTTCCATCTACTTCTAGATATACTTTCACTGCATCACCAGAAACAGTTGCTTTTACATTCGAATCATAACCTACATAATAAGGTGCTGTGACTGTCACTGTTCCAGATGATTGTTTCGTCACTGTTGTAGATGCACTTGATGTTTGGTTGTCTGCAGAAGCCGTAGCAGTTACGATTGTTCCAGCTGCTTGTTTTGCAATTGTGAAACTATATTTACCATCAGAACCCGCTTTTCCAGAAGCAAGTGTAGTTGACCCTGCTTTAATCACTACATCTGAGTTTGGTTCTGCTGTTCCTGACGCAAGTGTAGAATCTGTTGTTAAGGCATCGATTGTCGTTTTCGCGATATCTTGTCCTTTGGCAACGGTTGTCGATGCACTTGAAGTTTTACCGTCTGCTGTTGCTGTTGCAGTCACGACAGTTCCGGATGCCTGTTTTGGAATCGTAATGCTGTATTTACCGTCAGAACCTACTTTACCTGTTCCAAGTGTGTCACCAGCTGCATTTTTAATCACAATCGTCGCATTTGGTTCTGCTGTTCCTGTTGCAGTAGTAGAATCTGCTGTCAGTGTATCTAGTGTTGTTGGTGCAATGCCATCACGTTTAACCGTTGTGGATGCACTTGAAGTTTTACCGTTTAATGTTGCTGTTGCGGTTACAACAGTTCCTTCTGCTTGTTTCGGAATAGTTAGGCTGTAAATACCGTCAGAGCCTACTCGGCCTGTTGCAAGTTGTTTACCGTCTTGGTCTTTCACAACAACTGTCGAGTTAGGTTCTGCTGTTCCAGAAACACTCGTAGAATCTGTTGTTAATGAATTAATAGTTGTTTGATCAATTCCGTCACGGACTACAATAGTTGAAGCATCAGATGTGAATCCGTCTGCTGAAGCCGTTGCAATAACAACTGTTCCTTCTGCTTGTTTAGCAATGGTCAAGCTGTAAATGCCATCAGAGCCAACACGTCCTGTTGCAAGCTGATTATTATTATCATCTTTAATGACGATAGTGGCATTTGGTTCTGCTGTTCCAGAAACCGATGTCGATTCTGTCGTTACTTTATTGATGGTTGTTTGATTGATTTCACCGCGTAAAACTGTTGTAGAAGCACTTGAAGTTTTACCACTTGCTGAAGCTGTTGCAGTCACTACTGTTCCCGCAGTTTGTTTTGGAATTGTAATGCTATATTTGCCGTCAGAACCAACTTTTCCTGTTCCAAGCGTATCGCCAGCATCATTTTTAATCGTGATAGACGCATTCGGTTCTGCTGTTCCTTGAGCCGTAGTCGATTTAGTCGTTAACGCAGCAATAGTTGTTTGTGCAATCGCACCTTGAGTAACCGCTGTTGTTGCAGAAGAAGAAGCGTCGCCAACTGTTGCTGTTGCCGTTACACGTGTTCCTACATCTTGTTGAGCAATCGTGATGCTGTATTTCCCGTCTCCACCAACTTTTCCAGAGCCAATTACTTCACCATTCGCCTTGATTTCAATAGAAGCATTTGGTTCTGCTGTTCCTGTTGCTTTAGTTGAATCTGTCGTTAAAGCATCGATTGTCGTTTGAGCAATTGCAGCTTGCTTCACTGTCGTAGTAGCATCAGAAGTAATGCCATTTGAAGTTGCCATTGCAGTGACTTTAGTTCCAGCTGCTTGTTTTGGAATCGTGATGCTATAGAACCCATCAGAACCAACTCTTCCAGAGCCAATTGTATTTCCTGCTGCATCTTTAATGACAATAGAAGCATTCGGTTCAGCTTTACCAGTTGCTAGTGTGGAATCTGTTGTTAAATCATCAATTGTTGTTTGCGCAATACTTGTTAGCGCATAGCTACCACCAAATAGTTTAGCCGTTGTTTTACTTACAAACTGCGACATAAATTGCGAGCTATTGGAAGTTAAATTCTTTTGACTAAGATTTCCTTTATCCCATCCAGATAAATCAAACGTTGCTGTTTTAAAGTCATTGTAATTATGAGTTGGTAAATCTGTGTTAATTTGACCATAATCCCATGTTGACAATCCTTTATCTGAATTAATGTTGATATTTGTGGAGCTACCTGCATAGTTAGCAAAAACAGAACCAACCGGGTTAGTATTTGTAATTGCAAAGTTCGAACCATCTTCAAAAATTAATTTTCCGCCAGTTTGAACTGTTCCCTGCACACCCGCTGAAGTTACATTAAAGTCAGCACCACTTTTAACTGTTAAGTTACCGCTTGTAATGGAAATTCCTTCTTCAATTTTATCTCCCGCTGATGCTTTAAATTTAGCACCCGATTGAATAACCATGTTCCCACCTGATCCAGCTGTATAAATGGCTTGCTGTGTTTGAGATGTAATATCCATATCCCCAGCAATATTAATTTGAACGTTGCTGCTTCCTGCGTAAATGACATAGTCTTTAGAAACAACCTTCACTTTAGAATCTGCTTCTTGGGTCACACTGCCAGATACACGGAATGCTGGGCAGCCAGTTTGAGAAGTAAAGTTTACATCCGCACCGCTTTTAATTTGAATATCTTTACCTTGATAAACTTCCTCAGCCAGAACATTTGCAGTAATTTTACCTTCTAAAATAGTTGTACCTGCATTGTTATAAACAAATTGGTTACCTGAAGAGCTTACATCTTTATACGTTACAACAACACCAGAAGTTTCAGACCAGAAAAGCGGATAAATATTTTGATTCGTAATGTTGACATTTTCAACTCGGTTTACTAAATTCGCTTTAGAAATCCCAATCTTGTTATTCGCCATATCAATTGTATGGCCCTCACCATAAAGGTTTTTCTGAGTTGTGAAGTTGAAACTTGATGTCACTTTAATATCCGCAGTCAATTTAATATCGGTAATACTGGTGTCTAGCAACGCTGCTTTCAATTGGTCGAAGGTAGCTACTTCTGTTGCATTTGCAGGAGTCGCTGTTAAAGCCGTGATTTTTAATGCTTCGCTCGCAAATACATTAACGGGTAAAGCAGTAATTAAACTACTACCAACTAATGCTGTTGCTAAAGCAATTGTTCCACTTTTTTTAATAAAATTTTTCTTTGTTGACATTAATAAATGTCCTCCTCTAATTTAAAATAATAGGATAGTTGCGCAACTATTTCCCTTTCAATGACTGACTTCAAAGTATTTAGCTTGAATCAATCAATATGGTAAACTTTCCCATAGCAGATAACCGCCTTTCCTTTAAAAAGAAACTAATACTTGTCCGGCATTTCAGGATAATATCTTGACTTTTCTAAAAAAACAACATACCTCTTGTCAATAAATTTAATGATACCGTCTTCTCGTAACAAAACTTCAATTTTTTTAACTGAACTTGGGCTTAAACCTGAATAGTCTGCGATAAATTTTTTACTGAAATATTTAGGCAATATATAAGCATCTTTTTGCTTCACACCGAACCTTAGTGCCAGTTCAAAAAAGGTAGTCGTGAGCCGAGCAAAACTATTCTTCTGCATAATTAGATATTTGTCGGTTAGTAGTTTTATTTGCTTTTGCATTTCAAGTGTTAAAAATAACCAGCCTTCTTGTTGGCTAAATAGTTCCATCAATACTTCTTTTGTTTCAAAGACGATGACTTCACTATCTACAAGCGCTTGATGATTATACATCTGATCTTCTTGTAAAATGATGGTATCTAGTCCAATAAACTGATTGGCACTTTTTAAATTAATAGGCTGATCTTCATATTGGGACACAATTAAGCCAGATGTAAGAAAATAAATTTCATTATTTTTTACTGGAACTATAGTTTGCTTTTTCTTTATTTTCCGATATTCATTTTTTACTCGAGGAGAATGGATAAGCATTTTAATTAAATTTTCTTGGCTAAAACTTTTTTCCACATTTTCATTTGAATACAGTTCTTTTATCTCAGAAACCATTTAAATCGCCCTTTCAAGTTGAATGTTTTTTTTGACTTTTCAACCTAATATTTTATAATTGCTCTTCTTTATGCTAGCAACTAGTCCCTGAATTCATTATTATCATATCAGGTTGAAATTTTTAAAAAAGCCATTTTTATTACTTTCCATCTATTTTTCTTGTATAATTTGTGACGCCTCTTTAAGCCTTAAATATAGATGTGAAAATTCCATCTTTTTGTTTTATCCACCTTATAGTTCTCCTCTTTCTATTGAAATATTCATTAACTTTTGTACATTTAATATCATAGCAGTTTCAAATTTTAAAAAAAGATATTTTTATTAATTTACTTCCTTATTTTTTTGTCCATTTTGTGACTTCCCAGATAAACCACATAAACCACTCCTATAAAGAGAATTAATGCCCTTTATTTCCATTTTTCACTATAATAATAGGAACGATATCTGTTCTGATTTCATAAGTTATAGGGGTTTCATTTATGATTACATAGCATATTTTAATCGCAAAAGATTAAAATTTAATATGTTTTTTACTCATTTTTTCTTTGCTTGCTCATTTATGTACATTTTGTGAACCTTAAAAGAATTTAAACATGATAGTTGTGTAAAAGAATGAAGAAAAACACCTTTTCCAATATAAGAAAGGGCGTTTTAAACTGTAGACAAAGTAACAAAATTCATTGTTTACAAGTCTATACTATTATTTTTTATTAAGTAATATATATTTTATGTCCCAATTTATTAATTACACACTACAAAAAATGGATAGTTCTATCTAATTGCTAATCTCAGATTGTCAAACTTTTTACCGTTTTTCTAGATTCATACTAATACAGTAGACTGTTACAATTGAATTAGTACTACTTTTACAAGAATAACAGGGACATATTGGGCTGACTTGTATGAGAATAGCTATGTTCGACTAACGGATAAATAAACCCGGATCCTACATCTCATTTACTTTTTTCATTAAATAATCACTAGGTATAAGTTCACCCATTGAAATGGCGACCAATTTACCTCACACTTGATGTTGATATTTGGATGACACTACTTTTATTGTTACATTCAGTAAAAACGATAGACAAAGAATTTACTACTTTGTCTATCGTCTCTATGCCTATACATTTTATTTAGACTCAAGTTTTTCTTCCCAAATCTCAAAAAGCACATCACATTCTTCTTCAATGTCCGCACGTGTCATCTCAGGTTTTACTTCCACACGCTCTAAAACTTCAAAAGTAATTTTATCGACACCTGATTTTCTTGCCTCATCCGCCATATACCGGGGAAGCATACTGCCTTCGCCTAACTTCATGCCAAATTCCAATTTAGAAGCAGCACCTTTTAAATTCATTGTTTTGCCAATTAAGAAAACACCCGTCTCTTCGTTTGAAAATCGGTAAACCCCCGCATCGGGAGGCGTTTCTTTATATGCACGAATCTTGGCTTTTCTGTCTTCGCTCTTTTGTCCCATGATTCCCCTCCTAGTAACCTGACTCTTTCAAAAGTTTGCTCAGTATACGTAGTCTCTCACTTAAAAGTTCATCATTATCACGTAAAACTTGTTGGAATAATTCAATGTCTTCATCAATATACGGATTTTCTTCACAAATTTGAACTGTCATAGCATCTCCTTGTAAACCAATTCTGTCAAGTTCAATTTGTTCTTTATCATAAAAATGTTCGTATTTATATGCCTCGTTAAAATGTCCTTTTGCACGAGCAATTAAAATAGCTAAGTCTAGCACACGATGAAGTGGCATTTCTTCTGATTGACGTGACCATTTCCCACCCGTATGGCGCCATATTTTTGCAGAAATATCAACTTTCCCGCGATCATTCCACTGCGCAAGGCCAAGTGACAGACCTTTTGCATCGGACTGATAAGCAAGTTTTCCGTCCACATCCTCATAGTTTGGTACAACAATAACTGGTTTATGTTTAAGATTTACTGGAATCATATTTATTCTCCTTTTAGTAATTTACTAAATTAGTATATTACTAAAAGAGTAAAAAGTAAAGAGCCTTATCAATAAGACTCTTTAAAACGGATGGTTTGCATGCCATTAGGTATATTTATTTTAATTTGGTGGTTCTTTGTCACCTCTACAAGGCCTAAATCCGTCATATAACTCGTAGCAGGTGGTAAACAGTACTCTTCTAAACCTTTCATAACGCCATCTTCCACAACACCCGAAACAAACCAAGCATGTCCCAACCATTTTTCTGCCTCTTGAAATGCTGCACGCCGAATCATATCGCGGATGTCTGTCGAACTCACTTTATTTTTTCCATCTTTTTTAACCGGAACAGCTGTGACCTTTGTCTTTGATTGAGCGCACAAATCGGTCAGTAAATCAATGTCCGATTTCCGACCTTTTCCAAAATTAAATTCCTCGCCCACAATGATATGGGATAAATTAAGCTCCGCTAAATGCTCATATACAAAAATCTCGGGTGTTGTTTCCGCATATTCTGCTGTAAAATCGGTTTCGAAAAGAACATCGACGCCAAAATGTGCTAGCCATCGTTCTTTTTCCATTTTCGGCGTAATCATCTCCCGATACTCAGGCATCTTTTTTAATGCCCATAGCGGATGTGGACTAAAACTAATGACAGATAGCAGCTCATCACTTTGCTGAATACGCTTAGCCTCCCTAAGAATTCGCTGATGGCCTAAGTGTACACCATCAAATTTGCCAATAGACAAAACGGCTTTCCGTTTATCGGGCTCAGGCCCAAGCTTCACAGGATAAATTTCCATTCCCCTCACTCCCCCCACTAACTGTATACGGCAAATAAAAAAAGTACAAATTATAAGCCTAGAATTAAATTTTCAAGCTTTTTAAGCCGTTTTTGGTCAAACTGAAAATCCATTTTTCTAGCGATTTCTTGGTATAGTTCGGAAAATAAAGCGAAAACCTCTTTAGAATCATTTTCTTTAAATAAAAGCTGAATTTTGTTTAGCCAAAAGGGGGATAGCCAGTCATTCATGTGACGGCCTAAAAAAGATGGCGACTTTCCCTCTAAAATCGCGATTTGTTCTAAGAGTGGCAAAAAATAATTTTCTCGAATGCCCGCTTTTAATGCCGCAACAAACCAAAATTCGCCTCTTTTTTGAAATTTTGCCACATAATGCATCTCCAAATAAAATTCATCCACAAGCGTTTGAAATGCTTTTTCATCCATTTGTGTCACTTCGCTCTTTTTTAAAAAAGGAACAAGTTTCTCGCTTAAATTCGCCTTATCCAGCAAAATCAAATACGCATCATAATAAGGAAATGGCTGCTCTAAAAATTCAATTGGCCAGAAAGAAAAATCCACTTTTACGCCGTTTTCAAAAATAACAATTAGCGAGCGCATACCATCTTGAACCGGAAAATCAAGCGGCACTGCAACAAGCACCTCTCCTAGTTCGCTCAACCAGGTAAGATCGTTTGTAAAGTCCATTTCTTTAGAAAACCAAACATTTAAGTCTAAATCCGAATATTTATCCATATACTGCTGTTTGGCAAACGATCCTTCTTGAACCACTAACGAAACATTTTTATGACTGTCAAAATACTGAATTATTTTTGTAATTGTTGGCTTAGATTCAACATATCTACACCTCGTTTATCGTTTTTCGATAAAAATATATTGCTTTTCGTTTTTTTATACGGTATACTATCACTATAAACAGGCCTCTTTACTTTTACAACTATCTTCTTTTAATGAAAGGATGAATATAATGAATACTTTATTTAAATATAGCGGACTAATCTGTATCGCTCTAGGGCTGATTTCATTTGTCGTTTCCCTTATTGTCGGTACAACTATTGATGCAAACGGTATTGTACAAGAACCTGGATTTATTTTCGTTCCAGTCGGACTGCTTTTCATTTATGCAGGCATTTTTTTTAACAATCGTCTACTTGCTCGTCAAATGGATAAAAAAAATGACCAAAAAACCTTCTTCCAATTAGAAGGTTTTTTTGGCTTTTTAGAGCACTTCTTTTATAGCATAAATTTGAGGTTTCCGTGTCTTTTTATTACTTCTACTCTGCCCCTGTTTCATCCATTTACGATTTGGAATTAGTAGACGTAAACCATTTAAGATAACTAAAATCGTACTTCCTTCATGTCCGATAACGCCAAATGGTAAGTTTATCGTTTGAAAAACATTGAGTAGAACTAGACAACAAATCACCGCAATGGAGAAAACGATATTTTGTTTGACAACACGAGAAAGTCTGACAGATAGTTTCCTTGCATAAGCAAGCTTTTCTAAATCATTTTTCATTAACACAATATCCGCCGCTTCCATAGCAATATCTGTGCCCTCACCCATTGCGACTCCGACCGTTGCATGGGCAAGTGCCGGGGCATCATTAATGCCGTCGCCTACCATACATACGCTTCCATACACAGTATTTAAATCTTCCATCACTGCCACCTTATTTTCAGGTAAACAACCCGCTATAACATAATCAATTCCAATTTTCTCCCCAATAGCAAGTGCTGTCGCTTCATTATCACCTGTCACCATAATCGTTTTTAAACCACTCGACTGGAGGGCTGAAATCGTTGTCCTAGCTTCCTCACGTTCAAGATCGATTAAACCAAGGAGAGCGACAACCCGGTCATCTTTCGATACATACACAATCGTTTTCCCCTCTTTGGCTAAATCTTCGGCGTATTCATCTTGGAATGAAGTTGTATTTTCTGCGCCTATAAAATCGGGCTTTCCTACTTTAAAAACATGACCATTGTAATTTGTTTGCACGCCAAAACCAGGTACATCTTCGGTCACAAGTTCAGGTAAGTATGTCGCAGAACGAAGGTCAAGGGCATCTGAAATCGCTTTTGCTAGCGGATGTGTGGAATTTTTTTCGAGCGTATAAACGACATTTTGAATGTCTTCGGCTTCTTTCTCATCTGGCAAAATAAAATCTGTCACAGCTGGCGTCCCTTTTGTTAGCGTTCCAGTTTTATCAAATGCCACTGCATGGACGGCTTTTAGATGTTCAAGGTGGATTCCCCCTTTAAACAAAATACCGTGCCTTGCTCCGTTTGAAATAGCAGCAAGTGTGGCGGGCGTGACGGACGCGACCAGAGCACACGGCGAGGCAACAGTTAAAAGCACCATTGCCCGGTAAAAGGTCTCCATCCATGTCCAACCTAAGGCAAAATGAGGAAGGAAAAGCATGATGGCTACTAGGATTAGAACGGCTTTTACATACTTGTCTTCAAAGCGCTCGATAAACGCAGCTGTTTCAGAAGGTTTATTTTCGGCTTCTTGTACCATGCGAATGATTTGGCTAAACACTGTATCTTCTTCCTTTTTACTTACGGATGCTGTAATAGCGCCAGTTAAATTGACGGTTCCACCAAATACATCTTCGCCTTGCTTCTTTTCTTTTGGCATGGATTCTCCGTTAATGGTTGCCTCATTAATCGTGGTTATACCATTTTTAATTTGGCCATCAATGGGAACACTTTCACCTGGGCGCACTAAAATGAGATCGCCGATTCTGAGGTCGCTTACGGAGACTTCTGTTAACTCTCCTTTTTCCCCTTGTAAAAAGGCTGTTTCAGGTTTCAGTGCCATTAATTTCGTGATTTCACGTCTGCTTTTATTGGTTGTATAGGTTTCGAGAGAGCCGCTTAGTGAAAAAATAAAAATTAAAATGGCCCCTTCAAACCAGTATCCGATGATGGAAGCGCCTGTTGCAGCTAATACCATTAGCAACTCAACGTTTAATTTATGCGTCTTCAGTGTGTCTTTAATGCCTGATTTTGCCTGATCGAAGCCTCCTATTATAAATGCTGTGATGAAAATAATGGCACTGCTTACGCCCGATATTTTCCCATCCAGTTGCCAACCAAGCAGTATGAGTACGCCACTTACAATAGTCGCAATTAGAGCTCCATTTTCACGTATTTTTTGCATTTGACTCATCCTTTCTACTTGAGAATCATTTTCGTTACCCTTAAAAACACGAAAATCTGCTCCCACTATCGTGAGAAACAGATTTACTTTAAAATTATTATTATTTAATTCAACTATATTTTACCATATTTATAGTTCATATTCAATGCAATTGATAATTTTATACGCTAATTGAGAATGATAGTCAGTATCACGAACATTTTGCACAAACTACTGCCCTCAAAAACAATCTAGTGCTATAATACTCGTACAGGGATATTAATTTTTTAAAAAAGTGGGGAATCATAATGAAGTTAGATTTAAGTTTGATTGACTCAAATCTTTTTCATGAATGGCAACTATTTATTTTACTTCGAAAAGATGAAAAATGGTTTACAACGAAAGAAATTCAAACTGAACTGGGGATCAGCTCTTCTTTAACTTTAAAAATAATCAGTCAACTAGAAGAGGATCTTAGTACCTTCTATTCTGGACATGAAATAGTTCTGCAAACGAATAAAGGAAAGGGTTTCCGGCTAAGTATTGAAGGCACAGCCGTAAAAATTCGACAATTCCTTATTTATTTAGTAGAAAATACAATCACTTTTCAACTTTTTTTAGCTCTTCTTGATGAAGATTATCAAAATGCGGAAAGTTTTTCTTTACGTATGTATACAAGTGATGCCACGATAAGGCGCGTTACGAATAAATTGCGTGATGGCCTTAAACCTTATTCTGTTGAAATTACCAAGGGAAATTCGACACTAGTAGGCAAAGAAACACATGTGCGCCTACTGATTAACATTATTTTTTGGAAAATTTACGGCGGGGCGATTTGGCCGTTTGCTACGGTTAACGAAAAACATATTCATAGGCTCGCACAATTTATGATAAACGATACCGATGTTTTACTCACACCCATCCAAATGCGTCAATTGGAATTTTTTATTGCTATTGGAATTATTCGTCGCAGACACGGTCATTTTGTTGAAAAAGAAGATTGGTGGGATACAGTCACACATCGTAATCCTGTATTCGATCGCTTTCAAAAAAAAGTTAGGTCTTGGCCTACTAATACGCTTGAAAAAAATTCGCCTGAAATGATATTTCTTTATTTCATGCTACTTATTCAATCTGAAAATATTTCAACGTTTAAGTTGCTCGAGGAGAACTATATCTTTAATAAAGCCCAAAATACAGCTTTATATCAGTCTACCCATGCATTTTCGAATTCATTATCAGTAGGAACCTTAATACAAGAATTACATCCCGCAATTATTTTTAGTTTTTCCTACCATCTCTTTGCAAAATTATTTCCAGCTTTCACGACGGATTTAAACGGCTACCCGTACTTCAATCGTTTAAATGCCCCAACACCGAATAATTATTTATCCAATACAAAAAAAGTCATCCAGAAATTAATTAAGCATTTATATCGTACAACAAGTGACTCTTTATTTTTATCCGAAACCTATTTAACATCCAAATACGGTTTGCTATTTTTGCACTACCAACTTCATTATGATTTTGAACCTCAAATTAAATTAAAGCTTGCAACTGATTTAACTTATTTCGCCAATAAGCATATCGAAAAGACTATATGTAGCTTTTTCTTAGAATCATTTAATATCGTCTTTTTAGATGATTTTAGTCCAGAAGAACCTGATATTCTCCTCACCAATCTTGATTACGGCGAATATCCGGCGTCGCAAAATACCATTATCATTCAGCGAACCCTATCATCTAGAAATATCAACTATATCGGCCAGCAACTAAGTAAAATTCATGATGAAAAAACGTCTACTTCAAAATAAAAAGGCTGAATTTATCAGCCTTTTTATTTTATGGCAGCACATTTCCCGCTGCACGATAAATTTCATACCATTCTTCGCGCGTTAATTGGATATCTGCTCCTTTGCGGATTCCTGCGATTCGTTCAGGATTCATCGTTCCAAGGACGGTTTGGATTTTAGCTGGATGCCGTAATATCCACGCAACCGCAATTGCTGAGTTTGTCACTTGGTATTTCTCCGCTAACTTATTCACTGCTTGATTTAATTCAGGAAATTTCGGGTTATCCAAGAACACGCCTTCGAAAAATCCGTATTGGAACGGCGACCATGCTTGAATGGTCATGTCGTTTAGCCGACTATATTCTAAAATTCCGCTATCACGAACGACACCAGCATCCACCGTCATATTCACATTCAGCCCCGCATCAATCATGCCCGTGTGCATAATGCTAAATTGTAGCTGATTCGCAATTAAATCTTGCTCCACATTTTTCTTTAAAAGCTCGATTTGCAACGGATTTTGATTACTTACACCAAAATGACGTACTTTCCCACTTTTTTCAAGCTCAGAAAAAGCTTCTGCAACCTCTTCCGGTTCAAAAAGCGTGTCCGGACGATGTAGTAACAGGACATCCAAATACTCCGTACGCAACCGTTTTAAAATCCCGTCAACCGAATTTATAATATGTTCCTTCGAGAAATCAAAGAAACCATTTCGAATTCCACATTTCGATTGCAAAATAATCTTTTCGCGTGTAGCGGCTGTCATTTGAAGCGCCTCTGCAAAAATTTCTTCTGATTTTCCGCCACCATAAATATCCGCGTGATCAAAAAAGTTTAAGTCATTTTCAATTGAGGTTCTAACCACTTTTTCCGCTTTTTCAACCGACAAATCTGCCATTCGCATACAGCCAATCGCAATACTAGGTGCCGCAAGTTTACCGCCAAGTTTTAACTGTTCCAATATATCCACCTCTTTAGTTAAGATACTTTTATTTTACCACTTCATGAAAACGATATCATCTTTTTACAAAAAAACTTGTGAATTCCCTATTACAAACAGCTTGCAGTTGCTTTTTAGAGCGATTTATTATACAATAATTTCTGTTGTGGAGAAATACCCAAGTCCGGCTGAAGGGGACAGACTCGAAATCTGTTAGGCGGGTCTAACTCGCGCCGGGGTTCGAATCCCCGTTTCTCCGTCTGCACAAAAAGCCTTGAGGAATCAAGGCTTTTTATTTTTAAACAAATAAACGAAACACTATTCATTAATCTAATCAAAACCACCCCAAACGACTAGGCTTGGGGTGGTTTATTCTTAAAATAATTATCCCTATTTTGTAATTTCGAGTTATTTATAATAAAATTTTATAGATTTCCATCCATTTTTTCCGAAGGTTTTGTCCCGATAATAAGGAAAGATACGATTACAAAAATATTCGCAATAATTAAAAGTAAAAAAAGAATGTCAGCAATTGGTGGGAGGAAACTGACGATGATATAAGCAGTAATCAGTGTTCTTTTATAGCCTTTTCCGACATTTGCATCATTACAACGGCGCACAATTAGCGGAATAATTAGAATAAGCTCAAACACACTAAGAGAAATAAGAATGATTAGTGATTCTTCCATAAATAGGCCTAATGTTCTCCCTATTGCATAGTACAAAATAAAATTGCACCAGAACTCCATTCTACTTGCTCTTCCCTTGAAATTTGCAAAATTAACCCAAAATGATTGTAATACTTTAAAAAATGTCATGTTGTTAGCCCCTTTGTTGTGTTTTAGAATTCTTATTATAACTGAAAGAGATACAAGTAGCAATATTGTATCAAGTTGCCAAGCGATTAATTAGTGAACTCGTAGATAGAAATAAGCATTTACTGCTAATTATAAGTCAAGTTTTGTAAAGTTTTTCCACCAACAGCCAAGATTCCTATTTTACAATCGCAAAAAATTAGCAGGCACTATTTATGCCTGCTAATTTTTTAATTCCGAATCATATAATCAAACGCGCCTAGTGCAGCTGTCGCACCTGAGCCCATTGAAATAATGATTTGTTTATAAGCACTGTCCGTACAATCACCAGCCGCAAACACACCTGGTACATTTGTTGCACCGTGCTTATCGACAATAATCTCGCCCATTTTTGTGCGTTCTACCGTGCCTTCTAACCATTCTGTATTGGGTGCTAAACCGATTAAAATAAAGACGCCCTCTACATCAATATGCGTTTCTTCATTTGTTTCACGGTCCACATAAGTCACACCGTTTACTTTACTATCACCCGTAATTTCTTTCGTTTGAACGTTTTTAAGCACCGTGACATTTGGCAAGGAATATAGGCGTTTTTGTAGCACTTGATCTGCTTTTAATTCTGGCATAAACTCGAGCACTGTTACATGCTTAACGATTCCCGCAAGATCAATTGCAGCCTCAATCCCAGAATTACCACCGCCGACTACAGCGACTTTTTTTCCTTCAAAAAGAGGACCATCGCAGTGCGGACAGTAAGCGACACCTTTATTTTTAAACTCTGATTCGCCGGGAACGCCAATATTACGCCATCTAGCGCCCGTTGAAATGATTGCCGTTTTACTCGTCAAAACAGCACCATTTTCAAGCGTTACTTCAACTTGTTCATTTTTCGTAAGACTAGCTACGCGTACGGATTTCATCACGTCCACATCATATTCGTTCACGTGTTCCTCCACTTGCGCCATCAGTTTCGGACCTTCCGTATATTTTGTTCCAATAACATTTTCGATGCCTAAAGTCTCTAACACTTGGCCACCAAAAGTTTCGGCTACGATACCCGTTCGAATGCCTTTCCTAGCCGCATAAATCGCTGCGCTAGCACCCGCCGGTCCACCGCCAATAACGAGCACATCAAACGGTTTTTTGTCCTCAAATTCAGAAGCGTCAACGGCTCCAGCAATTTTAGTTACAATTTGTTCGATGGTCATTCGGCCATTTCCAAATGGCTCGCCGTTTACAAAAACTGTCGGAACAGCCATAATGTTTTTCGCTTCCACCTCATCTTTAAACATACCGCCTTCAATCATCGTGTGGCTAATATTCGGGTTTAAAATACTCATAATATTGAGCGCCTGTACGACATCCGGGCAGTTGTGGCAAGTTAGGCTTACATAGGATTCAAAATGAAACGTTCCGCTAATCTTTTTAATTTGCGAAATAATTTTTTCATCGACCTTTGGCGAACGACCGCTCACTTGTAAAATAGCTAAAACAAATGAAGTGAATTCGTGACCAAGTGGAATTCCGGCAAAAACAATTCCCATGTCCTCATTTACACGTTCTACACTGAAACTAGGCGTTTTTGCGAGATTTCCTTTTTCCATGTGGATTTTAGGCGACATTGCAGCAATTTCTGTTACAAATTCTGCCAGCTTATTTGAGTTCTCATCTGATGCGACACTTACTTTTAAAACAATATCTTGCTCAAGTAATTCCAGGTAACCCGCTAGCTGTTCTTTGATTTCTTTTTCTAAAGCCATCTTTAGATTTTCCCTACAAGATCAAGACTTGGCTTAAGCGTCTCAGCGCCTTCTTTCCATTTGGCTGGGCAAACTTCGCCTGGATTATTGCGTACATATTGACCTGCACGAATTTTATCGATTAAAGTACTAGCGTCGCGACCAATACCATCTGCGTTGATTTCAACGGTTTGAACAATGCCGTCTGGGTCAATAATAAATGTGCCGCGATTTGCTAAGCCCTCTTCCTCATCAAGCACATCGAAAATGCGTGAAATATTGTGGGATGGATCGCCAATCATTATGTACTCAATTTTACTAATCGCGTCTGAAGAATCGTGCCACGCTTTATGTGTAAAGTGGGTATCTGTTGAAACAGAATAAACTTCTACATCTAAATCTTGAAGCGTTTTATATTGGTCTTGTAAATCCTCAAGCTCTGTTGGGCAAACAAAAGTGAAATCTGCTGGATAAAAGCATACGACACTCCATTTTCCTTTAAAGTTTTCAGATGATACATCGATAAATTCACCTTGATGGAAAGCTTTTGCTGTAAACTCTTCAATTTCTTTTCCAATTAATGACATATAAATTCCTCCTAAAAGCTTTAATTCGTGACTACTCACACTTAAATTATCATCTGATTTTAAGAAGATGTCAACAGTAAATAATAATATTTATAAACTAAAAATAAATACAAACTGAACATTCTTTCCTCTTTTATTGCTAAAAAAGTTGATATAAAGCGATGTTCAGTTTGTGAAAACAGAGTCAATATTTGTGATAATTTTTTCATTTATCAATTAGCCAACTATTTTTCTCTATCAATTCGTGCCTTTGGATGTTTATCTTCAACTAAATTTAATTGTATGCCATGTTCTAAATAAGCTTTTAAGCCACTTAAGACGAGCGTATAGCCTTCTGTGCTATCCACGATTTCGCTAAGCTGATCAAATTCGCCATTTTCAATTTTAACAATCGTTTCTGTTTCTGAATAACTTTCAAATGCAAAAATAGTTTCCTTTAAGTTTGAATCGCGAATATGAATACGGTTATTAGGAATGATTTCTAAAACTGAAATCTCATCTGAAACACCATACATTTCCCATTCCCAAGTTATTTCCTCCCCCTCAACTAACTTTCCAGAGCTTTTTGTAAACCAAAATTTTGTTGTTGATTTCCGGATTAATAAAGGCTTCAAAAACAGCATCGACAGATTTTTTAATTAACAGACTTACATTTGTTTTCATCCTAACCCCTCCTTTTTTTATTGTAATAAAATCTATTCTCCTTCACAACTTTAACTCTCGCTCGGTGAGATTTTTATAAAAATCGGCTTCATGTGAAACTAAAAGAACTGTGCCTGAATAAGTTTGAAGCGCCTCCTTTAAAGCCTTTTTGGCAAGAGCATCTAAGTGGTTAGTTGGCTCATCTAAAATTAAGAAATTGGTTTCTAAAAGAAGCAATTCTGTTAACTTCACCTTGGCTTGTTCACCGCCACTCAGCGTTTCAATCGGACGGTCAACAAATTCGGCACGAATACCACTACGAGCTAGAATTTGCCGCACTTCTTTCACACTTTTTGTCTTAAACTTATTTTGAATATATTGAAGGGGCGTCATCTCTTTCGCATCAAAAACTAAATCTTGCTCAAAATAACCGATATGCACATTTTTAGCGAAGTGAATCTCCCCTCCTAAGGCCTTTATTTCACCTAAAATGGTTTTCAGAAGGGTGGATTTCCCAATACCATTAAATCCCGTAATGACAAACTTCTCACCAGCGTGCACACGAAAATTCAGTTTTGGTAGCAGAGGTTTTTCATAGCCGACCAAAAGGTCAGATACGACTAAACTTTCCCCACTCACTAAATCGTTTTTTTCTTTAAATTGAAAGCGAGGTTTTTCGTGAAATGTGGGAGGAGCTATCCTTTCGAGACGATCCAATTGCTTTTGCCGTCCCCTCGCCATTTTTGAATTAACCCCTGCTTTATTTTTGCGAATGTAAGCTTCTGTTTCCGAAATTTTTCTTTGTTGTTTTGTATATTCACGTGAATAGGACTCTTGTAAATGCGCTTTTTGCTTTAGGAACGCTTTATAACTTCCTGTATATTTTTTAATCGTCCCAAATTCAACATCTAAAATATGTGTGGTGACATGATCTAAAAAAGTTTCGTCATGCGACACCAGAATAAATGCGCCCTTTGAATTTTTGAGTACATTTCCTAGCCAGTCAATATGAAAGGTATCTAAAAAGTTAGTCGGTTCATCTAAAATAAGCACATCTGGTTCCTCTAAAAGCAACTTAGCTAAAATCACTTTTGCACGTTGACCACCACTTAAATTTTTAACAAGCTGGTCTAAACCAAATTCATCAATCCCAAGTCCTTTCGTTACTTCTGTAATTTTGCGATCAATACCGTAAAAATCAAACTGTAATAACTCTTCTTGAATTTTCGAAGCTTTTAAAATCGCCTCACTGTCTCCACTTGCATAGAGCTCGTTCATCTTCTCCTCTTCTTCAAAAAGGGACTGAAAAGCTAGCTTTAAATACGCCAAAATGGAATAATCCCCGTTTATTTCTGCATATTGATCTAAATGCCCGACTTGTATGCCGGACTGCCATTTTATAGCTCCATCATCTGGTAGAAGCGTACCTAATAAAATTTGTAAAAGCGTACTTTTACCTGCTCCATTACGCCCCACAACCCCAACATGTTCTCCTTTATAAATATTAAATTCTGCTCCTTTATAAAGCATACGGTCTGGAAAACTTTGTGTTAAATTTTTCACTTCTAAAATACTCATTTTAATCTCCTCTTTCAGCCAAAATAAAAAACAGGAAGCATTTTCGTTCGCCTCCTGTTTCGTTTCAAACAAAAGGCCAAAGACAAACGCAATTGTCTTTGGCCTTTTAATCCATTTTCAGTCAGTGCCGGGAAAAGGGCAACACAAATAAGCCATCTTAAATGTGATGATGCCAACTTTTACCGACAAGGATTTTCAAATTTTTTAGCCTCTACACAATGCCCTGTCTTCTTCATTTGTGCAGAGGAAATCTTTTCTACGAATGGTACGATAATTCTCAATTTCAACACTTCCTGTTCATTAGCAGAATATACCATATTTGAATTTATGTCAACTACGTTTCAAACAAAAAGAAAACAGGTATAAGAACGTTAACTTTGAAAGAAAGGGGAATTTTTATGTGGCTATATGAAAAATCTGTAGCAGAACGCATCGTTTCTGCGCCAGTTGAAAAAGTTTGGAATCTACTGGCTTATAGAAGTAATGTTTCTTGGCGAACAGATATCGTACGAATGCAAACTGAACCTTCCTCAAATAAAATAACTGAATTTTATTCAAACGGACAACAATTAGATTTTTATAGAATTGACGAAAAAACCAATCAATATCGCATCTATAAAATTAAACATCGCTTTTTTAGCGGCTACATTTTTGAAGAATATAAAGCAACGAACGAAAATAAAACGCGTGTAGTAATCACAGAGAAGATTCGGATGAATAACGATTTTCTAGGCGTTGTATCGAGACTCACTTTAACTCTAAAACAAGGGCAGGAAGTTTATTTACGTGATATTGAATTATGTTTAACACGCTAGCTTTTCGTTTCCCTAACTTTTGTGTATACTAAAATTAAAAAAAGGGGCTGAAAATTTTGATTTCACTTCGCTATATGGAACTAGATGATGCCACCGAATTGCTTGCACTTGAAGAACGTAATCGTGAGTTTTTCCAAAACTATACAGGACTTAGAAAAGATGAGTTTTATACATTAGAGGGGCAAAAAAATCGGATTATTCAGGCAAAATTAAGTTCTGAAAATGACCACGCGTATTCGTATGTTATTGAAGAAAAAGCGACTGGTTCCATCGTTGGTATTATTGCATTAACAGGCGTTTTACGTCATAGCTTACAAAGTGCTTGGGTCGGTTATTTTTTAGACCGTGAAGTCAATGGACGAGGCTATATGACGGAGGCCGTAAAACAAGTGGTTGCTATTGCTTTTTCTAAATTAAATTTACACAGACTTGAAGCAGGTGTTATGCCACATAACCTACGGAGCATGCGTGTTTTAGAAAAAGCTGGTTTTGAAAAAGAAGGTATCGCGCGGAAAAATGTCAAAATAAATGGAAAATGGGAAGATCACATGACCCTTTCTATTATTAACCCAGAAGATTGTTAAAGCCAAGGCGAGTACCACCTTGGCTTTAGAATTAGGATGGATGTTTCTTTTTTGCCTCATAGTAACCTAATTTAAAGAAATCGTACCATTCTAAAATTTCGGCTTTTGGAAATGCATCCATGGCAAGCATGACCTCTTTACCAAATTCAAAAATTGCGGAGCCATTTGCTGTCACAATTGAGCCATCACGAACCGCTTGCTTCGCTTCAAAATACTTTTCACCTGTATAAAGCGGAACCTCTTGCAACTCTTCCAGAAAATTAGCCGTATGTTTCACTTCGTTTAAAATGCCATGGGAGCCTATAAAATAAGCGGCGTCACAAATCGCTCCCAAAACAGCATTTCGGCTAATCGCATAATGAACCAGTTCCATTACATCTTCACTTTCTTTTTTTCGCCAAGAATTCCCACCAATTAAAATCAGGGCGGAAAAATCGGTTGGCACCTCATTTAATGCATAATCTGGAAGGACTGTAATTCCACCAATTGATTTAATGGGCTCTTTTTTAAGCGATACAGTTTCCACTAAATAACGTTTAGCCTGGCCATTTTCCGGCTCCTCATTTAAAGCAGCTGCAAGGGAGGCTAGTTCCCAATCAGCGAATTCCTCGAGCAATACAAATAGAACTTTTTCCAAAGAAAACCCTCCTTTTTTCTAAAAAAACAGCCTAGTTCCCATTATAAGAAACCAAGCTGTTCTTCATTTATTCATCTGATAACTTATCTTTTGCTTCGCCAACTTTTTCATTTACTGTACCTTTTGCTTTTTGTGCTTTACCTTCACCTTGTTTGGCTTTATCTCCCGTAAGCTTACCATATGAATCTTTTGCTTCTCCGACGACTTTATCTTTAGCACCTTTTAATATGTCGGAAAGTCCTTTATCTTCAGTCATGTAAAATTCCTCCTAACAAAATTGTCTTCTTTATTAGTGTTCCACAACGAGAAATTTTTAAACAAAAAGTAGCGCATACGGGATGGATTTTTTAAATTGTATCAAAGTTTTCAATCACTTTATTTTCTTCAGCTGCTTTAAAAATCGCTTCAATTAAAGTTAAAACACGGTACACTTCCTCGTTTTTCACAATTGGAGTCGCCTGTTTTAAAATAACATCCGCAAAGTTATTATATAAACTAGTCTCCATTTCGAGCGGAGCAGGGAGAGCGCGCGTTTCAGTCGCCTCTTCAGAAGGGGGCGCCATCGTTTTTGTGAGCCCTTGTCCTGCTTGAATTGGAGTCGGCTGCGAGTTATGCAGGTTTTCAGTCGCAATAACAACCTCCCCGCTTAAATCCCAGTCACGAATGACCGCCGTTCCGTTTGTTCCAAGCACATACCAGCGCGGTAGCTTAATGAAATTAGTCGTCCCAACTTCAATATGCGCGGTAACCCCGTTTTCAAACGTAATCGTACTTACAAAACCGTCATCAACTTCGTCCCCTAGGATAAAACTTAGGTTGGCAGATACATGCTTTATTTTCGAATCAACCATAAACAATAATTGATCGAGCAAATGAACGCCCCAATCAAGAACCATACCGCCGCCCTGCGCTTTTAAATGGCGCCAGTCACCTGGAATACCATTTGCACCTTGCACACGCGATTCAATGCGGTAAACATCCCCAATTGATTTTTCTTGAATCATCCGTTTTACAATCAAGAAATCTTGATCATAACGCCTATTTTGATGTACCATAAACGTCCGACCCGTTTTCTCTGCAACAGCTAAAATTTCTTTTAACTCCGTTGTATTTAAAGTAACAGGCTTTTCACATAACACATGCTTTCCGGATTCAAGCGCCCGAATGACTAATTTTTTATGCACGTCGTTTGGCGTAGCAATTAAAACCGCATCCACTGATTCATCCGCCAAAACTTCCTGATAACTACGGTAAACCCGCAATCCTTTTTCACGAATTTTTTCATGTACTTTTTCATCAATATCAAATGCACCAACAGGGACAACATGCTCACTCATCTTAGCCAGCTCCACATGATAAGATCCCATGCCACCAAAACCAATAATGACTAAATTCACTTTTTCCATTAGGCCCACCACATATCTTGCGGCACGTCACGAATTAAAATAGATTGTAAATTCGTAACCGCTCGCTTGAACCCTTCATCTATCGACATTAATGGATCCTCATGCTCAATACTCACCACATAATCATAGCCATATGTGCGAAGTGCACTCATCATATCCGACCATTCCGCTAAACTATGACCACAACCCACTGAACGGAAAGTCCACGCACGCGTTTTAACTTCCCCATAAGGTTGCATGTCTAAAAGACCGTATAGATTCATATTATCTTGGTCTAAATAGGTGTCTTTCGCATGGAAATGATGAATTGCACCGGCTTCGCCTAAAATTTTAATCGCGCCAACCGGATCAATTCCCTGCCACCAAAGATGGCTTGGGTCAAGGTTGACACCAATTGCGTCATTTGTCATCTCACGCAACTTTAAAATCGTATATGGTGTGTGACACAAAAAGCCGCCATGTAATTCAATACCAATTTTAATCCCGTGCCCCTCCGCAAGTTCGCCAATTTCTTTCCAATACGGAACTAATTTCTCTTCCCATTGCCAAGTTTTCATATCACTATAAACAGTTGGCCACGGAATGACAGGCCAGTTTGGCGCAGTCGCTTCGTCTGAATTCCCCGCAGTTCCCGAAAAGGTATTCACAACCGGCACACCTAAAAGTGCCGCAAGCTTTATCGTCTTCCGTAAAATAGTATCTGCCGCTTCTCGTTCTTCCTTCACTGGCGAGATTGGATTATCGTGACAGCTAAGCGCGCTAATTTGAATGCCGCGCTCTTTAAATTTCGCCAAATATGCTGTACGTGCTTCTTCACTTTCTAAAAGCTCGTCTGTTGGGCAGTGATGATTACCAGGATTTCCTCCTGTTCCAATTTCCACCGCATCAAGTCCACTTTTCGCTACTTTATCAAGCATTTCGTCTAAACTTAAATCCGCAAATAATGGTGTAAAAACGCCTAATTTCATTTTTCATTACTCCCTTCAATCGCATAAAATGGTTTTTGATTCCCATAAACCGGATAGGTCTTTCGATTTTCTGAACACCATTTGACACCATTTATAATGACTTTTTGAACCCATTCATTGTAATAGGTTGGATAAGATTCATGCCCAGGCTGGAAGTAAAAAATTCGCCCGTTGCCTCGCTTATACGTAATGCCACTTCTAAACACATTACCGCCTTCAAACCAGCTTAAGAACACAGTCTCATCGGGCGCAGGGATATCAAAATGTTCCCCGTACATCTCCTCTTTTAAAAGCTCAAATGACTCGGGAATCCCTTCAGCAATCGGATGTGTCGGATCCACTACAAAAAGTCGTTCACGCTCATCCGCCTCGCGCCATTTCAAATCACAACTCGTTCCCATAAGGCGCATAAAAATTTTCGACATATGCCCAGAATGAAGCACAACAAGCCCCATACCTCGCAAAACATGCTTTTGGACACGTGACACAATCTCTTCATCCACCGCATCATGCGCCATATGCCCCCACCAAATCAAACAATCGGTCTTGGCTAAAACTTCTTCCGTAAGACCATGTTCAGCTTCATCCAGTGTGGCTGTTTGCGCCTCATATCCCGCTTCCTTTAAAAATGATGCGATTTGCATATGAATTCCGTCCGGATAAATATTTCTTACCACTTCATTTTCTTTTTCATGGCGAAATTCGTTCCAAACTGTTACTTGTATCATTTTGCAACCATCCCTTCAAGGCTCAAAAAGCCCATTTTAACACTTTCTAATGGTTCAAATTTCTGAAAGGCTTCCTGTTCTATAATAAGCCATTCCGTTCCATTTTCACGTGCTGCATGTATAAAGCTTTGGATATCTAAATTGCCACTTCCGATTTCAGTGCTCTCGTCTCCTAAACGATCTTTTAGGTGAATAAGGGGCATTCTGTTTTTATATTTTTTCATATATTCCGGCGCCGACGCACCAGCAAATTCCGCCCAATACGTATCTAGTTCGAGCGATACATGTGGTGCTTTTTTTAGCAGAAAATCTAAAATATATTCGTCTTTAATGGTTCTAAATTCATGAGCATGATTGTGATAACTAAACGTCATTCCCGCCTCTACCACTTTTTCCGCAATTCGTTCAAACTTGTGCGCTAATTCTACCCATTCCGCCTCCGATTTGAAATCCGCGTAAGGGCATACAATATGACGATTTCCGAGTGTCTTTTCGTATTTTATAACGGCATCTAAATCTGAAAGTAAACGCTCAAGCGGAATGTGCGAACCAGCTACTTCCAAATTAAGCTCCTCTAACTTCGCCTTTAAATCTGGCGCCTGAACATCATAGTAGCCTGCAAATTCCACACCGTCATAGCCTATTTTAGCAACTTCTTCAAGCGTTCCGAAAAAATCGCGTTCCGAAGCTTCTTTGACACTCCACATTTGTAGACCGATTTTTTGATTCACCATTCATCCCCGCTTTCTATTTAAAAAATACCGGTTGTCCTGTTTTGGCTGACTCATAAATACCTTCTAAAATTTGCGTCACAACAAGTGCCTGTTCTGGCATCACAACTGGATCCCTGTCCTCCTGAATCGCTTCTATCCAAGACTGCGCTTCTAAAACAGCAGGATCCTCGCCAGTCCCGTCATAGAAATCCACGCCACCAGTTTCAAGGTCAATTTTTTTCTCAAAGGTTAATCCGTGTGCCTCTCCGTTAATCCGAAGACCATCATCCATATCCGCGCCGCCTAAAGTTCCAGAAAGTACCGTTTTAGCTTCTCCAACATCAAGCGTATTCAGTGCCCAACTTGCTTCAAGGACAATGGTTGCACCGTTTTCCATCGTAATAAAACCAAACGCCGAATCTTCCACAGTAAATTTTGACGGATCCCAGGCTCCCCAAGCATTCGCCGCATTTTCATTTCCAGAAAGTTTGTGATAACTATTTCCAACGACATATTTCGGTTTATAGTTGTCCATCATCCAAAGTGTTAAATCTAACGCATGGGTTCCAATATCAATAAGCGGACCGCCGCCTTGCGCTTCCTCATCTAAAAACACGCCCCAAGTTGGAACTGCACGGCGTCTTATGGCCTTCGCTTTTGCATAATAAATATCGCCAAGTTCTCCGTCTTCGCAAACCGTATGTAGGTAACGCGAGTCTTTGCGGAAGCGATTTTGATAACCAATTGTTAACTTTTTCCCCGTCTCCTTTGCTGCGTCAATCATCGCTTGAGCTTCCTTTGCCGTTTTAGCCATCGGTTTCTCGCACATAACATGATTACCTGCACGAAGAGCCGCAATGCTAATTTCTGCATGCGAAATATTTGGTGTACAAACATGAATCACATCAATATCTTCATTTTTCAAAAGCTCTTTATAATCTGTGTATACGCTTGCATTTTGAGTCCCGAAATCACGTTTAGCATCGTTTGCACGCTCCAAAATAATATCACAAAAAGCAACCATTTGAACGCCTTCCACTTGTTTCAAGCTTGGCATATGTTTACCGTTTGCAATACCACCACAACCAATAATTCCAATCTTCATAAAAAATCCCCCATTCGTTTTATATAGGCTAATCATACAAAACAAATGAGAGAAATTCTTCCTATTTTATTGTCCGATTCTTCTCGTATATTGTCTTCCTAAATTTAAGCGGTGCAATTCCCATCGCGCGTTTAAACGCATGATGAAAAGTTTTAACACTACTAAACCCTGTCATTTCAGCAACTTCCGTAATAGGAAACTCTTCATTCATTAAAATCCACTTCGCTTTATTTAAACGATAATCATTTAAAAAAGTAACAAATGTCATCCCTGTATTACGTTTAAAAAACTTCGTGAAATAGTAGGTGCTAAAACCCGTCAAATCAGCCATTTCTTGCAAATTAATGGGCTCTTTATAACGTTTTTCAATATAGGAGAAAATTTCATCTAGTGTCTCTAATGTTTCTTGCGATTTTAAAACGGCCTCATCACGTAAAATATTCTCTCCAGTAGCCGCATTTTTAGGGACTTCCCGATATAATAAAACGAGCATCTCTAACATTTTGGCCTTTGTCGCATATTCAAATCCGCTTTGTTTATTTTGCTCCTCTTCGTGAATCGTTAAGATAAGTTCGCGCATCTTCGAACGAATCGCATCGTCCCAATTACGACTAGAGCTTACGCATGTTTGAAACAAACGTCTTAAATCAGCTTGTTCATTTGACTTTTTATCTTGTTGAAAAAAAGCGAGGTCAAACTGAATCACAATACGTTCGCTGTTTGGCGAGGCCAAAAAATAATGCACATCCCCGCCATTAATGATTTGAATTTCTCCTGCATTCATTTGAATGGGAACATCGTTGACACCTAAATTCAAGCTGCCACGGAGAACATAAATCATTTCAATTTCCTTATGCCAGTGCGGATATACAAGTACTTCCCCGTCATTTGTAAAAGTACGAAATGGAAAATTTTTATCTAAGTTTGGAATTTCAAGATAATTACCCACTATTTGCGTCTCCTTTTATCTTAGGCTTCCTCTTCATTTTACTATACAAACAAAGCAAATGCCATGCGAAGTCTGCATGGCATTTTGAGTTAACCTAAATCTTGTCCTGTTAGTAAAATATAACTTAAAAGGAAAATATTGAGCGCTACAATGATAAACGTAGCTGTCCAAGCGACCACTTTTACCAGCTTACTATTCGCGAATTCTCCCATTTTCTTTTTACTGCTTGTAAATAAAACGAGTGGGACGACAGCAAATGGCAGTTGCAAGCTTAAAATAACTTGACTCCAAAGTAGCAATGAACCTGTTCCTTTTTCGCCCGCTAAAAGCGTTACGATAAATACTGGAATGACTGCAAGAAGTCGTGTAATCACCCGTCTTATCCACGGTTTCATACGAAGGTGAATAAAACCCTCCATGACAATTTGGCCACTTAAAGTACCCGTTATAGTTGAATTTTGCCCAGAAGCAAGGAGCGCCACCGCAAATAGCGTGCTCGCAATCCCCATTCCAAGCGTCGGACCAAGTAGTTCATAGGCACCCTCAATTTCTGTCACATGAAGCCCCGTACCGTGAAATGCAGCAGCACCAAGAATAAGGATCATCGAATTAATAACGAACGCAATAGTTAGGGAAAAAGTGGAGTCAATCTTGGCAAATTTAACTGCCTCTTTCTTCCCTTCCTTACTCCGGTCATAACGCCTAGTTTGCACAAGTGAAGAATGCAAATATAAATTATGCGGCATCACCGTCGCGCCTAAAATCCCAAGTGCAATAAAAAGCATCGCCGGATTTGTAGCAATTTCTTTTTTAGGAATGTACCCTTCCATTAACTGCGCCATATTAGGATGAGATGCCACCACTTCAAAACCAAAAATAAGTAAAATCGTTGTCATTAAAACAATGACGATTGATTCAATAATGCGGAACCCTTTTTTCTGTAATAAAAGAAGCAGTAAAACATCCAGCGTCGTAATCGCCACACCGAGAAGAAGTGGGATGCCAAACAATAAATTTAACGCTATGGCAGAGCCAATGACCTCCGCAATATCCGTTGCAATAATGGCCAGTTCCGTTAAAATCCACAACACAACAGATGTCTTTTTCCCGACTGCCGCTCTTGTCGCTTGAGCTAAATCCATACCTGTTACTATTCCAAGCTTCGCAGATAGACTCTGTAAAAGCATCGCAATTAAATTTGAAATTAAAATAACACTAAGTAATGTGTATCCAAAACGCGCCCCGCCTGCAATTGAAGTCGCCCAGTTACCAGGATCAACATATCCAACTGCAACAAGCGATCCCGGACCCATAAAAGCTAGCAATTTTTTCATAAAACTAGCATTTTTCGGAATAGGAATCGAACGATGTACTTCTTCAAGGCTAACACTATGCGTTTTTTGAATCCATGCACCCTTTTTTTTCTTTTTTTATTTTATGATTAGTTCCTCTGACTCCATAGGTCTGCCTTCTTTCTATATATCTGATAATTATATTTTGCACTAAGGAAACTTTTTTGTCAAGAGGAAAGTTTTTTATTTTATTTTTCTTACGCTAACAACAAAAAAAGCCTTTTAAAATAACAGATTTAGTGTCATTTTTAAAAGGCTTTTCTATAAATTAAAGCTTGCTTAAGCGAACTGGCTTTGTCTTGTTAAACTGAATCACCAAGTCTACTAAAGCAATTAGCCATAACGATAGAAAACTTATTTCTACTGGAAGAGCCGTAAATTCATTCATTAGAAAAGCGATCACAAGCAGCAAGACAAGTATGGAATCTTTCCAAAAAGAAAATTCAATTTCTCTTTTTTGATGGTAAACGAAAACAACTTGTTTAGCGATGAAAAATACAGCTACTGCGCCATAACTAAATAACAAAAGAATGCTTTTTTCTAGATGTCCTGCAAACAATAAATGTATATTGGCAGCTAAAATCATAATCGAAACAATAATGAAGTAATGACCATAAAGTAATACTTGTCCGTTTGTTTCTTTTTTTTGGTCTATGATGTGTTCAAAACTGTGAAAGTAAGACATAAAGAGGGTGGCAATTAGGCCGAAACTGATTATCGTATAGCCAAGTACGTTTAAATCTTTCGTATGCCCCACTAGCAGGCTGGTAATTGCGACGATACTTTCTCCAAAAGTAATAATCACAAATAGGCCAAAACGTTCCGCCAGATGAGGCAAATCTACAGGCACTTTTTTCAGGCGGCGCGTGAGCAGAAGTGGCAAAATAATATCTAGCAAAATCCCTGCATACATGACGCTATAGCGGACGGGACTTTCAAAAAAAAGAGAACTTAGGGATAGAAGTATGCCAAGTAAAAAAATCGTCCCAAGTAGCCTCGAAATTTGCCTTGCATCCCCCGAGAGCTTTTTACTTACAATAAAATATTGGCAAACTGTAACAAGCCTGATTCCCGCATAACCAATAATAAAGGTATAAAAGGTGTTACTAAATTCCAAATCAAAGCTCGCTGTCATTAAAATCAGAAAAAACATCTGGCTTAACATGTAAATTTCTGGTTTTTTTATTTTCTCACCGTAACGATTGAAAAACATGGTTTGACCAATCCAAGCCCAAAACATAGGCGTTACCATTAACAAGTATTCTAAAAAATAAAATGCGACTTGCCTAGGATATTCATCAATTTCTAAAAGAAGGTGGGTCGTACTCGAAACTGCCGTGACAAAAACTAAATCAAAAAAGAGCTCAAGCCATGACACTTTTCGCTCTTTTTTCAAATCTAAAACATTCATTTACGGTTGGCTTCCACTTCTTGATACTCTTTTTTTCGAGCAAACTCCGCTTTTGCAAACGGACAAAGTGGAATAATTTTTTTGTTTTCTGCTCTCGCTTTCGAAACGGCATGTGCAACTAACTCACTCGCAATTCCTTGGCCGCGCATATTGTCATCCACACCCGTGTGGTCAATAATAAACATGGATTCCCCAACATCTGTAAATGTAATTTCGCCAACTTCTATGCCTTCATCATTCACCGCATAAATTCGATTTTCACCATTTTTAAATTCCATGAGCCCCACTCCTTATTTTTCAATTTCGTCTTCATCATGCACAATATATTTCAGCGCGCCACTCGGACACGTATTAATAACGCGAATAACTTCTTCTTTTGACACATTATCCGGTAAGATCCATGGCTTTCTATCTAAATTAAAGAGTTCACCATTTCCACGAACACAATTCCCAGAATGCTCACAAATCGACGCATTAAAATACACATCTACTTTTTCTCCGTGATATTTGCGGTAGCCATTTTCAAGTAATTCATGTTCATTCATCTTACATTCCTCCTAATTAAAATATGGATTCGTCGCTTTTTCAAAACCGATAGTAGAAGATTCACGGTGCCCCGGGTAAATAATCGTCTCATCCGGCAAACTAAACAGCTCCGTTTGGATGCTCTCCAGTAAAGTTTCCGTACTTCCCGTGTAAAGATCCGTCCTTCCAATACTGCCTTTAAAAAGTGCATCACCAACAATGGCAAAATCATCAAAAATAAAACTCACACTACCAATCGAATGCCCTGGCGTCGGTACGACTTTAAATTTAATACCTGAAAAATCATAATCTCGCATCTCTAGTTCAAATTCCGCGGGACGCGCTTTAATCACAGCAAAACCGTAATCCCTTAACATCACTGAACCATTATGTTCGGGATTAGAAAGCCACTCCTGCTCAAGAGGACTAACATAAACAGGAATCTGATAACGATCGCGAATCGCATCAAGCGCCCCAATATGATCATAATGCGTATGGGTTAATAAAATCGCTACTGGCTTTGCGCCTGTCTCCTCAATCATTTTCTCAATTCGCTCCGGCTCACTTCCAGGATCAACCACAAGCAGTGTCTTCCCGTCATGAACAACATACGTATTTTCTTCAACTGGACCAGTTACAATATGTTCAACATTTAGCATGCTAGCTCACACCTTCATCATAAATTCTAGCTCCATTATAACGCAAGAAACAAAACAACGCGAGCCCTCGAATTTGAAATTCAAGCACAGCTATACTAAAATATGGGGAGAAACCTAAGAGGAGGAAATAAAATGACAAATATGCTACATACGTGTATCCGCGTGCAACATTTAGATAAATCACTTGATTTTTACACAAAGGCTTTTGATTTAAAAGAAACACGCCGTAAAGATTTCCCTGAACATGAATTTACACTGGTTTACCTTGCTTTTCAGGAGGGCGGCTTTGAACTCGAGCTTACTTACAATTATGATAAAAAAGAGCCCTATAATATCGGCGATGGCTATGGCCACCTAGCTGTTGGTGTAGACGATTTAAAAGCCTCCCATCAAAAACATGTGGAAGCAGGCTACACAGTTACAGATTTAAAAGGTCTCCCAGGTAGCGACCCAACCTATTATTTCATCACCGATCCAGACGGCTACAAAACAGAAGTAATCCAAAACCGCTAATAAAAAAGCGCCTTGTAGGCGCTTTTAGCTTGTAGAAAAACTCAAAGATTACGCAAAACAAAACGCTTCTCACCAAAATCAGACTGCTGACAAATGGTGAGATTCTAGGCAGTGCCGAGTAGCGGAGCGGAGCGTACTTGAGTACGTGAGCACCGGAACGGAGGCGCTAACAACGAAGATTGCCGTTTGTCAGCAGTCTGAAAGCGCCTTGTAGGCGCTTTTTTATTCATCAAAATATACAATCATATAGTTCCGTCCGCGTTCCTGATCATACCCTTGAACAAAATCATCTTCATTTAAGTTTTCCAAGTCTTTAATCGTAAGCGTCATATTTCGCCCTAACTTAAGCGTCTTTCTTACTTTTTTAGAAAACTTTTCCGCTTTTTCCTCATCCACCTGAAATTCTTTTGGCATTCTGAAATTATTTTCTTGCTCAAAATTCTCAACAATCGTTTTAAATTCCGCCTGTTGCACTGGATTTTCAATCGTTTTTTCTGTAAAAGCATCCACATCAAGCATTTCTGATGATTGCATATACTCACTTGTCGCCTTTACAAAACTCGCTTTTTCCATGAGAGAATCTTCTTTTTGCTTAATATAATCCGTACAAATATGGACAAAACTTTCTGTATAAAATTTCTCATCCGCCGTTTTCTCAATCGCTAAAAAGCGATCTTTCCAGTATATCGAATCATTTTTTGAAAGTCGGCTCAAAACTAGTACTTTAAACCCCTCTTCACGTGCATCATTAAATATAAAGCATCCTTTATCAAGATCCGTTCCTGTAACACCAGTATCATAGCTAATCGTAAAATTATTTCCGCTAAAATCATTTTTGACATAAACTTCTTTATTTTCTACTTTAAAAATACCAATTGCATTCGTGAAATTTCCATCCACAACGCAGCCTTCCAATTCAAAAATCCACACATCTCCACTTTTAATATTAGGATGTGTCGATTCACTATATAAATGCTTTACAATTGACTCCGTATCTTCTAAAAAATGCATATCATCCGTAAAAATATTATTGGAATACGTATACACTTCATTAAAATCTAAACTTGTCTCATGTGTAAAATGAAAAAAATCATCATCTTGAAAACCATCACAAAAAATCGAGATAAGCGTTCGGTTTAAATCCTCCGAAATATCCGTCAAGCCATTTTTCGCTATCTCATAGCCTTCTTCTTGCGCTTTATTCCCAACAAAATGCACAACAAGTTGCTTTACTTTTGCATATGTAAAATCCACCATTTTATTCACACTCCAATCTTTCCAACTATTAGCATACCTGACAAACTAAAAATTTGCTATACTAAACTAAAAAAGGAGTTTTTAAAATGGCTTCAAAAGCATTTATTGATAGTGTTTATTCTGTTATAAAACGCATTCCTAAAGGAAAAGTCACCACTTATGGCCAAATCGCCTATATGATTCAGCATCCTAAAAATGCCCGTCTTGTTGGTAATGTTTTAAAGCACACAGACCGCACATTAAATTTGCCTTGCCACCGTGTTGTAAATTCAGCAGGACGAACAGTCCCTGGATGGCCAGAACAAATCACACTACTCCAACAAGAACAGGTACCCTTCAAAAAAAACGGTTGTGTCGACTTAAAACAAATCTTTTTGGCAAGGCTAGAAATGCTTCTCAAGCTCTACTAAACGAACCACCTGATTCATTATTTGATTTTTGCAAMMAAAACGAGCTGCTTTTTTT
>NZ_ALWW01000011.1 GCF_000344175.1 Listeria fleischmannii subsp. fleischmannii LU2006-1 | reverse complement strand
CTGCCCGGTGCTGGAAGGTTAAGAGGATGGGTTAGCATCTCGCGAAGCTCAGAATTGAAGCCCCAGTAAACGGCGGCCGTAACTATAACGGTCCTAAGGTAGCGAAATTCCTTGTCGGGTAAGTTCCGACCCGCACGAAAGGCGCAACGATCTGGCACTGTCTCAACGAGAGACTCGGTGAAATTATAGTACCTGTGAAGATGCAGGTTACCCGCGACAGGACGGAAAGACCCCGTGGAGCTTTACTGCAATCTGATATGGAATGTTTGTACCGCTTGTACAGGATAGGTAGGAGCCGAAGAATCGCGTGCGCCAGCATGCGAGGAGGCGCTGGTGGGATACTACCCCCGCTGTATGACCATTCTAACCCGCCACGCTTAGCGCGTGGGGAGACAGTGTCAGATGGGCAGTTTGACTGGGGCGGTCGCCTCCTAAAGAGTAACGGAGGCGCCCAAAGGTTCCCTCAGAATGGATGGAAATCATTCGCAGAGTGTAAAGGCACAAGGGAGCTTGACTGCGAGACTGACAAGTCGAGCAGGGACGAAAGTCGGGCTTAGTGATCCGGTGGTTCCGCATGGAAGGGCCATCGCTCAACGGATAAAAGCTACCCCGGGGATAACAGGCTTATCTCCCCAAGAGTCCACATCGACGGGGAGGTTTGGCACCTCGATGTCGGCTCGTCGCATCCTGGGGCTGTAGTCGGTCCCAAGGGTTGGGCTGTTCGCCCATTAAAGCGGCACGCGAGCTGGGTTCAGAACGTCGTGAGACAGTTCGGTCCCTATCCGTCGCGGGCGCAGGAAATTTGAGAGGAGCTGTCCTTAGTACGAGAGGACCGGGATGGACGCACCGCTGGTGTACCAGTTGTTCCGCCAGGAGCATCGCTGGGTAGCTATGTGCGGCAGGGATAAACGCTGAAAGCATCTAAGCGTGAAGCCCCCCTCAAGATGAGATTTCCCATTTCGTAAGAAAGTAAGATCCCTGAAAGATGATCAGGTAGATAGGTTTGGAGTGGAAGTATGGCGACATATGGAGCGGACAAATACTAATCAATCGAGGACTTAACCTTTTAATCTTGATTCGTTACGTGGATAACTAAACGCTTTTCTTCTCTAGTTTTGAGAGAACATCGTTCTTTCATTCTTTTGTCTGGTAGCTATGGCGAGAAGGTCACACCCGTTCCCATCCCGAACACGGTAGTTAAGCTTCTCTGCGCCGATGGTAGTTGGGGGCTTCCCCCTGTGAGAGTAGGTCGCTGCCGGGCAATTTGTGAGCTCAGAAATTTTTCTGAGCTCTTTTTTTATACCTTTTTTTAGGAAAGTGTTTGAAGTGATGGTTAAAATGGAATAGGAATAGTGTATAATAAATAAGCAGGTTTGACTTTTTGTTTTATAGGAAGTAGGGATAAGGATGGTAGATGGGGCAGTTGGTATTGTGCTCACAATTTTTATTGTTAACATTTTATATGTGGCCATCTCAACGGTACGTTTATTACTGACAATGAAAGGCTATCGATATTTAGCTGCCTTTGTCAGCGTAATTGAGATGGTGGTTTACGTAGTGGCACTTAGTTTGGTGCTTGATAACTTGAATAATATCGCAAATGTGATTGCATATGCAGTTGGATTTGGTGTGGGGCTATTTATTGGAATGAAAATTGAAGAAAGACTTGCTTTAGGCTATATCACGGTGAATGTGATTACACAACAGTACAATTTGGATTTGCCGAATCAAATTAGGGACTTGGGGTACGGGGTGACGAGTTGGCTTGCGAATGGACGAGATGGTGAGCGGATGATGCTTGAGATTTTAACCCCAAGGAAAAATGAACGCAAGCTTTATAAAGAAATAGTGGCCATTGATGAGAAGGCGTTTATTGTTACTTCAGAGCCAAAACAAATTCATGGTGGGTTCTGGGTGAAGAGCGTGCGAAAACGAATGAAATGAAGTCCTCCTTGCAGGGCTTTTTTTATGGATTTGCAAAACACGAACGTTCGTGTTTTAAGTTTTGAAAATGTTCGATTTTAAATTGACATTTGCGATTTCTATTGTTAGAATTAAGATGTTGAAACGGAAATTCACTTTTATAGAAGGAGTTGGACCGTAAATGTCTGTGGATGTTGGTGTTATTATGGGGAGTATCTCTGATTTTGAAACGATGAAGAAAGCATGCGAGATACTGGATGAGCTCGAAATTTCTTATGAGAAAAAGGTTGTTTCGGCACATCGGACACCAGATTTAATGTTTCGTTATGCGGAAACGGCAAGAGAAAATGGAATTAAAGTGATTATTGCAGGTGCTGGCGGCGCTGCGCATTTACCGGGTATGGTAGCTGCGAAAACGACATTGCCTGTTATTGGTGTGCCGGTTAAATCGCGCGCGCTAAATGGAATGGATTCACTTTTGTCAATTGTACAAATGCCAGCAGGTGTTCCAGTAGCGACTGTTGCGATTGGTGAAAGTGGGGCAACAAACGCTGGTTTACTCGCTGCACAAATCTTATCAATTTCTAATGATTTAATTGCTAGCCGATTAGCGAAAAGACGTGCTACACTAGAAGAAACTGTACTAGAAAGTAGTGATCGACTTGAATAAAACGTATTTATTACCAAACAGCACAATTGGCATTATCGGAGGTGGGCAACTAGGCAGGATGATGGCGCTTAGTGCGAAAGCTATGGGATATCGGGTGATTGTTTTAGACCCGACCATAGATTCTCCTTGTGGTCAGGTTTGTGATGAGCAAATTATAGCGGAGTATGATGATGTGGAGGCACTACGGGAGCTGGCTGTAAAAGCGGATGTGGTGACTTATGAATTTGAAAATGTAGATAACGGTGCACTTGCAAAAATTGAGGATATGGTGAAGGTGCCGCAAGGGTCTGAATTATTATCGATTACGCAAGATCGTATTTTGGAAAAAGCTTATTTGGAGTCAGTCAATATTAATATTGCCCCTTATGCGGTTGTGGTGGACAAGGATGATATTTTAGAACAAAGTAAAAGTATTGGCTACCCAGCTGTATTGAAAACGGCACGGGGCGGTTACGACGGAAAAGGTCAAATTGTTCTCCGTAGTGTGGAAGACGTGGATGCAGCATCTGAACTATTAAAATATGGTTCTTGTGTACTTGAGGCATTTATTCCGTTTGAAAAAGAAGTTTCGGTGATTGTGGCTAGAAATGCTTCAGGACAAATTGAAACGTTTCCAGTAAGTGAAAATGTACATCAAAATAATATTTTGCATACTTCTGTTGTGCCGGCGAATTTGGACAGAGATATTCATGAGGAAGCGCGTGCGATTGCTGTAAAACTAGCGGAAGTTTTACAGTTAGAAGGTGTTTTAGCGGTTGAAATGTTTGTGACAACGTCTGGCGCGCTTTATGTGAATGAACTTGCTCCAAGACCGCATAACTCGGGACATTATACGATTGAGGCATGTAATATTTCGCAGTTTACACAGCATATTCGTGCGATTGTAGGATTACCCCTTTTAAAACCAGAGCTTGTTCGTCCTGCGGTGATGATTAATATTTTAGGGCAACATGTGGCAGGTGTGAATGAACAAATGGGTGATTATTCGCGGTGGTATGTCCATTATTACGGGAAAAAAGAGGCAAAAGTGGACCGGAAGATGGGGCATATTACAATTTTAGCGAACGATCCGAATGCTGTTTTAATTGATTTAGAAGAAACGAAAATTTGGGAATAAACGGGAGGACCAAGACGCATGATTGAACGTTATACAAGAGAAGAAATGGGTAAAATTTGGACGGAGGAGAACCGGTTTAAAGCTTGGCTTGAAGTTGAAATTTTAGCTTGTGAGGCCTGGGCAGAACTGGGCGATATTCCAAAAGCGGATGTGGCTAAGATTCGGGAAAATGCGAGTTTTGATGTTGCGCGAATTAAAGAAATTGAACTTGAAACGCGCCATGATGTGGTGGCATTTACGCGAGCGGTTTCAGAAACATTAGGGGAAGAACGTAAATGGGTTCATTACGGTTTAACCTCAACGGATGTCGTGGATACAGCAAACTCTTACTTATTAAAGCAAGCGAATGAAATCTTACATCAAGATTTAGAAAACTTTATCCAAATTTTAGCTGATAAAGCGCGACTTCATAAAGATACGGTCATGATGGGCAGAACTCACGGCGTACATGCGGAGCCAACAACATTTGGCTTGAAACTGGCTCTTTGGCATGAGGAAATGAAACGTAATTTAGAGCGGTTTACTCACGCCGCAAAGGGTGTTGAGTTTGGCAAAATTTCCGGTGCAGTTGGGACGTATGCGAATATCGATCCTTTTGTCGAAGAATATGTGTGTAAGCACTTAGGCACGACACCAGCCCCATTTCTACACAAACATTACAGCGCGATCGACATGCGGAATATGTGGCAACACTTGCTTTAATTGCGACTTCTATTGAAAAATTTGCGGTTGAGGTGCGTGGCCTTCAAAAAAGTGAAGTGCGCGAAGTCGAGGAAGCTTTTGCGAAAGGCCAAAAAGGGAGTTCAGCTATGCCACATAAGCGGAATCCAATCGGCTCAGAAAACGTGACCGGACTTGCACGTGTCATTCGCGGTCATATGATGACAGCTTACGAAAATGTGCCACTTTGGCATGAACGAGATATTTCACACAGTTCAGCGGAACGAATTATTTTACCCGATGCGACCATTTTACTTGATTATATGTTAAATCGTTTTGGAACTATCGTGAAAAACTTATCAGTATTCCCTGAGAATATGAAACGCAATATGAATGCGACTCTTGGACTTATCTATTCCCAGCGTGTGTTACTTACTTTAATTGATAAAGGAATGGCTAGAGAAGAAGCTTATGATACCGTTCAACCAAAAGCAATGGAAGCTTGGGAAACAAATACACCATTTAGAGAATTAGTAGAAGCAGAACCGAAAATTACAGCGTTACTTTCAAAAGAAGAGATAGATGATTGTTTTGATTATCACTACCACCTTAAAAATGTAGATTTAATTTTTAATCGTTTAGGACTTTAAAAAGACTTGCTCGCCGCGTTTGGCGAGCGGGTAACTTTTGCAAAAGGAGAGATTTTAAGTGGCGAATGAACTCATTTACGAAGGTAAAGCAAAAGAATTGTTTACGACTGAAAAAGAAGGTGTGCTTCGAGCGAAATATAAGGATGATGCAACAGCATTAAACGGCGGAAGGAAAGAAGTTTTTGCGGGAAAAGGAAAACGCAATAACACGATCACTTCGCTTATTTTTCGTTATTTAAAAGCGCATGGGATTCCGAGTCATTTTATTGAACAAATTTCGGAGACGGAACAATTGATACGAAAAGTTGAAATCATTCCACTTGAAGTGGTGGTGCGAAATGTGCTTGCAGGAAGTCTTGCGAAACGACTGGGCAGACCGGAAGGGGAAAAAATGGATACGCCGATTGTGGAATTTTATTTTAAAAATGATGCGTTAGACGATCCTTTTATTAATGATGACCATGTTGTTTTTCTTGGGGCTTGTGATAGGAAGGAAATTGAGACGCTTAAGGCTTTAGCGCTTAACGTGAATGAAAAACTACAGGAACTTTTTTCAGAAATAGGGATTACGCTTGTTGATTTTAAACTGGAATTTGGGCGCGATGAGACTGGAGCGATTATTCTTGCCGATGAGATTTCGCCTGATACGTGTAGGCTTTGGGATAAAGAGACGAAGGAAAAGCTGGATAAGGATGTCTTTCGTCGGAATATTGGGAATTTAATCACAGTTTATGATGAAGTATTAAATAGACTTATGGAGGTCGTGAAGTAATGTATAATGTGAAAATTTATGTGACGTTAAAGAAAAGTGTACTTGATCCGCAAGGGGATGCGGTTAATGAGGCAGCTAACAGTATGGGGTATACAGGTGTGTCAGACGTTCGAATTGGAAAATATATGGAGCTTCAAGTGGAGAAAACGGATGCTTCTGTGCATGATATGTTAGATGAACTTTGTGATAAACTTTTGACGAATCCGGTAATGGAAGATTATCGTTACGAAATTGAGGAGGCATAAGGATGAAATTTGCGGTCATTCAGTTTCCAGGTTCTAATTGTGATTTAGATATGCTTCATGCGATTCGTGATGTTTGTTCTGTGGAAGCCGAATACGTTTGGCATGCGGAGGATTCTCTTCAAGGATTTGATGCGGTCTTACTTCCGGGTGGCTTTTCTTACGGGGATTACTTGCGCACAGGTGCTATTGCCAAATTTTCGAATATTATGAAAGAAGTGATGCGCTTTGCAGAAGAAGGTCGTCCGGTTCTAGGCGTGTGTAATGGATTTCAAATTTTGACGGAATGTGGGTTGCTTCCTGGGGCACTCATTCGTAATCGCCACCTTCATTTCGTTTGTAAAACGCTCCCGCTTCAGGTTGAGAATAATACAACCCTTTTTACTTCCGAGTATGCCCTTCATGAAGAGATTGAGATTCCGGTAGCACACGGTGAGGGGAACTATTTTTGTGATGAGGAGACGCTTTTAAAGCTAAAGGAGAACAACCAAATTGTGTTCACATATGCTTCCGAAAATCCAAATGGCAGTGTGGCGAATATTGCAGGAATTGTGAATGAGCGCGGTAATGTACTGGGAATGATGCCACATCCGGAGCGAGCTGTTGAAGCGGTTGTCGGCGGGACGGACGGTATCAAACTATTTCAATCCATGATAAGTTCTTTAAAGGGGGCAAACGAAAGTGTTAGCAAATGAGCCAACAGTTGATCAAATCGTAGAACAGAAAATCTACCAGGAGATGGGTTTAACAGATAGTGAGTTTGACTTAATCGTTTCCATTCTTGGGCGGAAACCAAATTACACCGAAACAGGCCTTTTCTCAGTAATGTGGTCAGAACATTGTAGTTATAAAAATTCTAAACCTATTTTGAAAAAATTCCCAACCGAAGGAAAGCAAGTCTTACAAGGCCCAGGTGAGGGGGCAGGAATTGTGGACATTGGGGAAGGGCTCGGCGTGGCATTTAAAGTGGAGAGCCACAACCATCCGTCCTACGTGGAACCTTATCAGGGCGCTGCAACAGGCGTCGGTGGCATTATTCGCGATGTATTTTCAATGGGTGCTAGGCCAATTGCGATGCTTAATTCGCTTCGTTTCGGCGAGTTAGATAATCCGCATACCAAATATTTGGTAAATGAAGTGGTGAAAGGGATTGCCGGTTACGGAAATTCAATTGGTATCCCAACAGTTGGCGGAGAAGTCCAATTTGATGCCTGCTACGCTAAAAATCCGCTCGTTAATGCGATGTGTGTGGGTGTTATTAAAAAAGAAGATATTCAAAAAGGCCAAGCAGTTGGTGTAGGCAATCCTGTCATGTATGTCGGCGCTAAAACAGGGCGTGATGGGATTCACGGAGCCACATTTGCTTCTGTGGAATTTAGCGAAGAAGGAGAACAAGAACGTTCTGCTGTGCAAGTTGGGGACCCATTTATGGAAAAACTGCTGTTAGAGGCTTGTCTTGAAGTCATTCATGAACACGCAGATATTTTGATCGGGATTCAGGATATGGGGGCAGCGGGACTTGTTAGTTCAAGTTCGGAGATGGCATCGAAAGCGGGATCTGGTTTAAGGCTTGTGATGGACGATGTGCCGCAACGTGAAACGAATATGTCCGCGTATGAAATGTTGCTTTCAGAGTCACAAGAAAGAATGCTTTTATGTGTGAAAAAGGGACATGAGGCAGAAATTGAAGCTTTATTTGAGCGCTACGGATTACATGCTGTGACCATTGGCGAGGTGACGGATGATAAGATGTATACGATTGTTCAAAACGGGGAAATTGTGGCGAATGTGCCAGTTGATGCTCTTGCGGAAGATGCACCGGTTTATCATAAACCGTCTAAAGAACCTAAACGCTACGAGGCGTTTCAAAATGAAGCGGCATTTCGGCCAGATGATTTAAACATAAAAGAAGTTTGGGAGAAGTTGCTTTCTCAGCCAACGATTTCGAGTAAGCGGCATATTTATGAGCAGTATGATTATCAAGTTCGTACAAGTACGGTCGTTGTGCCCGGAAGTGATGCGGCTGTTGTGCGCGTGCGTGGGACAAATAAGGCGATTGCTATGACGACGGACTGTAACTCAAGGTATTTGTATCTGGATCCAGAGCTTGGGGGTGCAATTGCGGTAAGTGAAGCGGCTCGAAATATTGTAGCGAGTGGCGCGAAGCCTCTTGCGATTACGGATGGTCTTAATTTTGGTAACCCGGAAAAGCCAGAAATTTTTTGGGAAATCGAAAAGGCAGCGGACGGCATTAGTGAGGCATGTAGAGCGCTTCAAACCCCTGTGATTTCCGGAAATGTCTCGCTTTATAATGAGACGGATGGGACTGGAATTTACCCGACACCTGTCATTGGGATGGTTGGTTTAGTTGAAAATATAGAAGATATTACGACGCAAGACTTTAAGATGAGTGGGGATGCGATTTATTTAGTCGGTGACACTTTCGCTGAATTTAATGGCTCTGAACTGCAAAAACTCTTGCAAGGTAAGATTTCTGGGCGGGCGCCAAAACTGGATTTAGAAATAGAACGAGCGAATCAAGCGAGTGTTCTTCGTGCCATTCAAGCTGGACTTGTCCAAAGTGCGCATGATATTTCAGAGGGCGGTTTTGCGGTGGCACTTTTTGAATCGGCGGCAAAAGGGAAATACGGCGCGCATGTGACCGTCCCGTTTGATCTTCCAATGATTTTTAGTGAGTCACAATCTCGTTTTATTGTGTCTGTGAAACAAACGGACAAGGCTCAGTTCGAGGCGTTTTTCGGACTAGAAAATCTGCATGAAGTTGGAATGGTGACAGAAGACGCGGAGCTTATTATTTCCTCAGAAAAAGAGAAAGTAGTGGTTTCTACAGAACGTCTGTCTGAAATTTGGGAAGGAGCACTGCCATGCTTGCTGAAATAAAAGGATTAAACGAAGAATGCGGCATTTTTGGCGTTTGGAATCACCCAGCTGCAGCTAATATCACGTATTACGGCTTACACAGTTTGCAGCATCGCGGTCAGGAAGGCGCAGGGATTGTGTCGACGGACGGCGCAGTATTACGTGGTCACCGGAATTTAGGGCTACTTGCTGATGTTTTTAAACACGGAGAGCTTGACGGGTTAAAAGGAACGGGGGCAATTGGGCATGTGCGATATGCGACTGCCGGCGGGAAAAGTTTAGGAAATGTGCAGCCGTTTTTATTTCACTTTCAAGAGTCGTCACTTGCGCTTTGTCATAATGGGAATTTAATTAATGCTTCCTCGCTTCGGGCAGAGCTTGAAAAACAAGGTGCTATTTTTCAAACAAGTTCAGACACAGAAGTGCTTGCCCATTTGATTAAGCGAAGCCAAACGGGTGATTTTATTCAGGATCTAAAAGTAGCTTTAAACCGTGTGAAAGGCGGCTTTGCATACATGCTACTTACGGAGAAACAAATGATTGCAGCACTTGATCCAAACGGGTTTAGGCCGCTTTCGATTGGCCGCATTGGCGATAGCTATGTCATTGCCTCGGAAACGTGCGCATTTGAAACAGTTGGAGCCGAATTTGTTCGTGACGTGGAACCAGGCGAGCTCGTTATTATTGATGATGACGGGCTTCATATCGATACTTTTACAAAAGAAGTGAAGCATTCCATTTGTAGTATGGAATATATTTACTTTGCACGCCCAGACTCAAATATTGCAGGAATTAATGTCCACTCAGCTAGAAAACGTAGCGGAAAACGACTGGCGCAAGAAGCATTTGTCGAGGCGGATGTCGTAACAGGCGTGCCTGATTCAAGCATTTCTGCAGCGATAGGTTATGCAGAAGAGGCCGGATTACCTTATGAGCTAGGCTTGATTAAAAATAGGTACGTGGCCAGAACGTTTATTGAGCCTTCACAGGAGCTAAGAGAACAAGGTGTGCGGATGAAATTGTCGGCCGTCCGAGGTGTCGTCCAAGGTAAGCGTGTCGTCATGATTGACGATTCTATCGTGCGCGGTACAACTAGTAAACGAATTGTGAGCTTACTGCGCGAGGCAGGCGCCAAGGAAGTGCACGTTCGAATTGCATCCCCACCGCTTGCTTATCCGTGTTTTTATGGGATTGATATTCAAACGCGCAACGAACTTATTGCCGCTAATCATAGTGTAGATGAAATTTGCCAAATTATCGGGGCAGATTCCCTCACCTATCTTAGTGAAGATGGCCTCGTTCAGGCTATTGGCAAACCTTATCCAAACGAACCTTATGGCGGTCTATGTATGGCTTATTTTAACGGCGATTATCCGACCGATTTATATGACTATGAAGCAGATTATCTAGCAAGCCTAATCGAGCAAAAAAAATTAAAATAAGGAAGTGTTAAAAAGTGGAAAATGCATACAGCAAAGCGGGCGTTGATGTTCATGCAGGATATGAAGTCGTAGAACGCATTCAAAAACATGTGGAAAAAACAAAGCGCTTAGGCGTTATGGGCGCACTCGGCTCATTTGGTGGCATGTTTGATTTAAGTGCACTCGCCTTAAAAGAACCCGTTTTAGTTTCAGGCACGGACGGTGTAGGTACAAAACTGATGCTTGCCATTGCCATGAATAAACACGATACAATCGGAATTGACTGCGTAGCCATGTGTGTAAACGACATACTCGCACAAGGTGCAGAACCACTTTTCTTCTTAGACTACATCGCTACTGGAAAAAACAATCCGTCTAAAATGGAGCAAATTGTTCAAGGGGTTGCGACTGGCTGCGAAATGGCAGGTTGTGCGCTTATTGGCGGAGAAACAGCTGAAATGCCAGATATGTATGCGGCAGATGACTACGATTTAGCCGGCTTTACCGTGGGAGCCGTTGAAAAAAGCCAACTCATTCATAAAGATGCCGTACAAAATGGTGATATCCTCATTGGACTCCCTTCTAGCGGTATTCATAGTAACGGTTATTCGCTCGTAAGGAAAATTTACTTAAAAGATGGCCGTTTTCAATTAGAAGATACCTTACCTGAACTACCAGAAGGGAAGCTAGGCGATTATCTTCTTGAACCGACTAAAATTTACGTCAAACCCGTTTTAAATATTTTAAAACAAACAAAAGTAAACGGCATTGCCCATATTACTGGTGGCGGTTTTATTGAAAATCTACCGAGAATGCTAGGCGAACATTTAGCAGCCGAAATAGCGTTAGGTTCTTGGCCGGAATTACCTATTTTTAACAGTTTAAAAATGCGTGGGCAATTAGATGAAATGGAAATGTTTAATATTTTTAATATGGGTATTGGGTTAGTCCTTGCTGTCCCGGAAAATGAGGCGGAGAAGGTTTTACTAGCCTTTAAAGAGCAAAATGAAGAAGCCTATCAAATTGGTCGTGTGACAGAAAAGCAAGCGGAGCCGGTTACTTTTGTTCGCGGGGATGAACAATGAAAATCACCGTCTTTGCATCTGGAACCGGAACAAATTTCGAAGCCCTCGTAAAAAGTGAGATTGGCCCAAAAATTGCACTAGTTATTTGTGATAAAGCGGGCGCCAAAGTGTTAGACAAAGCCTCAAAATTAGGAGTACCAGCATTTTTGTTTCGCCCACAAGACTATCCGAGTAAAGCCGATTTTGAAACCGCGATTTTAGCCGAACTACGAGCGAATGATGTGGAATGGATTGTGCTTGCTGGCTATATGCGTTTAATTGGGGAGACACTCCTTCTCTCGTATCCTAATCACATTATCAATTTACATCCATCACTATTACCCAAATACCCGGGCAAAGATGCCATTTTACAGGCACTTTCAGACGGGGCGCATGAGACGGGTGTCACCGCACATTTTGTAGATGCGGGAATGGATACGGGGCCAGTTATTGCGAGCGAAAGTATTCCAATTGAACCGCATGAGACGGAGGAGACACTCACGGCAAAAATTCACGAAATCGAACATATCTTTTACCCCAAAGTGGTGAAAAAATTAGTAGAGGGGAAGTTAAAATAAATGAAAAGAGCACTCATTAGTGTGTCGGACAAGGCCGGTGTTGTGGAGTTTGCGAAGGCACTCGTTAAACTGGACTTTGAAATTATTTCAACGGGCGGCACAAAGAAAATACTGGAAGAAAACGGGGTTGTGACAATCGGAATTGAAGAGGTGACAGAGTTTCCTGAAATGCTAGACGGACGCGTCAAAACGCTCCATCCGATGATTCACGGCGGTCTACTTTTCAGGCGCGATTTGGGAACGCACGTTAAGGAAGCCAAACTTCACGGCATTAAGCCCATTGATTTAGTATGTGTCAATTTATATCCTTTTCAAGAGACGATTCAAAAACCCGATGCGACACTTTCTGAAGCCATCGAAAACATTGATATTGGCGGTCCCTCTATGCTTCGCTCAGCGGCTAAAAACTATCAATCCGTCACGGTTTTAGTAGATGAGGCAGATTACAAACCTGTTTTAGCCGAACTGGAAGAAGGGGAAGTGAAGGGTGCTACGCGCGCGAAACTGGCGGCTAAAGTTTTCCGTCATACAGCCTTTTATGATGCCCTTATCGCAGGCTTTCTAACAGAAGATGAATTTCCTGAGAAATTAACGATTCCTTATGATTTAAAGCAAAGTTTGCGTTATGGTGAAAATCCTCATCAGAAAGCCGCGTTTTACAAGGAGCCGCTATCTCAGGCATCAGGCATTTCAAATGCGAATCAGCTACACGGGAAAGAATTGTCCTACAATAATATTCGTGATACAGACGCTGCGCTTAAATTAGCGGCAGAATTTACCGAGCCAGCTGCTGTTGCAGTGAAGCACATGAATCCGTGCGGTGTCGGCATCGGAGAGACTATTTTTGATGCATATGAAAAGGCTTATGAGGCTGATAAAACGTCCATTTTTGGCGGGATTGTAGCGTTAAACCGGGAAGTCGACGCGAAAACAGCGCAACGTTTGAGTGAAATTTTTCTGGAAATCATTGTGGCGCCAAGTTTTTCTGAACCCGCTTTAGCGATTTTAACCAAAAAGAAAAATATTCGCTTATTGACTGTAGATTTTTCGAATTTTGCGCCGAGCCTTGAGAAGGTGTCTGTAGGTTTCGGTCTGCTTGTTCAAGATAGTGATTCGCTTTTGGAAAATCCTGAAACGTTTACGGTTGTTACGGAGAAAAAACCAACAGATGCGGAAATGCGTGCGCTTCTTATCCAGTGGAAAATTGTGAAGCATGTAAAATCTAATGCGATTGTGGTAGGGAATGATGTGCAAACGCTTGGGATTGGCGCGGGTCAAATGAATCGCATCGGCTCAGCTCAGATTGCGCTAAAACAAGCGGGTGAAAAGGCTAAGGGAGCAGTTCTTGCAAGTGATGCTTTCTTTCCGATGGATGATACTGTGCTTGCGGCAGCAGAAGCAGGAATCACAGCCATTATTCAACCAGGCGGATCAATCAAAGATACAGATTCTATCGAAATGGCGAATAAGTATGGAATCGCGATGGTCATGACACATGTTCGTCATTTTAAACATTAAAAAGGAAGTGAAAAGATGAATTTACTTGTCATTGGTAGCGGTGGTAGAGAACATGCCATTTGCCAAAAACTCCTTCATTCGCGTGGCGTCACAAATGTATTTTGTGCACCAGGCAACGATGGCATGGCTCAAAGTGGAATAAATTGTATCGCTATCCCAGAAACAGATGCCAAAGCACTTATCCAGTTTGCCCAAAAAGAAGACATAAGCTATACCATAGTAGGACCAGAAATCCCCCTTTTAGAAGGTATTGTGGATGAATTCGAAAACGCAGGATTGCTCGCTTTTGGTCCCAGCAAAAAAGCCGCGCTCATCGAAGGCAGCAAAGATTACGCCAAACAGTTCATGAAAAAGTACCAAATTCCAACCGCAAAGTCAGAAACCTTCACTGACTATAACAAAGCAAAAGCCTATTTGGATGAAAAAGGAGTTCCCATTGTGATTAAGGCGGACGGGCTTGCAGCCGGAAAAGGCGTTGCTGTCGCCATGACAATGCCAGAAGCTACGCTTGCGCTAAAAGAAATGATGCTTCAAAAACGATTTGGCGAAGCCTCAGAAAAAGTAGTCATCGAAGAATTTCTAGAAGGGGAAGAATTTTCTTTAATGGCCTTTGTAAACGGCGATGAAGTCTATCCAATGGCCATAGCAAAAGATCATAAGCGGGCTTATGATGGTGACAAGGGGCCAAATACAGGTGGTATGGGTGCTTATTCGCCCGTTTCAAGTATTTCTTCCGCGATTGAAAAGGAAGCCATCGAAACGATTTTAATTCCGACAGCAAAAGGCATGAAAATAGAAGGTCGCCCGTTCCGCGGCGTTTTGTATGCCGGATTAATTGCAACCGAATCGGGTCCAAAAGTCATTGAATTTAATGCGCGTTTCGGGGACCCGGAAACACAAGTCGTCCTCCCTCGCCTAGAGAGTGATTTTGCGGCGCTCATTCTAGCACTACTCCATAATGAAAAACCAGATGTCCGTTTTCAAAAAGAAGGCCTGAATTTAGGTGTCGTTCTAGCGGCAAAAGGCTATCCAGATGCTTATGAAAAAGGCCATATATTAACTGGACTAGAACAAATTAGCCCGGAAATTGGAATTTATCATGCTGGAACAAAACGAGATGAGGCTTCGAATTTTATTTCAAATGGCGGTCGGGTTTTACTTCTTGAGACTTCCGGTGCCACGATGAAAGAAGCTCGTTTGCACCTATATGAAGAAATGAAGAAATTAGATAATCCAGATTTCTTCTACCGAATTGACATTGGCCTAAAAGCCGAATAGAATATAAAGCGAGCACAAGCTTGCTTTTCAGACTGCTGACACACGGCGATAACAACGAAGATCACCGAGTGTCAGCAGTCTGGTTTTGGTGAGAATCGTTTTGTTTTGCGTAAACTTTTAGTTTTTCTACAAGCTTGATTTTTCTTTTACAGAAATAAAGTAGTTGCTTTTTTACGCGTTGGTACGTTAAAATATGAAAGTATAAGTAGATAAACGGAGGTAAGATAAAATGCAAATCGAAAAGATTCGTGGGGAAGGTTTAGATGCTTTTTTTAAGGGTATTTTAACGCTTGAAACGCTTGAAGAATGCTACGCTTTTTTTGATGATGTCTGTACAGTGAATGAAATTCAGTCTATGACACAGCGTTTTCAAGTAGCCAAGATGCTTTCAGAAGGAAAAACATATAATGTTATTGAAGCAGAAACTGGTGCAAGTACAGCTACGATTTCTCGTGTAAAGCGCTCGCTTAACTACGGCAATGATATGTATGAAGTGGTCTTTGGACGCATGAAAAAGCAAGAGGATGTTAATGAATAAAAAAAGGAAGCAATCGTTTTCAAATTACCATCATCGCTATTTTAATATTAGCGGTCATCTATTTTGCATTTAATATGATTCAAACAGGAATAGGGCTTGATTTTAACCTTTTTTGGCATTGGATTTTTATTATTTGTTTTTCTTTTACAACACTTATGAATCTCCGGTCGAAAAGTTATATTGGTATTGCGATTGGCCTATCTGGCATGTTTATTTGTGTACTAAGTTTAATTTTAATGGCCTTTTAATTATGAGAGAAGAAAATCTTAACAGGTTTTCTTCTTTTTTATTAAGAAGTTTTCATGAAAATTTCATATGCGAGGCATACACTATGTTTATAAACATTGATTTTATAAGCGAAGCAGGTGAAAATATGAAAATTATTGGCGAACATTCATCAGGACTTAGCGTAACCATTGAAAAGGTAAAAAACGGCTATGCTTATTTTGCCGAAAATGATCACGGTATGACAAAAAGTTTAGAAATTGCTAAGCGTTGTGCAGTTGTATACAGTTTTTCAGAAAATTACTTATTCAGACATATTTCAGAGGAAATGAAAGACTGGAAGTGGCGTGAAGCGTATTAATCAAAAGAACCAGAAATGGTTCTTTTTTTTTGTCTATAAGTTAAATATTTTAATATTTATAGATAATTTAGTAAAATAATCTATATATTTAAAATGGGGAGGTTTTAATTTGAAGGGGAAAAAAACGTTTTGGTTTGCTACCACTAGCTTTTTAGTTTTAATCATGATTGTTTCAGTTATTGGAATCAAGCACCATGAAACTGTGAAGGCCAAGGAAGAGCAGGAAGAGGCGCGAAAAGTGGCTTTAGAAAGAGAGCAATCACTAGAACAAAATGCTCGTTCAGCCGTCAATCGTTTGTTTGCATCGGATAAACTGCTTATGTTAAATGATAATTATTCGGAAGATTTAAATAAAAAAGCACAACAATTAATTGGGCAATTAAAAAATAAAAAGATGAAAGCGGATTTGGAAAAAAAGCGACTTCGCGCAGAAAAATTTGAAAAGGAAGTCGAATTAAGTAAGCAAAACGTGGCCGCATTGTTCACAGATGAAACGAAGCGGTCATTAGCCCAGCATGTTACAAAAGATAAATTGGATGGAGTGAAACAAGCTGTGCTGAATTCAACGCCGCAAGCTAAAACAAAATTGGAGCTTAAACGAGATGTCGAAAAAGCTTATCAATTGTTAGCGAGTCAAGAGAAGGCACGTAAAGTGGCTATTAAAAAAGCACAGGAAAAAATGGCAGCCAAAAAACAAGAACAATCGGTAGCGAGTCGAAAAGTGGAGCCTTCTTCTGGGGATTCAAATAGGCAAGAAAAAAATCGAACTTTTTCGTCCCAAGAGAAAAGTCCTGTACTGAAGCAAAATGAGTCAGAACAAAAAGAGAGCCCAAGCAGTAAAGCACCGCAACCAATTGTAGCGAAAATGAACTTAGCTGCGCGTACAAGCCAAATCATTACAGTTGTTGCGAGTGGTACTAGTGCACAAGTGAGTTTTTGGGAGAAATCAGGTGGGGCGTGGAATCAAGTATTCAAAACTTACGGGCAAGTGGGGGCGGAAGGCGTTGGATCTGCAGATGAATACCATAGTCGTACGCCTAGAGGGGCTTATTCTTTAGGGTTTGCCTTTGGAACGAGTAATCCGGGAACATCACTTTCTTTTAGACAAATTACGAATAACAGTTACTGGATTTCAAACGTGAACGATAGCCAGTATAATACTTGGCAGGAGCGCGAGTCATCGAGTGGTTCAGATGAGCATATGGCGAGCTTTCCTACCCAATATCAGTACGGGGTTGTGATTAATTACAATACGGCCCGAACAAAAGGTGCGGGATCAGGGTTTTTCTTGCATTGTAGTAACGGGGCGCCTACTGCTGGTTGTGTTTCGATTCCGACTAGTCAAATGAAAATGGTTCTTCAAAAACTGCACGGGAGCGCGTATATTGTTAATGTGACAAGTGAACAAGAGCTTTTAAATTATTAGAAAAAACACTTTTCAGGTAGCCGTGGCTACTTGAAAAGTGTTTTTTTGTGTTTAAAATAATTTTAAAATTCCTGTTGCGCTTAAAAAGACGAATATAATCGCGATAGGGGCGATATATTTGATGATGAATAGCCAAATGATAAACATTTTTTTGCCAAAATGGCTGCTTGCGGTAAATTCATCTTGTAAAAGTTGTCTTGGCAGTCTGTAGCCGACAAAAATGGAGATGAATAGGGCGCCAATTGGGAGGATGATATTTGAAACGAGATAGTCTGCGAATTCAAAGAAGGTTAGGCCGAAAATGTGGATGTCATTCCATACGCCGAAACTAAGCGCCGACGGAACGGCCATAATCATGATTAGTATACCCATCCACGTACTCGCTTTTTTACGAGAAACGCCGCTAGACATAATCGGTGCAACCGTTGCCTCGAGCATGGAGAAGCTTGACGTAAGGGCTGCGAAAAGGAATAAAAGTAGAAAAATGACAAAGAATAGCGTTCCAAACGGTAATTGATTGAAAATGGATGGTAAGATGACAAATAATAAGCCCGGCCCAGCATCTGGTGTAATACCAAATGAAAAGGCGGCTGGGAAAATCGCGAGTCCGGCTAGAAGAGAGACTCCGACGTTCATGAGGGCGACGGAAATGGCGGACTGTGGTAAGCTGACAGATTTATCAAGATAAGAGCTGTATGTTACCATAACTGAAATCCCAACACTGAGTGAGAAAAAGGCTTGACCAAGTGTAATTAAAATTGTGTTTGCTGTCATATGCGTGAAATCAGGTTTTAAGAAAAACTGCACGCCACTCATCGCACCGTCAAGCGTTAATGAACGAATAATTAAAACTAAAAATAAAATAAAAAAGAGCTGGCATCATAAATTTGCTCATTTTCTCAATCCCGGAAACAACGCCGCGGTTAATCACTAAGACATTAAGTAGGATAAAAATAAAGGTGGCGCCAAGCGATAGATAAGGATTTGCTGTCGTATTACTGAATTCTTGTAGTAATTCTGCCTGCTTTGCCCCCGCTAAACTCATGGATAAGGCTTTAAATAGGTAAGTAATAATCCATCCACCAACAACACTATAAAATGAAAATAAAATACTCGCACCAATAACGCCTAATTTCCCAAGTAAATCCCATTTTGTGTTTGGTGCAAGCGTCTTGTATGCTAAAATGGCATCTCCGCCAGAACTGCGCCCGATAATAAATTCTGCAATTAAAATAGGCATAACAACGAATAAAGTAATGACGAGAAAAAGTAAAAAGAAAGCACCCCCGCCTGCTGTTGCGGCCACATATGGTAATTTCCAAATGGCTCCAATTCCAATGGCTGAACCAGCAGATGCTAATATAAATCCAATTTTAGAACCCCATTTTTCTTTTTGTTGCATAAAATTCCCCTTTCGAGATGAAGTAAAGTTTATCATACCAAATAATTCGCTTGTTTTGGATATATTTTCATAAAAAATTACATTTCATACATAAAAAATCTATTCAAGACAAGTTTCGCGAAAATTGATCTGCTTAATCATGCCAGTATAAACCGCCTGATTTTTAGTATACTTAAAAGGAAAAAGAGGTTTAGTTGGATTTAGGAGGAAGTATTTTACATACGTATAACTATTTTAACCATCATCTATATTCTTTGTTTGTTAAAATGGGATTCATTTGTTTTAACCTCAGCGCTTTTTGGCTATTTTATTAGTCAAGAAACAAAACATTCCGCAACCTAAACTTGTCATGAAAACTCTTTTTAAGAGGTTTCATGACAAGTTTTTTTGTATCTATAACATGCTAAATTTCTATGGATATTAAAAAAAGTTCAAAAAAAGTTAAATTCTGGCTGGAACAGATGAATGAAAAACCAACAAATGCTATAATAGATGAGTCTAGCTATTCAAAATTGGAATTTTAGTAAGGGAGTTAGTGTATGTGCGGCATTTATTTAAAATAGATCCAGCAAAGCCACTCTCAGAAGAAGCCATTAAGCGGTTGTTACAAAGCGAAACGGATGGCTTTATTATTGGTGGCACCGATGAAATTACATTAGAAAATGTCACAGAAACTTATGAATGCTTTATGGAAACTGATTTGCCTCTTTATTTAGAGGTGAGTACACCGGACATGATTTTACCGTTAGCTGACCAATTTTTAATTCCGATGGTATTAAATACACGTGACACCACTTGGTCGCATGGGTTGCATGTGGAAATTTTACGCAAATATGCCCCTCATGTACCGTTTAGGCGACTTTCGCCAGTTGGTTATGTGATTTTAAACAAAGATGCAAAAGCGGCGATTAAAACCGGGGCAGAGACCAATTTGGAAGCAGAAACTGTTGCGGCGTATGCTGAACTGGCAGAACATTTTTTCCACCTGCCGATTTTTTATGTGGAATATAGTGGTATATTCGGGGATGTCACGATTTTAAAGGCTGCAAAAGCGGTTCTAAGCGAGACAAAATTGTGGTACGGTGGAGGAATTCGCTCGCTTATAGATGCTAAAAAAATGGCAGAAGTGGCGGATGTCATTATTGTGGGTAACTTAATTTATGAAAATTTAGAGGAAGCACTAGCAACAACACGCGTCTCGGCTAGGGCTAGCGGGCGCGGGGATAATATGATAAAATAAGAACAAATGTTTGTGGTGGTGGATAAAAATGCAATTAAACAGTGAAGAACTAGTAAAAGGACTTAATAGTGAACAAAAACGAGCGGTACAAACAACGGAGGGACCGCTTTTAATTATGGCAGGAGCGGGTAGTGGGAAGACGCGCGTTTTAACACACCGAATTGCCTATTTAATTAAAGAGCGTGAAGTGAATCCCTATAATATTTTAGCAATTACCTTTACAAATAAAGCGGCGCGCGAAATGAAAGCGCGTGTTACGGGCCTACTTGGCGGGATAGCAGAGTCCATTTGGATGTCTACTTTCCACTCTATGTGCGTGCGTATTTTAAGACGTGACATTGACCGAATCGGTTATGAGCGCAATTTTACGATTTTAGACAGCAGTGACCAGCTTTCCGTCATTAAAGGTATTTTAAAAGATAAAAATATTGATTCTAAAAAATATGAGCCACGTGGCATCCTAGCTTCCATTAGCAATGCTAAAAATGAGTTAATGGACGCAGCACTTTATAAGCGCGAGGCAAGCGGCTACTACGATAAGATGGTGGCGGAAGTGTATGAGGCATACGAGAAGAAGCTGAAAAAAAATCAGGCGCTAGATTTTGATGATTTAATTATGGTGACAATCCAGCTTTTTGAACGTGTACCTGAAGTTTTAGAATACTATCAGCGAAAATTTCAATACATTCATGTTGATGAATATCAAGATACGAACCATGCGCAGTACTTGCTCGTGAAACTTTTCGCGGCTAAACTACGCAATCTTTGTGTTGTCGGCGACTCCGATCAGTCCATTTACGGATGGCGCGGTGCGGATATTTCCAACATTTTATCGTTTGAAAAGGATTATCCTAATGCGAAAATGATTATGCTTGAGGAAAACTACAGATCCACAAAACGAATTTTAGAAGCCGCAAACCACGTTATCGAAAATAATCGAAATCGTAAGCCGAAAAATTTGTGGACCAGTAATGACGAAGGCGCAAAAATTTTCTATCATAAAGCCTTAACGGAAAAAGAAGAAGCGTCTTATGTTGTGAGCAAAATTCAAGAAGAAGTCGCAAATAAAAATCGACCATTATCTGATTTTGCAATTCTTTACCGAACAAATGCTCAGTCCCGTGTCATGGAGGAATTTTTCATGAAATCCAATATGGCCTATACCATGGTTGGTGGCACTAAATTCTATGACCGTAAAGAAATTAAAGATATTTTAGCGTATTTGCGTCTTATTTCGAATAACGAAGATGATATTAGTTTAGCGCGTATCATTAATGTACCCAAACGTGGTGTTGGCGCTGGCTCATTAGATAAAATGGCCAATACTGCAAATGCCTATGATTTAACATTATTTGAAGTTTTAAATCGTATTGAACTCGCCGGCATACCCGCGAAAACAAGCAAACAATTGGTCGAATTCCACGATTTAATCCGCGGATTTAGCCAAATGCAGGAATTTCTTTCAGTTACAGAGCTTGTCGAGCAAGTTTTGGAGAAAACGGGTTACCGCGACATGCTGAAAAATGAAAGAACGATTGAAGCCCAGACACGACTTGAAAATATTGACGAGTTCCTTTCTGTTACGCAAAACTTCGAAAAAGAAAGTGAGGATAAGTCACTGCTCGCCTTTTTAACGGACTTAGCACTTGTAGCAGACGTGGATCAATTAGAGGACGACTTAGAGCAAACGGGCGCTGTCACACTCATGACACTTCATTCAGCAAAAGGTTTAGAGTTCCCGGTTGTCTTTTTAGTTGGCCTTGAAGAAGGAATTTTCCCGCATTCACGTGCCCTTTTTGAAGAAGATGAAATGGAAGAAGAACGCCGTCTTGCTTATGTGGGCATCACGCGTGCTGAAGAAGAACTGTTTATCACAAGTGCTTATTCCCGCATGCTATTTGGACGCTCAACCGCAAATGCCGAATCACGTTTTATTGGCGAAATTCCGCAAGATTTGCTGGAGACGGGAAATGAAAACAAGCTGAAAGAAGTACCATTTAAACGCTCGGTTCTAAATACAAAACCTATTGCCACTTATCAGTCAAGCGGAGCAGAGAATCTAGGCTGGGCTGTCGGTGATAAGGCCGCTCATAAAAAATGGGGCACAGGAACAGTTGTTAGCGTAAAAGGAGAAGGAAGCAATATGGAACTTGATATCGCTTTTCCTAGTCCAACTGGAATTAAACGATTGCTGGCCGAATTTGCGCCAATTGAAAAAGTGTAAAGGTAGGTGGAAAGCATGAGTGAGAGAAACAGATATGATGAAATAATCGCGAAGTTAGAGCAATATAGTTATGAATATTACGCCCTAGATATGCCAACTGTCGAAGATGCCGTATATGATAAACTTCTACATGAGTTAATCGCTTTGGAGGAAAAACACCCTGATTGGGTCACGAGCGATTCACCATCACAACGCATCGGCGGTGAAGTATTAGAAGGGTTTACAAAAGTGGCACATAAAACACCCATGTTAAGTTTAGCGAATGCTTTTAATGAACAAGATTTGCTCGATTTTGACCGTCGTGTCCGCGAAAAAGTCGGAGATGACCGGGAATATATGTGCGAACTTAAAATTGATGGCCTTGCCGTCTCACTTGAATATGACGCTGGGCGCTATAAACGCGGTGCTACTCGTGGTGACGGAACTGTCGGGGAAGATATTACCGCCAATTTACGTACAATACGTTCCGTTCCTATGAAGCTAAAACGTGATTTTTCAATTGAGGTTCGCGGTGAAGCGTTTATGCCAAAAGAATCCTTTAAAAAATTAAATGAAAAGCGTGAAGAAGAAGGTCTTGTTTTATTTGCTAACCCGCGTAATGCTGCGGCTGGATCACTTAGACAACTAGATACTAAAATTGCAGCATCACGTAATTTAGATATTTTTCTTTATGCAGTAGCTGATTTTGGAGAAATGGGCGTGGCAAAACATAGTGAAGGTCTCGATATGCTCGGGGAACTTGGCTTACGAACAAATAAAGAGCGTGAAGTTTGCCGGACAATGGATGAAGTATTTGCTTATATTAAAAAATGGACGGAAAAACGAACATCCCTAAGTTATGATATTGACGGTATTGTAATTAAAGTCAATGATTTAGCGCAGCAAAATGAACTCGGTGCCCGTGTTAAAACGCCGCGCTGGGCCATCGCCTATAAATTTCCAGCTGAGGAAGTCGAAACAACTTTACTTGATATTGAACTAAGCGTTGGTAGAACAGGTGTTGTAACCCCAACAGCTATTTTAAATCCTGTTCAAGTAGCGGGGACAACAGTCGGCCGTGCTTCCCTTCATAATGAAGATTTAATTCATGAAAAAGATATTCGCATCGGTGATACCGTTGTCATCAAAAAAGCAGGGGATATTATCCCGGAAGTTATTCGCAGCATAAAAGAGAACAGGACAGGAAGCGAAGAACCTTTCCAAATGCCAAAAGTGTGTCCGGATTGTGGAAGTGAACTTGTCCGTCTAGAAGATGAAGTGGCGCTTCGGTGCATTAATCCAAAATGTAAAGCGCAGATTAAAGAAGGACTCATTCATTTCGTATCACGTAATGCCATGAATATTGACGGACTAGGCGAAAAAGTCATAACCCAACTTTTTTCCCATCAACTTATCAGTGATGTAGCAGATTTGTTTTCCCTTTCGAAAGAAAAACTGTTAGAATTAGAAAGAATGGGAGAAAAATCTGTTTCCAATTTATTAGCAAGCATCGAAGCCAGTAAACAAAATTCTCTTGAACGCTTGTTATTTGGACTTGGGATTCGTCACGTGGGGGAAAAAGCGGCAAGAACACTCGCACTTGAGTTTGATACGATGGATGCTCTTAGACAAGCAGATAAAGAAACCCTTCAAAACACAGCCGATATTGGCGAAAAAATGGCAGATAGTATTGTCACTTACTTTGAAAATGAAGAAGTGCATGAGTTACTAGCCGAACTTAAATCATATGGCGTAAATATGGCCTACACAGGTCCACGTCTTTCTGAAGAAGATACGGAAGACCTTGTTTTTTCCGGGAAAAAGGTAGTTTTAACAGGAAAATTGGAAAAACTTACGCGCGATGAGGCGAAATCGCTCATAATGAAACTTGGTGGCGATGTTTCAAGTAGCGTCAGCAAAAAAACGGATATTGTTGTAGCAGGCAGTGATGCGGGTTCTAAGCTAGAAAAAGCAAATGAACTTGGTATACCTGTTTGGTCGGAAGAAGAGCTTATGGAATACTTACCAGATGAGGGTGAATTATAAATAATGAAAAAATATTTAATACTCGTTTTGGCCTCCCTGCTTGTGTTAACAGGATGTGCGCCTAAACTGACATCAGATGAGAAAGTGGTCACAAAAGACGAAGAGAAAAAAAGTGAAACAGGCATTATGACGAAAAACCAAATTTCTGAGAATTACTATAAAACAGTCTTACCTTATAAGGCTAGTAAATCCAGAGGCCTAGTCGTTTCCAATATTTATTCCCGCTATGATATTAATGAGCTCGAAGCGGGCCTAATGCGTATTTCACAAAATGAATATTCATCAGATAATTATCTGTTCCAAGAAGGTCAGTATTTAGACAAAGATTTATTAACTTCTTGGCTTGGCAGGAAAAGTGATAAAAATAAAGAGGGCTTAAATCCAGTTGACAATGGATTTGGGGAAAATCGTAATCCAATTTATTTAGCACACATTCTAGAGCAAGATTATTTGAAGAAAACGGATAAAGATACAGTCTCACTTGGTGGCGTTTCAATAGCGCTTGCTATGAATTCTGTGGACTACTATCAAAAAGAACAATATGGTGACACATTTGAACAAGATATTAGCGATGACAAATTGCTAGCGGAAGGAAAAGCAATGTCACAAACCATCTTAACGCGTATCCGCCAAACAAAAGGTTTAGAAAATGTACCGGTTACAATTGCGATTTATAAACAAGGTCGTAGGGATGCCGTTGCACCAGGTAATTATGTTGCCTATGCGACTGCAAATGGAAATGAATTAGGTAATTTTAAAACTGTAAAAGAGAAAAATTATATCTTGCCTTCTACAGAAGCAGCAAGTGACCATAAGTCAGATAATGATTCCTTCCTCAATTTTAAAGCAGATATTGAAAAATATTATCCTAATTTCACCGGTGTAGTTGGACGTGCCCGTTATGAAGACGGCCAAATGAGAGAACTTGCCGTTGATATTCCGTTACAATTTTACGGAGAAGCTGAAATCATTGGATTTACCCAATATGTCACAGATTTAGTGGGTAAACATTTACCAAAAGAAGCGAGTCTCCAAGTTAATATTTCTACATCAGATGGACCAGCTGCCCTTATTACGCGAAAACCTAGCGATAGTGCCGCAACGGCCCATATTTATAACTAATGAAAAGTTCCAAGCGAGAAGCTTGGAACTTTTCTACGTTTTACACAATTTTTATATCGCAATAAGCGCTTCTATGATATAATTTTAGCATTAGTGGAAAAAACGAAAAGGAGGATGGCGTCTTGACAAACATATCCAAAGAGACCGTTTTAAAAGTGGCTAATTTAGCAAAACTAGATGTTTCTAGTGAGGAAGCAGTTGCTTTTGCAAGCCAACTAGGCAATATTATTGAAATGGTGGAAAAATTAGACCAGCTTGATACAGCGAATGTGGAGCCAACTTCTCACGCCATAGAGGTATCAAACGTTTTACGGGAAGATGTTTCTCACCCTGGATTAAAACGTGAAAAAGTACTTCGTAACGCACCTGAAACACAGGATGGTATGTTTAAAGTACCAACGATTTTAGAAGACTAGACTAGGAGGGAATTAGTTTTGGGATTATTTGAACACTCAGTGAAAAATCTGCATGATAAATTAGTCAAAAAAGAAATTTCGCCATTTGACTTAGTGAAAGAATCATTTGACCGTATTGATGCAGTTGAAGATAAAGTACAATCTTTTATAACTTTAAATAAAGAAACAGCACTCGATATCGCAGAAGAACTTGGCGATTCAGGGATTGATCCAAAAAATATGCTGGCAGGTCTACCCATCGCGGTGAAAGATAATATTGTCACAAAAAACTTGCGAACAACAGCGGCAAGTAAGATTTTATATAACTTTGACCCAATTTACGATGCGACCGTTATACAAAAATTAAAACAAGCACAAGTTATTAATATCGGAAAATTAAATATGGATGAATTTGCGATGGGCTCCTCAACGGAAACGTCTCACTTCCATAAAACCTATAACCCTTGGGACTTATCAAAAGTACCCGGTGGATCATCAGGCGGCAGTGCTGCTTCAGTAGCAGCGTCTGAAGTCCTCTTTTCACTTGGATCTGATACGGGTGGTTCCATTCGCCAACCGGCTGCTTTTTGCGGGGTCGTGGGAATGAAACCTACATACGGACGGATTTCTCGGTTTGGGCTCATTGCTTTTGCCTCCTCGCTAGATCAAATTGGTCCTATCACTCGGACAGTTGAGGATAATGCTTACTTGCTGCAAGCCATTTCTGGCGTGGATGAAAATGACTCGACATCCATTGATGCCCCTGTTGAAGACTTTTCAAAATACTTAACGGGTGATGTAAAAGGTCTTAAAATTGGTGTTCCAAAAGAGTACCTAGGCGAGGGTGTACAGCCTGGTGTTAAAACCGCTGTTATGGATGCTTTAAAAACACTCGAAAAACTTGGCGCGACGTGGGAAGAAGTTTCCTTGCCGCATTCTGAGTACGGGGTTGCAAGTTACTATATTTTAGCATCCAGTGAAGCATCGTCAAATCTAGCGCGTTTTGATGGAGTGCGTTATGGTTACCGCACGGAAAATGCGAATTCGCTTGAAGAACTTTACAAAAAAACGCGGTCGGAGGGCTTTGGTGACGAAGTGAAGCGCCGTATTATGCTCGGTACGTATTCCCTAAGTTCAGGCTATTATGATGCGTATTATAAAAAAGCACAACAAGCAAGAACATTAATTAAACAAGATTTTGAGAAAGTTTTTGAAAACTATGATGTGATTATTGGTCCTAGTACGCCAACAACGGCTTTTGATATTGATGGTATGATTCATGATCCGATTACGATGTATCAAAATGACTTACTCACGATTCCAATTAATTTGGCAGGACTTCCAGCGATTTCTGTTCCTTGCGGGTTAAGCGAGGGTCTGCCAGTTGGCCTTCAAATTATCGGGAATCATTTTAAAGAAGGTCAAATTTACCAAGTTGCTCATGCATTTGAACAAGCAACAGATTTTCATAAAAGAAAACCATCATTATAAAAAGGCGGTGCAGTCATGAATTTTGAAACTATTATCGGGCTTGAAGTCCATGTTGAATTAAAAACGGAATCCAAAATTTTCTCTTCTGCTCCGGCGCATTTTGGTGCAGAACCGAATACAAATACAACCGTAGTCGATTTAGGAATGCCAGGCGTATTACCTGTTTTAAATAAACGTGCTGTTGAATTTGGCATGAAGGCAGCTATGGCGATTAATTGTGAAATTGCCAAACATACTAAATTTGATCGCAAAAACTATTTTTATCCAGATAATCCAAAAGCCTATCAAATCTCGCAATTCGATAAACCAATTGGGGAACACGGTCATATTGAAATCGAAGTAGGCGGTCGTAAAAAGAAAATCGGTATCACACGTCTTCATTTAGAAGAAGATGCCGGTAAAAATACACATACAAATAAAGGGTATTCACTCGTCGATATTAATCGCCAAGGTACCCCGCTGATTGAAATCGTTTCAGAGCCAGATATCCGCTCTGCAGAAGAAGCGTATGCGTATCTTGAAAAATTAAAATCCATTATTCAATATACAGGCGTTTCTGATGTGAAAATGGAGGAAGGCTCTATGCGTTGTGATGCCAATATCTCCATTCGTCCAGTTGGGCAAGAAGCGTTTGGTGTGAAAACAGAGCTTAAAAATTTAAACTCCTTTAATAATGTACGTAAAGGTATTGAATATGAAGAAAAACGCCAAGCAGAAGTGCTTATGGCAGGTGGCATCATCGAACAAGAAACACGACGTTTTGATGAAGCAACGGGTAAAACATCGCTTATGCGTGTAAAAGAAGGTTCTGATGACTATCGTTACTTCCCAGAACCAGACCTCGTTGATTTATTTATTGATGATGCTTGGATGGAACGTATTCGCGCTGAAATCCCAGAACTGCCAGACAAACGTCAAGCGCGTTATGTGAGCGAATTAGGATTACCAACCTACGATGCGATGGTACTAACATTAACAAAAGAAATGTCCGATTTCTTTGAAGAAACATTAGCTGCCGGAGCTGACGCCAAACAAGCTTCTAATTGGCTAATGGGCGAAGTATCCGCATATCTTAACGCCGAACAAAAAGAATTACACGAAACAGGCTTAACACCAGCTAATCTTGCTGGCATGATTGGCCTTATCGAAAAAGGCACGATTTCTTCCAAAATCGCTAAAAAAGTTTTCCGCGAACTAGCTACAAACGGCGGAGATGCAGAAGAAGTCGTAAAAGCAAAAGGCCTTGTTCAAATCTCTGATGAGGGCGAACTCCGCACAATTATTTCAGGAATTTTGGATGAAAATGCCCAATCAATCGAAGACTATAAAAACGGCAAAGACCGTGCCGTAGGTTTCCTCGTGGGCCAAGTGATGAAAGCCACAAAAGGTCAAGCCAACCCACAAATGGTTAACCAACTACTCATCGAAGAAATGAATAAACGCTAAGCTAAAAAGAAGGGGGATTAAATGAGCTCCCTTCTTTTTTATGGGAAAAAAAGGCCCAATTTGCTATAATGAAAATGTTAATGAAAATTTGTTGATAAAACGAATATGTTTTATGTAAGAGAGGATGAATTCCATGGTGAAGCGCGCCCGCGTCATCTATAATCCAACTTCAGGACGAGAAATCATAAAGAAGAATTTAGCAGATGTGCTCATGGTATTAGAAAATGCCGGCTACGTCACATCAGCTCATGCGACGACACCAGAACCTGGTGATGCCGAACGAGAGGCTAGATGTGCTGTACAAGAAAAATACGATCTAGTCGTTGCTGCAGGTGGAGATGGAACAATCAATGAAGTTATAAATGGTATAGCAGAACAAGAATATCGTCCAAAAGTGGGAATTATTCCAACGGGTACGACGAATGATTTTGCAAGAGCTCTTCATGTTCCTCGTGATGTGATGAAAGCGACAGAAATTATCGCACGTGGTGAAAGTGTTGCAATGGATATTGGAAAAGCGAACGATACCTATTTTATTAATATTGGCGGTGGGGGTCGAATTACCGAACTCACCTATGACGTGCCAAGTAAGTTAAAAACGATGCTTGGGCAACTTGCCTATTATTTAAAGGGTATTGAAATGCTCCCGTCTTTAAAAGCTACGGATGTGCGTGTAGAATATGATGATGGCGTTTTTGAAGGAAAAGCGATGTTCTTTTTACTCGGACTGACAAACTCAATCGGAGGATTTGAAAAAATTGCGCCAGATGCCAAACTAGACGATGGCAAATTTTCACTTATCATTCTAAAAAAAGTGAATTTAGCGGAATTTATTCGTTTAGTCACACTTGCCCTTCGAGGCGATCATATTAAAGAACCGAATATTATTTATGTGAAATCCAAAAAAGTGATTGTGACATCTGAAGATAAAATGCTTATTAATTTAGACGGGGAACTGGGCGGGGAAACACCGATGACGTTTGAAAATTTAAACCGTCATATTGAATTTTTTGCAGATATCCATGCCATTCCTGCTTCGGATTTAGCTAGTGAAAAACAACTTGATGCTCAAATCTAAATGTATTTGAAAAAGGAAATAGGAGATAACGGAAATGAAAAAAATAACTCTTTTAGTACCTGCTTATAACGAGGAGCAGGTATTACACATGTTTTATGAACATGTCACACACGTTATTGACACTATAAAGACGCATCAGTTTGAGATTCTATTTATCAATGATGGAAGTAAGGATAAAACACTTACAATTTTAAAGGAACTACGTACAAATGATTCGCGTATTAGCTACATCAATTTAAGTCGTAATTTTGGTAAAGAAATTGCCATGATTGCAGGCCTGGATTATTCTGACGGGGATGCGGTTATCATCATGGATGCTGATTTACAAGATCCGCCTGAACTGATTCCGGAAATGATTAAGTACTGGGAGGAAGGATATGATGATGTCTATGCTAAACGGAGATCACGTGATGGTGAAAGCAGACTCAAAAAATTAACATCAAAAGAATTTTATAGGTTGTTAAAACATATCGCCAAAGTGCCTATTCAAGAAGATACGGGTGACTTTAGATTACTAGACCGGCGTGCTGTGAATGCTCTTTGTGAATTTCGAGAGTCACAGCGCTATACAAAAGGTATGTTTAGTTGGATTGGTTTTCAAAAAAAAGAAATTTTATTCGATCGTGAGAAACGTGGAGCCGGGAAATCTAAATGGAATTATTTTCAGTTAGCCAATTTAGCAATGGAAGGAATTACCTCTTTTACCACTGTTCCACTTCGACTTTCGGCCATTGGTGGAATTGTTGTTTCTATTATTGCCTTTTTATTTATGATTTGGACTTTTATTAAGACACTGCTATTTGGTGAACATGTGAGCGGTTATCCTTCACTTATGATTGTTATCTTATTTTTAGGAGGCATTCAATTACTTTCACTGGGTATTATTGGGGAATATTTGGGACGTATTTTTAATGAAACAAAACAACGGCCACTTTACTTTGTAGATGAACATAATGAAGAGAAAATTGACCAATTTCATCATCAAAGATAATTTTTTGTCTTTTTTGTCATGCTATTGTATTATTTTGTATTTGCCAGTATAATGGTAGAGTCAAAAAAATAGAAAGTGGGTGAATACTTGGAAAAAGTAGCCAGATTTAAAAAAACTTTATTTCTAAGTACTCTTTTCATCCTGCTAGCCTTACTTGTTCTTTTTGTTGTATGGAATGTACAGGCAGATGAAGTGACACCGGATCAGAATGAAGCGGATTTAATTGCGAGTAATCGTGTGTGGATAGATTCAAAAACGCCAATTCCTTTAACCAACGACATTTTCGTTACACCATTTGAAAAAAATACAGATGTTAAAATTTTAAAAAATGGTAATCTTGTTGTGGAAGTGACAGATGCAAAACTTTTAAAGCAACTAGCTCTTGAAAATTCCATTTACGACGGGATAAAGGCTTATCGATTAGTCATAACAGCACCAAATGTTGCGGAATACATTAATAACGCTAAATTTAAATATCCAATGGATCATGCATATACTGGAATTTCAAATTATCAAATTGAAAGTGGTACAAGAAGTATTGAAACTGGAAGTAATGCGATTCGTTTAACACGCGAAAATAATCAAGTGCACACAAAATCAACCGTTCAAGTTCGTTTTTCGGATGATTTAGCTAAAGATAGTATGGACGCTCTTCAAATGGATGTCTCGTCAAATAGTTTGGCGCTTGATGATTCTTTTCAAACGAAGGCAAAATCAGTTCGTGCTTTTTCAAAAGAATTATTTTATGATTTTAATGTTACTAAAAATTCTTGGCTAATTTTATCAAGCTCTAAACAAGTGCATGTATATAGCCCGGTTGGTATGGAATATATTATGAAATAAAAGCAGGGACCCTAGTAGGCTCTGCTTTTTAAATGGCGAAAGAAAGGGGCACAAAGATGAGAGAGGTTCACTTAGAAAAAAATCAGATGCTTACAGTTACAATTGAAGACCTGACGCATGACGGAAGCGGGGTCGCCAAAATAGATGGATATCCGCTCTTTATAAAAGATGGACTACCAGGCGAAGAAGTGCGTGTGAAAGTGGTTAAGGTAAATAAAAAATTTGGTTTTGCCAGAATAGAAAAGATTGAAAAAGAGAGCCCAAATCGCGTCACACCACCTTGTCCGGTGTATCACAAATGCGGTGGCTGTCAGTTGCAACATTTATCTTACGAGGGGCAACTTTTGTTTAAAAAAAATCAAGTGGAGCAGTTAATCCGCCGAGTTGGAAAACTTGAAACGGAAGTCCTGCCAACAATTGGGATGGCAAAACCATTTCGCTATCGAAATAAATCGCAAGTCCCTGTTGGGTATGTGAACGGAAAACTTGGCGCAGGTTTTTACCAAAAAAGAAGCCATGATATTATTGATATGGAGACGTGCCTGATTCAAGATGAAAAAAGTGATGCGGCTATTCAGGAGGCGCGTGAGGTTTTCGCGGAATTTTATACGGAGCCTTATAATGAAGTGACTCATCACGGCGATTTGCGGCACATTATGACGCGTGTTGGAAAATCTTCTGGTGAGCTGATGCTCGTTTTAATTACACGTACACTTGATTTTCCAAATAAAGAGGCGATTGTTGAGCAACTAAAAAAACGCGTTTCAGGTGTTACCTCTATTGTGCAAAATGTCAATCCAAACAAAACGAATGTGATTTTAGGTGATAAAACGGTGACACTTTTTGGTCCGGATACAATTACAGACAGCATTCATGGCATCCAATTTGCAATTTCTGCGCGCAGTTTTTATCAGGTTAACCCAGAGCAAACGGAAATTCTCTACCAAAAAGCTCTTGATGCAGCCGATTTAACAGGAAATGAAACGGTGATTGATGCCTATTGCGGTATTGGTTCCATCTCGCTTTGCTTAGCTCAAAAAGCCAAACATGTTTATGGCGTTGAAATCGTCGACCAAGCGATTCATGACGCACGAAAAAATGCCAAATTAAACCAAATTGAAAACGTGACATTTGAAACCGGAAAAGCCGAAGAAGTTATTCCTGCTTGGTATAAAAAAGGGATTCGCGCAGACGTCCTTGTTGTCGATCCCCCGAGAAAAGGTTGCGACGAAAAATTGCTAGCGACCATTTTAAAAATGCAACCTAAAAAAGTCGTTTATGTTTCCTGTGATCCGGCCACACTTGCCCGCGATTTACGCATTTTAAATGAAGGTGGTTACGGCGTTTCGACTGTCCAACCCGTTGATATGTTTCCAATGACGACGCATGTTGAAAACGTGGTTGCGTTAGAGCTCAAGTAGGAGGGATCAAATGACAGCGATACAATTTCGCTTTGCTAAAAAAACAGAAGTGCCCCTTATTTTGCAATTTATACGTGAACTAGCAGAATATGAAGGTTTATTAGAAGAAGTTGTAGCAACAGAAGAACTTTTACAAGAATGGCTATTCGAAAAGAAAACGGCAGAAGTTATTTTTGGCGTATATGAAAATCAAATTGTTGGTTTTGCTTTGTTTTTCCATAATTTCTCTACATTTTTAGGACGATCAGGTATTTATTTAGAAGATTTGTATGTTCGGGAAAATTATCGTGGTCGTGGATTTGGTAAGGCGTTTTTAACCGAGCTAGCTAAGATTGGAGTTGCAAGAGGTTGCGGAAGGTTAGAATGGTGGTGTTTAGATTCAAATCAGCCGAGCATCGCTTTTTATTTAAAGATGGAAGCAGTGCCGATGGATGAATGGACCGTTTATCGTATTGAAGGAAGTCGCTTAAAAGAATTAGCCCAAGAATAATCGTGCTTTTTCCCTGAAATTTTGATACAATAATCATGAGAAAAACTTCACATAGAAGGGAATGTTGGCTTTTGAGTATGACGATGTATTTTGATAATGAAAATGGTATTCAAAAAGAAACGAGCCACCCGCATTTTACAGAGCACTTTAAATTAGATATTTATTATGATACGGCAAAAAAAGAAGCGCCTTTTGGTAGCGCTGTAAGTCAAGAAGTTTTAGAACGTCTCACTGCCTATTTTAAAGATAAGTCGGATGAAGGTTTAAATTTATCGGCTTTCCCGAAGCATTTTGCGGAAGAAAAAGGGATTTCATTTGTGGAACCAAAAGACTATGATGCGCTAGCGCTTCAAAAAATGCGTGAGGCCCAAGATGAAAACACACGTTTATCCATGCAAATTGCTGTGAGTGCGGCTCTTGGTCAAATAAAAATAACCGGCTACATTTTGCCTGTTTTGCGTGATAAGGCGCTGGATGCTTTGCATGTTTTAAAAGAAATAGAGACAGATGAATCAGGCTACTATGATCAAATGTTTTATGATTTACTTACCTTTACGAAAGATTATACCGCCATTTTACCGGAGCTTTGGTGTAAACGTTGTATTCAATAAAAATGAGGCTCTGACATAACTCAAAATAACAAAAGAATCGTTTAAAATCCATTTTTTAAAAATGGCTATCTTAAACGATTCTTTTTTGCCGTTATTTTTTATTCCAAGCAAGGAAATGAATTACGCCCCGGCCTTATTTGATTTGAGCTAAAATTTCATCTGCAATTTCGTAAGGGTCTCTATGGTCGGTTATGATCACATAATTGGCAGTTTTCTCATATAGTGGTGTGCGACTTTCGAAAATGGCGATGACTTCCTCACTCGTTTTAGCCTGAAGAAGAGGTCTTGTTTTGTCGTTTCGTAAGCGATTTAAAAAGATTTTCGGACTCGTTTTTAAGTAAAAAACAGGCGCGGGGTGCTGAATGAGTAGGGTTTGATTCATTTCATTTAGCACAATTCCTCCTCCTGTTGAAATAACGGCTGAGGTTTCCCGTAAATCTGTCAGTTTGGCTTGCTCCATTTTGCGAAACGCTTCTTCGCCTTCTGTATCAAAAATGGCCCGTATGGATTTTCCTTGTTCTTTCTCAATCATCTTATCAATATCAATAAATGGGAGGGCCATCTTCTGTGCTAAAAGCTCGCCAATCGTCGTTTTGCCGGCGCCCATAAAACCTGTTAAAATAAGCTGTTTGACCATGTTTTTCCCCCTTTAGTTTATTTGTATTTTAACACTTGTTAGAATTCGCGGTCAATGGAATTTCCCCTTTTTATTACTTGCCAGATAGTGTAGAATAAGATTAAGTAGGTATAGAAAGGATAGGTTGATGGATAAATTAGCAAAATTAAAGTCTTTTGAAAATATTCGGTTGATGGTGAATAGACGACTTATTTTTTCAAATGTGCTCATGACACTTGCGCTTAGCGTTTTAATATATTTAGTTTTTAGTCATTTAAAAGGGGTTACGGGTACAGAAGAAATTATTCTCTTGATTTTCCTTTCAGCAGTCGTTTTGCGACCTGTTTTTCGTCTGTTGAATGTGCAACCGACCATGGAGCTTTCAACAAAAGGAATCAGTTATCGCGGGGATTTTCAAACGTGGCAGGCAATTTATGAATTAGAGCTTAAAACACCACGAATAGCTATTTTTTATTACGGTCGCTTAGAGCTTTATACAACGATTAAAGATAAAAAAGAGCTCGTTTGGGATATTTCAGCCTATGACAGTGAAATGGCACTAAGTGATTTAGCAGAGTTAATTCAAGCCTGTGTCCTAGAATTTGGCGAACAAGACCAAAATTTTGAAACAAACCCAGTTTTATCAAGTTAAGTAGGGGCATGCTCCTACTTTTTTTATTAGCCCACTACTGAAGATGGCCAAATAAAAAGAAAGAATTTCTACAACTATAGACCATGTTCAATTCTTTCGTTATACTGTAAAATAGCAAAGATGACGAAATGTCGGGAGGAAAACGATGGAAAATCTTATTTTAAAAGCCCATAAAGTACGAAAAGTTTACGGGTCAAAAGGAAGTCTTTTTCCCGCTTTAAATAGCATTTCTTTAGAGGTTAGAAAGGGTGAGTTTGTCAGTGTCATGGGACCGTCTGGAGCAGGGAAGTCAACCTTACTAAACGTCCTTTCTTCAATTGATTCCCCACTTCAGGGGAGATTGAAATTGACGGGAATTCCCTTTCCGATATGCGGCAAAAAGAACTGGCCATGTTTCGCCGTGACCAGCTTGGCTTTATTTTCCAAGATTATAATTTACTAGAAACGATGTCGATAAAAGACAATGTGGTTTTGCCACTTTCATTAAATCGCGTGAAACCTTTTGAAATTGAAGTCCGCTTTGAAGAAATTGCCCGCCAGTTTGGCATTTTCGACATACGCGATAAATTTCCGAGCGAAGTATCAGGTGGTCAGAAACAACGTACAGCCGTTTGTCGGGCTATGATTACAAATCCAGCCCTTATTTTTGCGGATGAGCCAACGGGCGCTCTTGATTCAAAAGCCGCTACGAACTTGCTTGAAGGCCTTGTGCAGGCGAAAGAGCATAAGCAGGCCACGATTCTTATGGTGACGCATGATGCTTTTGCCGCCAGTTATTCCGAGCGCGTCCTTTTTATTAAAGACGGGGAACTTTATACAGAAATTCACCGGGGCAAGACAACACGGAAACACTTTTTTCAAAAAATATTAGATGTTTTAGCTATGCTTGGTGGTGAAGCGGATGACACTTTTTAAAATTGCCGTAACCAATATGGTGAAAAACTTCAATCAATACGTTATTTATTTTATTAGTATTGCGATTAGCGTTTTGATTTATTTTACATTTATCTCACTTGCAAAAAACCCACTTATTAATAAAATTTTTATGCGCTGGGAAGTACTTGGAAATTCCTTATTCTCATTTGCCGGCGTCATTTTAATCTTATTTGTAGGCTTCTTTATCTTTTATTCCAATAGCTATTTCTTAAAAAGGAGAAAGCGGGAGTTTGGTTTATATGCCCTTTTAGGCTTGAGAAAAAGTCAAATCAGCATGATTATTATATTTGAGAACCTATTAACTTATTTACTTGCTTTACTCACAGGGATTTTAACAGGTATTTTCTTTTCGAAATTATTTATTATGCTCCTTTTTTGGATTGTGAATTTGCGCGTAGACACAAAACTAATCGTCTCTGCTAGTGCGATTACAGACACCGTCTATACCTTCTTTATTATTATGGGCATAACGTCCCTATACGCGATTTATCTCATCTTTCGTTATAGTTTACTAAAGCTCTTTAAAACAGAAGAACGTGAAAAAAAGGCAGCAAAAGGTTCCGTTATCCTAACCATCATCGGCATCAGCTTAATCGGTTTCGGTTACTTTTTAGCGATCCAGGTCATTCAAAATTCTCCGCTTTGGACTAAAATTGGGTTTGGCAGAGGCGTTTTGATTGTGCTTTTCTCAGTCATTGTGGGAACATGGCTTTTTATTCGCCACTCAATGCCTCTTAGTCTGCGATTTGTCTACAATAAAAAGTCATCCTATTACCACGGGACAAATTTAATTACCATCACTTCATTACGTTATCGCGTTCGAAAAAATGCGAATACACTTGCGATGATTGCGATTTTGAGTGCGACAACCTTAACCATTATTGGCGCGATAAGCGGTTTTTATTATGTCACCATTGAACAAGTAAAGACAGAAAATCCAAGTAGCTATCAACTTTTAAATATTTCGCCCGATAAAGATGAAGAAATTGTTCGGATTATTTCCCGCGATAAAGAGCATAAGTTGCGTTATCGCACCAAATCTTCTTATATTAACGCAAGTGTTAAAAATGAACTTGAAAAAATGCCGTTTAATTACTATCAAAATCAGGCGAAATTTTCGTTCATACCGGAGTCGGAATTTAATCGAATTAATTTAATAGAAGACCGAAAAAATAAGCCTATCCATCATTTGAATAACGGAGAAGCGATTTATGTTGGAAGAGAAACCAATAATTTACATGAAAGACGGAAACAAGAACTAAAAGCGCATACTTTTCAAATTGTTTCAGACGATAAAAAAACAGGTTTTGGTGAAATTCAAGTGATAGATTTTCGTCCAAATCCCGTTTTTAACTCAGGTTTTGCGGATGCGTTACTTGTTGTAAATGACGATTTTTATAACCGTTTAAAAGAACATTTAAAAGTTCAAAAAGTGGCGATGTATGATGTGACAGAAGTGGATCATTCTGAAAATCTAGGAAATAAAATTCAAGTCGCAGCAGAAGGAAAGGTAAATATTTGGTCACCTACTTTTTCAAGTTATTATTCGAACTATCATATGGTTTCAATTTTGATGGGCACCATTTTATTTATCGGTATTTTTATCGGACTTGTTTTCTTCCTTGCAACAGGCAGTGTAATTTATTTTAAACAAGTGACAGATGCTTATTTAGAGCAAAATCAATTTACAACACTCTTTAAGCTGGGCCTAACGAAACGCGAACTTAGAGGGATTATTTCCAGACAAATTGCGCCTATGTTTGTTATTCCGCTCCTCCTAGGAATCTCCCATAGTATCTTTGCCATGATTGGGCTATCTAGAAATTTAGAATATAGTTTACAGATGCCTGTCATTATCGTGACAAGTATTTACTGTGTATTCTACGGATTGTATTACTGGATTTGCGTGAATAGCTATACGAATATCGTCACCCGTTATCAGCCGTAGTTGGCAAAAACGATTGGAATCGGCTAAAATAGAGATGAGGGAATTGGAGGCAAAAATATGGTTAAAGTTTATATTGTAGAAGATGATGTGGTCATTCGAGACACCATCCAAAAACATCTTGTAAAATGGGGATTTGAAATTCAACTTGTAAGTGACTTTAATAACATTTTAAATGAGTTTTTAGAGTTTGAACCACAACTGGTTATTTTAGATGTCAATTTACCTTATTTTGATGGTTTTTACTGGTGCAATCAAATTCGCGAAGTATCCAATGTTCCAATCATATTCCTATCATCACGAAACTCAAGAATGGATCAAATTATGGGGATGAACATGGGAGCAGATTATTATATTGAAAAACCTGTCGATTTAGATGTTCTAATGGCACGAATCAATGCACTTCTTAGGCGCACCTATTCATACGCTGAATTAGAAGAACCGAATGTAATGGAGCATAATAATGTGTTTTTACACATTGATACGAATACACTCACTTATTTTGACGAAAAGATTGAGTTAACTAAAAATGAGTTTTTAATCTTATATGAATTGATGAAACAAAAAGGAAGTATCGTTAGTCGTGATGAAATTATGCGCGCACTTTGGGAAGATGAAAGTTTTGTCGATGATAATACCTTAACCGTCAATGTTGTACGTATACGGAAAAAACTTTCCGAAATCGGTTTAGATGACTTTATTAAAACGAAAAAAGGCCAGGGGTATATGATTGAATAAAATGCTGGAAGTAGATTTCCTAACTTACGGGAAACGTTTACTTCCTGTTTTTACATAAAAGAGAAGGAGGGGGCTTTTTTTGAAAATTTTAGTTTTAGGCGGCACGCGTTTTTTTGGAAAACGATTAGTAGAACTGTTGCTTGAAGAAGGGCACCGTGTCACAGTTGTAACACGAGGTAAGGCAGATGTCCATTTACCGGAAGGCGTCAGGCATTTAGTGCTTAACCGGGAGAAACGAGAAGATATGTTCCAACTTGCACGAGAACATTTTGATGTGATTTACGATAATATTTGTTTTTCCCCGCAAGATGCTCTTTACTTAATTCAAGCTTTTAAAGGGCAGAAAACGCGTCTTATATATACATCTTCTCTTTCTGTTTATGGGGTAAAAGGTCGAGCACTTCTGGAAAAAGATTTCGACAGCTTACATTACGAAATTATTCTCGGTGACCGACTGGATTTTGATTATGGCGAAGGAAAAAGATTAGGAGAAGCTGTTTATTTTCAAAAAGCAGATTTTGATGTGGTAGCGGTACGTTTCCCAATCGTATTAGGTGTTCAGGATTATACAAAACGACTACAATTTCATACATCCAGAATCTTAAAAGGAACGGAAATCGGCATTCAAAACGAGGAGGCAGAAATTGGTTTTATCGAAGCTGATGAGGCTGCCCAGTTTTTAGTTTTTATCGGAACAAAGTCTGACTTTAAAGGCCCGGTTAACGCATCATCAGACGGCATTTTAAAGCTTTACGAACTTATCCAACTGTTAGAAACATTAACCAAGAAAAAAGCGCATGTGACAGATTTAGCAGAAGCAGACGATGAAAACGAATCGCCGTTTGATATCCCTAAATCGTATTATTTAGACAATAGTAAAGCAAAAGCGCTTGGTTTTGTCTTTCAAAATGTCCATGACTGGCTTCCCGTTGTGGCAAAAGAACAAATGGAAATGAAAGATTTTAAATAAGAAAGAAGAGAAGTCTATGTTATCTTTTGAAGAAAAAAAGCAAATCATTGCACGATTCAGCGCACTCGAAGAAAAAGAAGTTTCACTTGGCCGCATCAACTATCACTACCCAGAAAGTAAGCGCGAAAAATCAATCCTCATTAAACATTTACACCCAAACGGAAATGGCTACGTCTACGCGCCTTATTTAGACAGCGACACACTGGATAAACAAGGCTATTTTAATATCTATAATGCAAAAGAATTTGAACTTGTAGAACTAATTGAAGCCGCCATATCGTATATGGATAGTGATGGAGATATATTTGATGAAGGTCAAAAATTTACGTATCAAAGTGACTCAGGAGAAACTCTTGAACTCATTTATGAAAATAAAATGTGGATTGTGTATGCCGCAGGAAATGTTGAAGCCGTATATAAAACACTCGAAGCAGCCGAAAGCTATCTAGCCGACGAAGGCTTTTTTGTAGAAAATTAAAGGAGGAAGTTGACGTGGAAACCGTACAAAGTTTACGTGAACGCATTGCAGTCAGCAATCACCGTGCAAAAGCAGATTGTATTATCCAAAACGGTCGCATTATAAATGTGTTCACCGGGGAAATTATGGAAGGCGATATCGCCATAAAAAACGGTTATATTGCCGGAATTGGATCATTTCATGAAGCAGATGAAATCATTGATGCTAAAGGTGCTTATATTGCCCCAGGCTTTATTGATGCCCATGTCCATGTCGAAAGTGCCATGATTACACCAAGCGAGCTCGCTCGAGTACTGCTTCCAAACGGTGTCACAACAATTGTCACAGATCCGCACGAAATAGCGAACGTTGCGGGCATTCCCGGCATTAAATTTATGCTTAAGGATGCAGAAGAAGCACCAATCGACATGTTCGTCATGGCCCCGTCCTCTGTCCCGGCAACACCACAAGAAAACAACGGAGCAACACTCCTTTCTGAAGATTTAAGACCTCTTTATCAGGATGAAAAAGTAATAGGACTTGCAGAGGTGATGGATTTTCCGTCTGTGGCTTCCGGAGATGCAGATATTTTACAAAAAATCATTGATGCCAAAGAACATGGTGGGCGCATTGACGGGCACGGCGCCGGTTTAACACGCGATAATTTAAATAATTATTTAGCTGCCGGGATTCGAACGGACCATGAAAGCACAACGCGTGACGAAGCGCTTGACCGCGTTCAGGCAGGAATGTTTGTTATGTTGCGCGAAGGGACAGTCGGACGCGATTTAAAACAAGCCATCGAAGCTGTACGAATCGAAAACAGTCATCGTTTTTGTTTCTGCACGGACGACAAATTAATACCGGATTTAATCCAAGAAGGATCCATTAATTATAATGTTAAGCTGGCTATTTCACATGGTATTGCCCCGATTACGGCTATTCAAATGGCCACAATTAATGCCGCCAACTGTCATAATTTGCCTTATTTAGGTGCGGTGGCTGCTGGTTATCAAGCAGATCTTATTTTCCTAGATCGTTTAGAAGATGTTGCGATTACAAAAGTTTTTAAAAAGGGCAGATTATTAGTAGAAAATGGCGAGAGGCGAGAGGCTGAATTTAAGCGCGCTAAAGATGATTTCAAATCACCACCGATTACACATCATTTTCAAAAAAGCGATTTACGCTTAGCCCTTAAATCTCAAAATGTCCGCGTCATGGGTATGCTACCGAATAGTTTATTTACGGAGCGACTAAGCGCTCGTGTCGAAATTCAAGACGGAGTGTTTATACCTGATTCTTCCAAAGATTTAGCCAAGATGGTTGTGGTTGAGCGTCATAAAGGTACGAAAAATATTGGTTTAGGGATTGTAAAAGGATTTGGACTTAAGAACGGTGCTATTGCGACAACGGTTGCTCATGATTCGCACAATATTGTGGCTGTAGGTACGAATGATACGGATATAGAGCGGGCGATTTTAAGGCTTACTGAAATTGGTGGTGGTATCGTTGTTGTCTCGGATGAACAGATTCTCGGGGAACTTCGTCTGGAAATTGCCGGTTTACTAACAGCTGCCCCGTATGAAAAGGTTCAAAAAGACTTAGAAAAATTGTTAGCAGTTTTTCAAACGATTAGTGATGCGAGTGGTTTTGACCCATTCCTTACCTTATCTTTCTTAACGCTTCCGGTCATTCCGGAATATAAACTAACCGATCAAGGGCTATTTGACTTTCAAAAATTTGATTTTGTGCCCCTTGAACTTGAAGAGGAAGGGTGATTTTAGTTGACCTGGTGGCGTTATGTACGTGATAAGCGCTTTTTCTTATTTTTCTTTGTTATCGTGATGTTTTTTGTCGGGCTACTCATTTATATTGACCCGAATAGTAAATTGACGGTTGGAAATATTGTCTATTTATACTTTTTCGTCTTTATGTTTCTAGTAGCTTACCTCGTACTAGGCTATATTTTTAAATACCGCTACTGGAAGGAAATGAAAGAACTAGTCGAGGGTGAGATTGATGAAAATATTATTGAACTTTTACCAAATCCGCGAACAAGCGAGCAAGCTTTTTTTAATGAGCTGATGCGCAAGAAACACCGAGAAGAGCAAAAAAACATTTCAGCCCTTCAAGATAAACAAGAGGAGTATCATGATTTTATCTTGTACTGGGTGCATGAGGTGAAGACACCGCTTGTGGCGAGTAAAATGTTAATTAAAAATCCGGATTTGAATGACACTAAAACGATTTTTGCGAAAGTTGATGAAGAGCTTGACCGAGTGGATCAATTAGTCATGCAAGCCCTGTACTTTTCGCGTCTTGATACATTTGCAAAAGACTATTTTATCCAAGAGCAAAATCTTGGTAATGTTGTGCGTGAATCGATTAAACGACATTCAAAGCTGTTTATTTCGGGACGGAAAAAACTGGTGATGGAGGAAGTGGATTTTGACGTTCGAACAGATAGCAAGTGGTTGGGCTTTATTTTAGATCAAATTATTTCTAATGCCTTAAAATACACGGAAGAAGGCGATGAAATCAAGATTTGGTGTGAGGAGAAAAAAGACAAAATAGATTTGCACATTCGAGATCAAGGCCGCGGGATTAGCGATGAGGATTTATCACGTGTTTTTGAGCAAGGCTTTACTGGAATGATAGGTAGGAAAGAAAAGAAAGCGACTGGCATGGGGCTTTATTTAGCCAAACAAATGGCCAAAAAGTTAGGTCATACGATTGAAATTAGTTCGGTAGAAGGGGAATTTACCGAACTAATCATTCATTTTGCTAGAAAAGATGATTATTTATTAGTCGCAAAAGATATAGAAATCAAATAGTTTTTAGGGAGGAGTTTCATCATGGTGGAAAAATTAATAGTGCGAGGAGCACCGCAAGAATACGAGTGTCATACAGGGGCCTGGGCAACTTTGCCGGAACACTTAAAACGGCGGCATTTAAAACGAATACTTGTTTTACATGGTTTAAAATCATGGGAAGTGGCCAAAGATAAATTTCCTGATTTACCAGATGTTTTTGTAAGATTTGAACGATATAACGGAGAATGTACGTATGAAGAGCGGGACCGGACTGTAGATCTTGTGCGAGACAATGATTTTCAAGCGATTGTCGTTGTGGGTGGTGGTAAACTTACCGATTTAGCTAAAGCAAGTGCTCATATTTTACGCATTCCTGTTTTGATTTTACCAACGCTTGCCGCAACATGTGCGGCTGCCACACCACTTAGTGTGATGTATGACCAAAATGGTGCGATGATTCGTTATGATGTTTTTCCTGAAAGTAATGCGCTTGTTTTAATCGAGCCAGAAATTATTTTGCATTCACCTATTGAACTTATGATTGCAGGTATCGGCGACACACTAGCAAAATGGTATGAGGCAGATGTGATTATTTCACAGCTTGAGAAACCACCTGTTGAAGTGGAAATTGCGTATTTCGCGGCAAGTAAATGTCGAGAAAATTTATTAAAGCTAAGTCTTCAGGCCATTCGTTCCATGGAGACAAAAGAATTAAATGAGGCATTCATTCAAGTTGTTGAAACGAACATTTTAGTAGCAGGGATGGTAGGCGGATTTGGGGACCGTTATGGCCGTACTGCCGGCGCCCATTCCATTCACGATGCCTTAACTATCATTCCTGAAACGCATCACATTTTACACGGTAATAAAGTTGCTTATGGTGTTTTCGTACAACTCGTCTTAGAAGACCGTCTGGATGAAATTGAACGCTTACTTCCTTTTTATTCGGCACTTGGTCTACCAACTTCTCTTATGGATATGCTAAAGGCACCACTTTCACTGGATAGCTTAAAAGCAGTTTCCATTCGCGCTACAGAAGAAGGCGAGACCATTCATATGATGAAGGGGCCAATCACGGCTGAAAAAGTCGAGCGCGCCATGCAAGAACTTGAAAATTATCAAATTGAAAAGCGAGTTAGACATTAAAATGTTCATACGAATCCAAACAAAAGCGGATAATAAAGCGATTTTTACAGTGCATGAAAAAGCATTTGGCCGGCAGGAAGAGGCAAATTTAGTCGAAGAAATTCGCAAAACCGCAGAGTATATAAATGATTTATCACTTGTTGCAGAAAATGGAGACGGGGAAATCATAGGACACGCATTATTTAGCGAAATCTTTTTAGAAAATGATGAAGAAACGCGCATTTTACTTGCCCTTGCTCCGCTTGCTGTTGTAAAAGAATGGCAAGGAATGAAGATAGGATCGGCACTTATGGAAGAGGGTATTCGGTTAGCTAGGCAGAAAGCCTATCCTGGTATTATCGTACTTGGACACGCTTCGTATTATCCAAAATTTGGCTTTCAAGAAGCGAAAAACTATGGAATTTTGCCGCCGTTTGCTGTCCCCTCTGAAAATTTTTTAGCATTGGAATTATATCCTAAAAGTTTAGATGGATTTCATGGTACCATTCGTTACCCATCTGCTTTTCATAACGTGTAGGAGGCTATTATGAAATTAAAAGCGATTGAAGCACCAAAAACAATGCTTGGTATGTCGGTTGAGCTGACGGAAGAGACCATCCATGAACGTTTAGCTAAAGTGAAGGCTAACATGGTTCAGTCAGGAATTGATACGCTTGTGATTTATGCGGATAAAGAACATGGCGCGAATTTTGAATATTTAACTGGATTTATTCCGCGATTTGAAGAGGCTCTTCTCGTTTTAAGTCAAACGAATGAAACCTTTTTACTTTTGGGAAATGAAAACATGAAGATGGCGGCACATGCACGAATTCCAAATAAAGCCATCCATGTTCCTCATTTTTCTCTCCCTAATCAGCCAATGGACCCGTTCGTACCGCTTCTAGACTTATTGGCGCAGGCTAAACTGGATGGTGCGAAAACGATTGGTTTAGTAGGCTGGAAAAAATGGACCACAACGACGGAAAAAAATGAAACGTTATTTGATATCCCACATTTTATCGTAAAAGCTATTCAAGATTGTGCCACGGATGCTACACTCATTTCGGCATCCGGCGTGATGATTGGGAACGAAATGGGTGCACGTATTTTAAATAACGCGAACGAAGTCGCGCACTATGAATTTGGTGCGAGTCTTTCTTCCACAAGTATTTTAAACGCAATGAATCAAATCGATGTTGGAAAAAGTGAGATGGAACTTGCGGGCGAACTTGCGCGCCTGGGCCAGCCGCACACGGTCATCTCGATTATGGCAACGGGCGAACGTTTTCAGTATGCCAATTTATACCCAACGAATAAAAAGGTGCGTCTAGGCGATAAAATCTCACTTACTTGTGGCTTTAAGGGCGGCTTATCGAGTCGTGCAGGATATGCTGTTAGTGAGGCGAAGGAGCTTCCAGATGGTCAAGAAGATTATGTGGAACGAGTTTCTGGCCCTTATTTTAATGCTGTTGTAAAATGGCTTGAAACGGTTAAGGTGGGCTATCCGGCAGCTGATGTTTATCAAATGGTGGAGGATGTACTACCAAAAGAACGGTACCACTGGCATTTAAATCCTGGCCATTTGACGGCCGATGAAGAGTGGATGTCTTCCCCTATTTATCCGAATTCACCTCATACTTTAAAAAGCGGTATGATTTTCCAAATTGACATTATTCCTTCTGTAAAAGGATATGCTGGCGTGAGTGCAGAGGAATGTGTTGCGCTTGCGGACGCCTCGTTACGCGAAACGATTCGCCGCGATTATCCGGAACTACACGAGCGCATCAAGGAGCGCCGTCGTTATTTACGTGAAGTTTTACAAATTGATATTCATGAAGATATTTTACCATTATCGAATACAGTTGCTTATTTACGACCGTATTTATTGAATAAAGAGTTGGCGTTTGTGAATGAATAGAGAAAAGGAAGTCTTTGTTTAAAAGGCTTCCTTTTTATTTGCTTTTAAAAAACGCTAAAATAAATTCATAAAACAGCTGTTCAGAAGGGGAAAGTTTGCGTTTTTTGGCCGTGATAAGGCCGACAGAACGGCGTAAGTCTTTATCACGAAGAGGAATGCTAATCGTTTCTTTAAAAATGGCACCATCTAAAATCATTTCGGGGAGAATGGAAATGCCAAGCCCGGCGCCGACCAGACCCTGAATAGTATAAAAATCGGTACTTTGAAAGGCAATATCAAGCGTAATTCCTTTTTTTTTGGCAGATGTTTGGACGATTTGAAACAAGTCAAAATCATTTGGATAGAGGATGAATTTTTCATTTTTTAAATCGTGAAGCGTTAATGTCAGCTCATTACTCAGCGGATGCGATTTTGGGACAATAACTTTTAACTTTTCATCAAAAAAGCGGGTTGTGTAAAAAAACTCTGTTTCAGTCGGGACAGGTGATAGAAAAGTGAGGTCGAGATCGCCTGAGAGTAGCATATTTGTCAGTTCTGCGTTAGAACCTTCCATAAATTGATAGGAGATGTCAGGATAATTTTTCCTAAATTCAGAGATGACGGCGGGAAGGACTTTGGTTGCGAGCGAGTTTGGTAAACCAACGCGAACGGTTCCGATTTTTGGATTGGTATACTCGGTTACAATCGCCTCTGCTTTTTGAAGTTCGTTTACTGCGCGTTTGGCTTGTGCAAGAAAATCTTTCCCAACGTTTGTAAGGCGCATATTGCGACCAACGCGTTCGAAAAGTGCCACGCCAAGCTCCTCTTCTAGTTTAATTATCTGCCTACTGACGGCAGATTGGGCGACGTGTAGATTTTCGGATGCTTGCGTCATATGTTCGACTCGGGCGACTTCCATAAAATATTTTAATTGGCGTAGTTCCACGATTCACACTTCTTTCGTTCTCAAATTGAGATTGTTTTATTCTATTATATATATTGTTTCGATAAATGAAAAGGAATAAAATAGAACTTACACCAAACGTTATGATGGATAAGAATAGAATTTTCTATCAATTTAGTTTATTCCGTCAATAAAAGGATATGGATGCGTAAGGAGGAATTTTAATGAGAAATGTAGGATTGCCTGAAAAACATGGTTTATATAATCCAGAAAATGAACATGATGCTTGCGGAATCGGTTTTGTAGCGAATGTCCAAAATAAAAGTTCGCATAAAATTGTAATGCAAGGGATTCATATGTTATGTCAGCTTAAACATCGCGGCGGTGAAGTTGGCGGAGATACGGGTGATGGTGCGGGCATCTTATTAGAAATTTCAGACGCATTTTTTAGAAACGTTTGCAGCGAACAAGGTATTACATTGCCAGAAAAATTCGCTTATGCAGTCGGAATGATTAATTTTCCGAAAGAGGAAGAAGAACGTTTACTTTTGATGAATCAATTAACAGAAATTGTAAAAGACGCTGAACAACATTTTCTCGGCTATAGAAAGGTGCCGACAGATGCAAGTAAAATTGGTGTTGGCGCGAAAAAAACGGAGCCTGAGATTTATCAAATTTTTATTGGAAAGAAAGAAAAGCTATCTGAAAAGGAATTTGAAAGGGAACTTTATTTAATTCGCAAACAAATCGAAAATTTCGCTAAGACGCAAGACTTAAAAGGGACTTTTTATGTACCAAGCTTATCTACGCGAACGGTTATTTATAAAGGGATGTTACTTCCAGAGCAGATTAGCGCGTATTATTTGGATCTCGCAAGTCCGGAATACACATCTGCTTTTGCGCTTGTTCATTCGCGCTTTTCAACGAATACATTTCCCAGCTGGGAGCGGGCGCATCCTTACCGTTACTTGATTCATAACGGTGAAATCAACACACAACGCGGAAATGTCAACTGGATGAGGGCTCGTGAGAAACGCGCAGAAAGCCCACTTTTTGGAGAAAAGCTAGAGAAAGTTTTGCCAATCATTGATGAAGCAGGGAGTGACTCGGCCACGCTTGATAATGCGCTTGAATTCCTTGTGCAAACAGGAAGAACACTACCTCATGCGGCGATGATGCTTATTCCGGAGCCGTGGGATAAAAATAAAAATATGACTGGTAAGAAACGGGCGTTTTATGAGTATCACGCGACACTTATGGAACCTTGGGATGGCCCGACTTCTATTTCATTTACAGATGGCCGTGTGATTGGTACGATTTTAGATCGCAACGGTTTGCGCCCGGCACGTTATTATTTGACGAAAGAAGGCACGATTATTTATTCGTCTGAAACGGGAGTTGTACCGGTAGATGAAAGTGACGTGATTAAAAAAGAAACCGTTGGCGCTGGTCAAATGCTTTTAATTGATTTAGAAAAAGGGCGCATCGTCCCCGATTCAGAATTAAAAGGCGCGCTTGTTGAGGCAGAACCTTATGCAGAATGGCTCGAAAATTTAAGCGATATCGAGGAACTTGTGAACGACCAACAGGACGATTTCGTGCCACTTTCAAAATCAGACTGCTTTAAGCTAGAACAGGCCTTTGGGTATACACAAGATGAACTAAATAAAATTTTAATTCCAATGGTGACCGAGAAGAAAGATCCAATGGGAGCCATGGGCTATGATGCCCCACTTGCCGTGCTTTCAAAGCGACCACAACTTTTGTTTAACTACTTCAAACAACTATTTGCGCAGGTGACGAATCCGCCTATCGACGGCCTTCGTGAGGAAACCGTTGTGTCTACGATGACGCTTCTAGGCGACGAAGGAAATATTTTATGCCCGAGCGCACAAAACGCTCACAGAATCCGCTTGAAGACGCCCATTTTAAACCGTAAGGAATATGCGGCCCTTTTACACCAAACAAAATTTAGCGTAGAAACTAGCGTTATTCCGATGCTATTCCAAAAAGAAGAATGTGATTCACTAGACGCGCGCCTAGAACAACTTTTTACCCAAGTAGAAGAAGCTATTCAGTCAGGCAGTAAGCTAATTGTCTTAACCGATGAAGGAACGAACGCAGACTGGATTGGCATCCCTTCCTTACTGGCGACGAGCGGCTTGCATCAGCACTTAATTAAAAAAGGTTTAAGAACAAAAGCGAGCTTGATTATTAAGACAGCTGAGGCACGCGATGTTCATCAGTGTGCGACTTTAATCGGCTACGGAGCGGATGCGATTTTCCCTTATCTCGCTATTCATGCTTTTCATGATCTAATTGAGCAAGGGCGAATGAAAGGTTTCACACTGAATGAGGCTGAGGAGAGATATACGGAAGCCTTAACAGATGGCATTTTAAAAGTGATGTCGAAAATGGGAATCTCTACCGTGCAAAGCTACCGCGGTGCGCAAATTTTTGAAGCTATTGGTATCAGTACTTCTGTTACCGAAATATATTTCCCAGGAACTGCGAGTGTTTTATCTGGAATTCCACTTGATATTATTGCAAAAGAAGCGTGGCTTAGACATCGACAAGCCTTTCATGACATCGGTTACCAAGCTTTTACCCTCGATTCAGGCGGTGAGTATCAGTGGCGTTCAAACGGTGAGTATCATGTGTATAACCCACTTGCGATTCACTCCTTACAGCGCGCCACACGTGAAAATGACCGGGAAGCTTATGATTTATATGCTGATTTAATGCAAAATCAAAATCAAGCTTTCTTACGAGGGTTGTTTGACATTCAAACAGACCGTTCGCCCGTCCCGCTTAGTGAAGTAGAACCTGCTGAAGAGATTTTTAAACGGTTTAAAACGGGGGCAATGTCATACGGTTCAATTAGTCAAGAAGCTCATGAAGCGCTCGCTGTCGCCATGAATCGCATTGGTGGCAAAAGCAATAGTGGCGAAGGCGGTGAAGATCCAGAACGCTTCACGAAAGATGCAAATGGAGATCTAAGACGAAGTGCTATTAAACAAGTAGCATCTGGACGTTTTGGAGTCACAAGTCACTATCTTGTCAATGCAGAGGAATTACAAATTAAAATGGCGCAAGGAGCAAAACCAGGCGAAGGGGGACACCTACCCGGTAAAAAAGTATATCCGTGGATTTCTAAAACGCGTGGTTCAACAACTGGAGTGGGCCTCATTTCACCACCGCCGCATCATGATATTTATTCCATTGAAGATTTAGCCCAACTCATTTTCGATTTAAAAAATGCAAATCAAAATGCACGCATTAATGTCAAACTCGTGTCTAAAACAGGGGTCGGTACCATCGCGTCTGGTGTGGCAAAAGGAAATGCCGATGTCATTTTAGTGAGCGGCTATGAGGGCGGAACTGGTGCTGCTGCTAGAAGCAGTATTCGTCATACAGGCTTACCTTGGGAAATTGGTCTTTCCGAAACACAACAAACGCTCCTTTTAAACGGCCTAAGAAATCAGGTCGTCCTAGAAACAGACGGCAAAATGATGACCGGAAAAGACGTTCTCATCGCGGCATTACTTGGTGCAGAAGAATACGGTTTTGCAACCGCACCGCTCGTCACATTGGGCTGTGTCATGATGCGTGTTTGTCATATGGACACCTGTCCGGTTGGTGTCGCGACACAAAATCCAGAACTGCGTAAAAAATTCGCTGGCAGTGCAGATTACGTCGTGAATTTCTTCCAGTTTATCGTTTCTGAAATGCGTGAAATGATGGCGGAATTAGGTTTTCGCACGCTAGACGAACTGATTGGTCAAAAACAATATATCACTTTAAATAACCGTAAAGAAGCTCACTGGAAAGCCAAATATTTAGACTTTAACAATATGCTTTATACGGATGATTTTTATAAAACGCAAACCCAAATTTGCACAAAAACGCAAAATCATAAATTGGAAGAAACGCTGGATTATAGAGCGATTTTAGCTCAAATTAAACCAGCACTTGAAACGGGTCAAAAAGTTACAGGAACTTTTAAAGTTCGAAACATCGACCGGGCGGTAGGAACAATTACTGGTTCGCTTGTAAGTCACAAGTACGGCGCAGAAGGTCTCCCAGAAGATACGATTGATTTAACGTTTAAGGGTGCTGCAGGTCAGAGCTTTGGCGCTTATACTCCAAAAGGAATGACGCTTCGAATCATTGGCGATGCAAACGATTATTTTGGAAAAGGGCTGTCAGGCGGGAAGTTAATTGTAGCACCGGGCGAAGAAACACCAATTGATCCGCACGATTCGGCTGTTGTTGGGAATGTCACACTTTACGGGGCAACTGGCGGAGAAGCGTATATGTTAGGAAAAGCGGGTGCCAGATTTGCCGTTAGAAATAGTGGTGCGACCGCTGTTGTAGAAGGAATCGGGGATAACGGTTGTGAATATATGACAGGGGGAGCGGTTGCCATTCTAGGCGAAGTAGGCGATAATTTCGCAGCCGGGATGTCAGGCGGAGTAGCCTATGTTTATACGAAAGACAAGGAAGCATTTTCGAAAAAAACAAATCACGAACTGGTTTCGGTTAGAGGGGTTGTTTCACTTCGGGAAAAAAATCGTTTGAAGGATATGCTGATTCGCCACGCCGCCTATACGGGGAGTGAGTCTGCGAAACAAATTTTAAACCAATTTGAAGAAGAACTGGCGCATTTTGTGTATGTTATTCCGAATGAATATGAGGTGATTTTGCGGCGGATGGAAGAACTTCAAGAAACTGGAAAATCGCATGATGAGGCTGAACTGGCTGCATTTTATGAACTAACGACAGAAGCGCCAAAAGTTCAGGTCGAGTAAAGGAGGCGATGAATCATGGGAAAATCTACAGGTTTTATGGAATATGACCGAATCCCGGCACGCGTTCGCGACCCTAAAAAGCGGACGCGCGACTGGAACGAATATAGTTTACCGCTTCCGGAAAAAGATTTGACGATTCAAGCAGCACGTTGTATGGACTGCGGCGTCCCTTTTTGTAGTGTAGGGATGGAGATTAAAAATGGCGTCTCTGGTTGCCCGCTAAACAATTTAATCCCAGAGTGGAATGATGCAGTTTATCGCGGAGAATGGGAAGAAGCGCTCCAATTATTACTCAAAACAAATAATTTTCCGGAGTTTACGGGGCGCGTTTGTCCAGCTCCATGTGAAGGGGCGTGTACAGTAGCCATTTCAGAACCAGCTGTAGGAATTAAATCGATTGAAAAGGAAATCATTGATTACGGATTTCGCTCTGGTCTAATCAAACCAGAACCACCTTTAAAACGAACAGGCAAACGGATTGCCATTATCGGTTCCGGCCCAGCAGGTCTTGCATGTGCGGACCAGTTAAATAAAGCAGGGCATTATGTGACCGTTTTTGAAAAAAGTGACCGCATTGGTGGCCTTCTCATGTACGGGATACCTACCATGAAATTAGAAAAAGAATCCGTTACGCGCCGAGTCAATTTAATGGCCGCTGAAGGTGTAGAATTCGTAACAGGCGTAAATGCCGGCGTTGACATTAAAATGGCCGATTTAAAACAAGATTTCGATGCCATCGTACTCGCAACCGGCGCAAGCAAAGCGCGTGATGTGAATATCGAAGGCCGGGATGCAACAGGTATTCATTTCGCAGTCCCGTACTTAACCCAGAGCATCAAAGATAATTTAGAAAATGAAGGCAAACAAACTTTATCCGCTAAGGGGAAAAAGGTAGTCATCATTGGCGGTGGGGACACCGGTGCGGATTGTGTTGCGACAGCTCTTCGGCAAGGAGCAAGCTCCATCCACCAATTCGGCCACCGAGGAAAACTTCCGGAACTGCGGACAAATCAAAATCCTTGGCCTGAATACCCCCATATTTTCCAAATGGACTATGCGCATGTTGAAGCAGAAGCTGTTTTGGGCGCTGACCCACGTGAATATCTTATTAGCACAGTAGCTTTTGAAAAAGATCAAGACGGGCGTTTAACTGGCCTGCATACCATCCAAGTTGATCATGATATTGAAAATCATAAATATACAGAAATCCCTGGCACGGAACGTTTCTTTGAAGCTGATATGGTTCTAATTGCAGCCGGCTTTGCTGGTGCTACGGACGACATTTTTACAAACTTTAACGTTGCTAAAACCAATCGCCATACGATTGATGCGGCAAAAGGATTTTATCGCACCAATGAAGAAGCCGTATTCGCTTGCGGTGATGCCAGATACGGCCAAAGCCTCGTTGTAACAGCAATCGCTGAAGGAAGAGAAGCGGCAAGAGAAGTCGATTTTTATTTAATGGATGAAACATTTTTACCTTAAAGAGGCTGGGACAAAAAGAAAGTTTCAAGCAAATAAATAAAAAATAAAAGAACCAAAATCAAGCAATAGAGCCATTTTGATAAATGGATTTCGCATGATTTTTGGTTCTTTTTTAATTATGTCCCAGACTCTTTAAGGTTAGGTTATTAAGTGGGGGTAAATTTATTTCTCCATAGAAAATGCAGTATGAGAAACATCGTGTAATAAGCCAGCCATTTACTATTCAAAAGAGCCATTGGGCTTTCTTAAGTTTGAATTAACCTGAGTTAGTTTTTTTGATAAAGTTATTAAATATTTTATAAAGTTCGAATCTAAAAATTATGCTTTTTGGATTTTTTATGTTGACTAAAGAATGGGTATTACGAATGAAAGGGGTGATTTCAATCTGAAATATGGTTTGGACCTCTTTTAAAAACGGTTATCATCCATAATTAGAATTTTCTGTTTTTAATAATTTGATTGTTGAAACGAAGAAAGCGATTTCGTGATATAATAAAAGCATCCATGACTAATAGGATTTTTTATTTATTATATACAACAAAGAGGGGATGAAGATGACAGAACTTTACATTAAAGAAACTAGATTTAAATTGATTAAGTTAGGGCAACGGTGGTACCTTGTAGGAAAGGAGCTAACTTCATGAGCCGAATTGACATCCAAGAAGTCCGTGCTTTCCAACATGCCCTAAAAACCGCTATATTCTCAGATACAATAAAACAGCCATAGAGTATTAGGAGGAGAAACATGGATTTAAAAAATGAAATGGAGGTTAATTTTAAAAAAGAGAAAAGGTTTAAATATAAATGATAATTTTGGAATAGCAAAGTGTTGGAATGAAATGACGATACTATTAATTCAAAATGAAGATGAAACAATAGATTATCTTAATGAGTGTAATGAAGATTATTTATATTATATCAGTGAAATTTTTGAAGATATATCTGAACAATTTCAAAGCAAAAGATTTATTACTTATTTAAGAAAACTTGATAAAAAATTTCCTAAGTTAGATATGACCAAAGATATTGATATTGCTGAAAGTTACATTGAAAATTAAGTGAAAAGGCACTCTATCACTCGACAGGAATCTAAAGATAGTGCCTTGACTAATAAGCAGTAACTCCCTAATCAAGTTGTCAATAGTTAACAAAAGCTAGTTGTACTTATTGTATAAAAATTTATTATTATAAAAAGAAGCGATTTACTTTTATCGTTTCTTTTTATATACCTATACTAATATTTCCACTTAAATAAAGTCACGAGAGCTACTTCTAAGACTTACTCATCGCAAAAAGGTCTACTACATGGATAGAACCAAATACTCAGGCGCAATTGGCGGCACACTGCGAGCAACCGCTTATGTAGAAGATTGGAAAATCAAAGGAGTCGAGGTTATTTCTGAAAAGCCACTTAAATAGGAGGAAATGAAATGATAGATTTTGAAGAGTTGAAAAAACAATATTTAATTTTATATTATGCTGTAAGAGAGTACGGGGATTCAACAAATAGTTCGCAACTAAAGAGCCTTGAACAACTATTAGTGGAACTAGATAAAGAATCTCCAGATATTAAGAGAATTAAAGATTTAAATCTTTCTTTATATCCACCACATGATGGTATTAGTGAGTTTTTTGTATGGGATGATAATTTTGAAAAACGATTAGACTTAAATGAACCTATAGATAATGCAAAGAAAATTACATGGGAAATGCTAAACTAAATAGTTTTTAATTGAGTCCTCTATAATGCAATTAGAGAATATTAAAAGTTGACTAGAACCGAGAGCTTTGGAGATGGATCTAAGGCTCTTTTTATAGTCGTGTTTGAGAATTACTATTAGACGCCAAATAGAAAACACAAGAGAAAGGAGATTTATCGGTGGATTTTGAATTAACACTATTACAGTTATAATTGCTGTCATAAGCCTTGTAATTTCTTCAATATAAGAAACTCTTTTTAAAAACTATCAATTAAAGCTATGAAAACTAGAACGTCAAAAAAATTTTCTCGGTTATGATGATTTTGAAAGAAAGATTTAGCATTTTAATAATCTGGTATCTTCTAAAAGCAGAAAGAGAATTTAATAACTTAATTTATGAAAGTCTAGAGTTTATGATTTCTGGATTTTTTAGTAGATGAAATAAAACCAGGATACTTACCATTAAAGCAACTATACTAGAGGTATATTAGAATCGTACAAAAGAGGTTAAACTGGTATAATAAAGGAAGCACATATGCATTCTCGTCACTTAAGAGAAACTAGTGATGGAAAATTCACATACATTTGAAATAGAGACAAACATCTAACAAGCAATTTTCGTATGTTTGGAAAAAAACTAATAAATAAAACATAAAAAAAGAAAGAAGGCGTGTTATGTTCAGGCAACACGAGCTAATTCAATTGTCTGATTTACTTAGTATTACCGCGAAGGAAGACTTTGAAATAATTAAAGCCGAAGAATTACTAGAGGCATGTACTAAGGATGATGAATTGAAGTTTACATTACTACATTACTCAGAATCTTTGAATGCAGAGGTGAGACATTTTATTTTTGAAAATTTGTGGCATTTTTCTGGAAAAGATGTTAGAACAGCCGCTTTAAAACACTTACAAGATTCGGATACTATTGTACAAATAGATTGCATTGAAATACTGAATAATTACGATGATATTGAAGTGATTGAGGCACTAAAATGTAAATTGGCTGATCGTGATGAGCTCATACGTTGTTTTGCAGCCGAGTCTTTAGCGGATAAGAAAAGTTCTAAAATACTTGCTTTTCTTTTTGAGAAAGTTAAGACAGAAAAAAGTGAGCTTGTGCTTACAGGTTTATATTATGCAATTTATACTCAGGGTGAGATGCAGTTTTTAGAAAAATTACTACATCAATTGGAAAGTTACAATCACAGAGTCATAATCAGAGCCTTATTAATGCTAGAAGCTATTTCGGATAAAAAAAATTATCCTATTATTTTGGAGGCAACTCAAAATTTAGCTTCAAAGCCTGGTGTACCGATATCTGTTTTTGAAAAAGCGAATTCCGTAATTGATAATCTTAATAATACGTTCAACATAAAATAAAATATATGTACAAAAAATGAAGGAGCAATTGGTATAAAAAAGTTTCAACTAGTGCATTAATTATTTGGATAATCATATTTTGAGGGTATTTTATCCGTTTATGCATTAATATAAGCTAACCCAAGTGGGTTAGCTTCAGACTGCTGACAAACGGCAATCTTCGTTGTTAGGGCATCCGTTCCGGTGCGCTTCGCATAACTTCTCACATGGTCAGGCCAACTACGCCTTCCCTGTTTTCAGTCATCACGTACTCGAGTACGCTCCGCTCCGGTACTCGGCCCTGCCTAGAATCTCACCATTTGTCAGCAGTCTGATTTTGGTGAGAAGCGTTTTGTTTTGCTTAAACTTTGAGTTTTTCTACAAGCTGAGCTAACCCAAGTGGGTTAGCTTTTTTGGTAATGAAATTTCCTACGCTTCTTCAGCGCTTAAAGCAATTAGATCAAAAAACTTCGATAGCGTATCGCATTCTTCATCGATTTGATAAGGATAGCCTTCCATATTTGTGTAAACAGTTGGGTCCGCCATATCGAAGTCCTTCACTTTGATGAAAAATTCGCAGACACTGACAGATTCACGTCCAATTAACAAATAATCATCTTTTTCATTCGCAGACTCTGGAACAACTTTCCAAAACTTTTTAATATAGTCAGCTGTTTCGATTTTAATATCGTCTAAATCATCCATATGACAGCCCATCCCAGAATCACTTATTTCATCAAACCAACCAATGGTTAAAAAATAGTCTTCCAGTTGTTTGGGCATGCCACCTAATTCAGCTTTTCTTTGGCTCACTTTTTCTCTTGAAAATGGAAATAGTTCAATTTCAAGTCCGATTAGTTTGTCTTTTAAATCCTGTAATGTAATAGATTTCATACTTTTCGCAACCCTTCTTGAAGTGATTTTTATTATTTGTGAATCAAATATCAATCTAACGAAGTCATCATAACGTAGCCTATTTTTTATGTCAATTAAATAAAGGTACAAAAAAAAGAAAAAAACTATAGTTTGTCACATGGACGACAAACTATAGTCCTAAAATTGATATTATTTCATTCCTGATACATTGAATCCTTTTAAAATATATTTTTGGAACATCATGAAAATAAGTATAACAGGTATAACCATGAAGGTTGAACCAGCCATTTGTAAAGCATAATTACTACTATACTGACCTTTCAGTAGTTGCAACCCAACTGAAAGTGTGTAATATTTTTCATCATTCGCGATGATGAGGGGCCATAAGAATGAGTTCCATCCAGCGATAAAGGTTAAAATCCCTTGCACAGCCAGAACGGGACGTGAAATCGGAATAATGATCCGCCAAAAAATATAGAACTCACTTGCGCCGTCTAGTCGTGCTGCTTCAAGTAAGTCATCGGAAATGGTTGACATAAATTGGCGGAATAAGAAAATTCCAAAGGCGCCGACTAAACCGGGGAGGATAATCCCTGTCATGGTGTTCGTTAACCCCATCGCATTTAAAATTAAATATACAGGAATCATTGTGACCTGTCCGGGAATCATCATGGTCGCTAGGACTAGGTAAAAGAGCTTGTTTTTACCTTTAAACTTAAATTTAGCAAAGCCATAACCTGCCATAGCATTAAAGAAGAGGCCGACAAACGAGAAAAGGACGATGACGAGTGTATTTTTTAAATACACACTAAAGTTCATTTCTACAAAGAGCATCTTAAAATTTTCCCAGTTAAAAGATTCTGGCCAAATTGTTGGAGGAATTTTTAAAATTTCCGCATCCGTTTTAAAGGAGGAGAGAACCATCCAAATGAACGGCAAAATCATAAAAAATCCGCCAATCGTTAAAATAAGAATAACAATTAGTTTTGACATGCGTGATTTCTCAGTATATGGATTCATTTTTTACTCCTCTCAAATTACATCGTATTGTTTTTTCTTTGTAAACGGAATTGCAGAAGGGTGACGATAATGATGGCAATAAATAAAATAAATGATCCTGCTGCTGCATAACCAAATTTACTAAATTGGAAACCATTTTGATAGATAAATAAGGCAACCGAGTTTGTGCTATCAAGTGGCCCACCTTTTGTCATAACAAATGGTTCCTCGAAAAATTGTAGCCAACCAATTAAAGTTGTCACACTAACAAAGAAAATAGCGAAACTAAGAAGGGGCACAGTAATCTTAAATAGCTGTTGGAAGTTACCTGCACCATCTAGTTGAGCTGCTTCGTAATATTCTTTTGGAATGCCCTGAAGTGCGGCTAAAAAGATAATCATATTCACCCCAATGGCGCGCCAAACAGCAAGAATAATAAGTGATATTTTGGCAATCGTAGGGTCTTGTAACCACGGAACTGGAGGAAGATCGATGAGTGATAGTAAGTAGTTAAATAGACCAAATTGCGGGTTATATAAATAACTCCAAACGACGGCTACCGCTACAACGTTTGTAATAGAAGGCGTATAGAAAATTAAACGGAAAAATTGAAAAATCTTGGCTTGCGAAAAATTAATCATAATCGCAATGGCAAGAGAACAAACGATAACAAGAGGAACACCGATAATCACATAGAAAAGGGTATTTCCAATTGATTTTATAAAAATTGGATCTTGTAAAATATTCACGTAGTTCTCAAAACCAATAAAATTAATCTTTGAAAAATCTGCCAGACCCGTTAAATTAATATCAGTGAAGCTAATAACGAATGCCACAACAATCGGGATTAGTGAAAAAAGAATAAGTAAAATTAGCGCTGGCGAAATAAAAAAATAAGGTGTATGACGATTTAAAAACTGTTTCATGGCGCTCCTTTCTTATGAAAAAACGGGGCAGACTGCGCCCCGCGGTATTTTATTTCTTGAGTAAATCGACGACTTGTTGGTTAAACGTATCCATTTGTTTTTGTGGATCGGCACCGCCGCGATAAATTTGTTCCCAGCTCTTCAAATAAGTTTGTGCAATTTCTTCAAATTGCGGAATAAGTGGCATTGGTTCAGCGTCTTTCATTTGTTCACCAAATACTTGATAGAACTGATCTTCTTTAAGCGTTTTATCTTCCCATGCTGCTTTACTTGCTGGCATTGAATTTGTATCTTTTAGCCATTTTAATTGAACTTCTGGTTTACTCATAAATTCCATAAATTGAATAGCCTGTTTTTGTTTCTTAGAATATTTAAAGACAGTTAAGTTTGCGCCACCTAGGCTAGAAATATTATTTTCTTTTTTAGGTAGAACAGCAGTAGCCCATTTTCCTTCAATATCAGGGATTGTTGTTTTGACAGTATTCACCATCCAAGGTCCACTAATAAACATTGGAACAATTCCGTCACCGCCAAATGTTTGTGCCGCATCCATTCCTAAATCTGTTTTAGGTGCAGAGCCATTTTCAATAAAGGAATCTAAATATTTAACGGTGTCTACAAATTCTTTTTGATTAAAAACAGGTTTTGTGTTGTCATCTGCAATTAATTCAGAGCCGTTTTGGCGTCCGAACATAAAACCTAAAGTTTGTTCATTAGCATCTACATTGAGGCCGTACATATCTTTACCGCGTTTAGAAAGTTTAAGCGCAGCGTCAGAAAGCTCATCCCATGTTTTAGGGGGCTCATTGTAGCCTACTTGTTTAAGTAAGTCCGTACGATAGAATAAAACGCGTGTTTCAGCATACCAAGGAACACCGTAGTATTTGCCATCAAATTCGGTTGTTTTTACTGAACCTGGGAAAAATTTATCCGGATTCATGTTGTCACTCGCTTTGACTTCCTTCGAAATATCTTGGATAGCGCCAGCTTCTACAAATTCAGGCATCCATGTAGTTCCCATTTGAAGAACATCGGGTCCGCTTTTTGATGCAACAGCTGTAAGTAACTTGTCATGTGCATTGGCCCAAGGAATAACTTGAACTTTTACATCAATACCACTTTCTTTAGTAAAATCTTTCGCTAGGTCTTTTAGTGATTTTGCTTCATCTCCCATTGCCCAAACGGTTAATGTATCTTTGTCGCTAGAGTCACTCCCGCTCCCAGAACCACAAGCTGCCAAAACTAAACTTAAGGATAAAACTAAAACAGACAAAACAATACTCATTTTCTTCTTCATTATTTTTACCTCCGTTTTTTATGACGCATTTTCACAAACTTATAACTTTATAGAAACGTTTCGATGGGATTATTATAATATGAAATGTAATCGGTTTCAACTGTTTTTTTCTAAAAAAAATAAAAAAAAGCTTGTAAAACGGCTGTATATAATACTTTTTTATAAAAACTTATTATATTTGTTAAAAAACTTTTTTTGCCATTTTAATAGTAGAAAATAAAAAAATAGAGGATTAATGAATGTGAAACAACAAAAAAGATTGACTATAAAAAAGAAAGCGCTTATACTGTTGTTATATTTGAATAGAAACGTTTCGATTTACCATTTGTTATAGGAGGCTGTTATGGATAAAAAATATTTGGAAGACTTACTTTTAAAAATGACGCTTGATGAAAAAATTAGTCAGATGATGCAACTTTCACCTATTTTTTTCAAAGGAACAGAAATGCAAGGTGAAATTACTGGCCCAATGGAGGAACTTCATTTAACAGAAGAAATTATTAAAAATGCGGGTTCAGTTTTAGGTTCGAGTTCTAAAAAAGATATGTTGCAAATTCAAGAAGCACATATGGAAACAAATCGTTTAGGAATCCCACTTATCTTTATGGCAGATATTATTCACGGGCATAAAACTATTTTTCCGATTCCGCTAGCACTAGGCGCATCCTTTAGTGAAGAAATAGTTGGTGAAATGGCCCGAGTATCAGCGCTTGAAGCATCAGCAAGTGGTCATCATGTAACATTTTCCCCGATGGTCGATTTAGTTCGTGATCCTCGCTGGGGGCGTGTGATGGAATCGACCGGAGAAGATCCTCATTTAAACAGCCGTTTAGGTGCAGCAATGGTTAAGGGCTATCAAGGTGAAAATTTATTAGAAGATCATACGCGACTCGCTGCTTGTGTGAAACATTTTGCGGCATATGGGGCACCGCAGGGTGGGCGTGAATATCATACAGTGGACATGAGTATGCGCGAGTTTTATCAAAATTATTTACCTGCTTATGAGGCTGCACTAGAAGCAGGAGCGAAAATGGTGATGACATCTTTTAATGTACTTGATGGCGTTCCAGCCACTATGAACAAATGGCTAAATCGTGACGTTTTACGGAAAGAACTAGGGTTTTCAGGCGTCCTCATTTCGGATTGGGGAGCTGTAAAAGAAGTGATTAATCATGGGACAGCAGCTAATACAAAAGAAGCCGCTAAAGGCGCCGTTCTCGCTGGGGTAGACCTAGAAATGATGACCGAATGCTACATTACAAGCTTAAAAGAGCTCGTAGAAAGCGGAGAAGTAGCAGAAAGCTTAGTAGATGAAGCCGTCATGCGGATGCTAGTTTTAAAAAATGATTTAGGCCTTTTTGAAGACCCTTATCGAGGGTTAAAGGTGAGTGAGCGAACCGGGGACATATTATCCGCTAGAAATCGCCAAGCAGCAAGACGAGTAGCGACTGAATCAGCCGTGCTTCTCAAAAATAATCAAAACATTTTACCACTTTCCACAGACCAAAAAGTCGCGTTTATCGGACCGCTTGCAGAAAGTAAAGATGTACTAGGCGGATGGGTGGTGTATGGCGAAAAAAGTGACGCTGTATCCATTTATGATGCTTTTTCCGGAAAGTTTAGCGAAACAAAATTTGTCACAACCGACTATGAAACGATTTCTGAGGCGGACTACAAACGCGCTGAAGATGCTGCTAAAGATGCAGATGTCATCGTTTTATGTGTAGGTGAGAAAAGTGAGTGGAGCGGTGAAGCGGCAAGCCTTGCCACCATTCGATTACCGGAGGCGCAATATGAACTCTGCAAACGAATTGCCGCCGCTAATTCATCTGTTGTCACCGTATTATTTAACGGTAGGCCGCTTGATATAAAGGAGTTAGTTCAAAATTCAGAAGCCGTTTTAGATGTCTTTTTCCCAGGAACGGAAGCTGGAAATGCGATTTTTGATTTATTAACTGGAAAAGTCAATCCTTCGGGGAAACTTTCCATGACGATTCCTCAAACAACAGGGCAAATTCCGATTTTTTATAATGAGTTACGTACTGGTCGCCCGAAAACAGAACAAAATGCGGGTGAAAAATATTTGTCGCAGTATTTGGATATACCTAATGAACCGTTATTTCCATTTGGTTTTGGCTTAAGCTACACACATTTTGCCTTAACCGACATCAAAATGAAAAAGGAAATAGCGGTGGGTGAATCCCTTACGGTTGATGTGACAGTTCAAAACACGGGCGAATGCGCCGGCAGTGAAGTTGTTCAAGTGTACCTTTTTGATGTCACGGCAAGTGTTTCAAGGCCGCAAAAAGAATTGAAGGCGTTTCAAAAAGTGTATTTAGAATCGGGCGAAAAGACAACACTTTCATTTATTTTAAACGAAAAAGATTTTTCATTTTATTTACCGGATTTAAAAGTTGTGCAAGAAGAAGGTATCCACCATGTTTTCGTGGGTACGAGTAGTTGCGATGTGAAAAGTTTTGAGGTTAGGGTGGTTAGATGATTACGACGGAAAAAGGTTTAGTAAAAGCAAAGTTTTTTGAGACGGGGCACATGCATGCGCTTCTGTTTGATGGGGTTTTAGTTAATCAAGTGTTGCAAAATCCGCTTGAAACACGTTTAGGGCAAATTTTCTTGCGAACGGAGGCGGCATTTTATCCTTTGTTAAACGAAGAGGCGACATTTTCATATCATGAAGAGGCTTTTCGTTATGAGGGAACGTTACCTATCGGGACGTATACGGTTACTTTTCGAATTCATGAGTCAGGCTGGTTTTATGAATGTGAAACGGATATTGAAACGAGTTATGATTTGATTTATGTTCAGGATCTAGGGCTTGCGGATGTCGGCGCGGTTAGGACGAATGAGGCTTATATGGCCCAGTATATTGACTACAATGTGCTTGATACAGAACGCGGAAAAGTGGTTTTAGCGCGGCAAAATCAGCCGCAAAGTGGGAATCAATTTCCGGCTGTTGAACTAGGCGGTTTTCGTACCATTAAACGATTTGTAACGGATGGATTTGATTTTTATGGTACGGGGATTAAATTGGGGGAATCACCACAAGGATTAATTGGCGAAGGGCTTAAAAATCGAAAATGGCAATATGAAATGGCGATGGTCGGGCTTCAAACGGACCTTTTACATGGCCAAGAAAAAACGGTTTTTTATGGCTTTTTAACGCGTAATCAAGTGGAGGCGACACACTTTGCGACGTCGGTTGAAACACTAAACGCCATTTTTGAAGGTCTGACGCATAAGCCTTTTAAAGCGGGCGTTAAGGCGGTGCGCCGTTACCAAATTTCAAGTGAAGTAAGGGGAAACGCGGCATCACAAAACTGGCTGAATGCACACTATGCGGCACGCCAGTTTGAAGAGAAGTCGGACGATCAAACGTTGAGCTTTTTTACCCCAGAAAAAACGCATGTGGTTCTAAAGGAGAAAGAACGCCTGGTGGAGCGTCATCACGGTACGATTTTACTTGACCAAGTAGACTTGCTTCATCCTGAAAATACGCTTGCGGCAACGGTTTATATGAGTGGCGTTTTCCATTCACATGTGACACTTGGGAATACGAATATGAATAAGTTTAGCTCGCATCAACGAAATGCGCTTAATTTGTTACAAACAAGTGGTCTGCGTATTTATTTACGCGAAAACGAGAAGCTCCATTTACTTACAATGCCAACTGCGTTTGAAATGCAGACAAATCGTGCTAAATGGATTTATGTGTTAGCGGATGATACGCTAGTTGTTGAAACGAAGCTTTCAAATGGCAGTAAAATGGTGTCAGTTGCCATTTATTCTGAACAAGGTAAAAAATATGATTTTGTGATGACAAATCAAATTAGCATGGGGCCAAATGAATATGAAAATGAATTTTCACGAGTTGAAAAAAATGGGACTTTATTTTATACACCAAAAGATAATCCACGTTATCCCAATTTAGCCTACCATGTTTCTGGTGATTTTGATGAAGTCACAGATGAGCGTTTTATCGCGGAATCGGCAGTAGGAACAGCGGACTTAGATTGCTTTATTTACACGCAAAAAGAAGTAGCCCATTTGGACATTCAAGCAACACTAGACGGAGAATTTTTTGCAGAAAAAGAAGAGACGACAGAAGCATTTTACGAAGCGCTACTTTCGAAATTTAAGCTTGCTCATGACTCCACTTTTGCTGAAAAATACAATATTACGGCCTACTGGTATGCGTATCAAATGTTGATTCATTATGCCTCACCGCACGGGCTCGAGCAAGGAAGTGGTGCTGCTTGGGGAACGCGAGATGTGTCTCAGGGACCATTTGAATTTTTCCTTGCCACTGGTCATAAAGACGTGCTACGTTCCCTTATTTTAAAAGTATTTTCTCACCAATACAAAGAAACGGGCGACTGGCCTCAGTGGTTCATGTTTGATAAATACGAAAATATTCAGCAAGAAGAAAGTCACGGCGATGTTATCGTATGGCCACTTAAAATGGTCGGTGATTACCTCCATTATTCAGGAGATACAAGCATTTTGGAAGAAAGCATCCCGTATATTTCGGTGACAACGAAAAGTTATACAGACCAAAAAGAAACATTAAAAGCCCATATCGAAAAAGCGGTTTCGACTATTGAAAGTCGCTTTATGAAAGGGACGTCACTTTCCAATTACGGCGATGGCGATTGGGACGATACACTTCAACCGGCTAATAACGAGCTGAAAAAACGAATGGTATCCAGCTGGACAGTCGCTTTAACCTATCAAGTAATGACCGCACTTGGAAAAGAAATGCCAGAAGGAGCCAGGTACGAAATACTTGCTAGCGCCATTCAAGAAGATTTTAAAACGTATATGTTACAAGATACAGATGTGATTCCTGGTTTTATTTATATGAAAGATGAACACACAGCAGAATTTATGATTCATCCAAAAGATAAAGAAACCAAAATTGATTATCGTCTTATTCCGCTTACAAGAAGCGTAATTGCTGAACTTGTAAGTGATAAACAGCGTAAGAAAAATTTACAATATTATTGAAGAGCATTTACTTCATCCAGACGGG
>NZ_ALWW01000010.1 GCF_000344175.1 Listeria fleischmannii subsp. fleischmannii LU2006-1 | reverse complement strand
CCGCGATTCGTGGGAGTATGATTTATAAGAAAGGTAACGGTATTAATCAAAAAGTAATAAAGGAAATCACCAATCCAGTTTTAGAAGCTCCTAGATTTGGAAGTGGATTGAAAGTTGATGAGATTAAACCAGTTAAAGTAAAAGGTTCTGCTTATGATATTGATCCATTAAAAGGAAAATTACCTACAAAACAAACTCAATTTATTGTAAATGAATTTCCTAATGTTCCAAAAGCACATGGTTTTTCTGATATTATTGATAATTATGCTGGCTTAGCAGAAGTCACAGATTTAGGTAATGCTAAATTATATCAAGTTCAGGGAAGTCAAAATGGTATTATAGGACGTTTTGAGTGGATAATTCAAGATGGGAAAGTTACGCACAGAATGTTTATAAGAAATCCAGAATTGAATGGAGTGCCTATAAAATAATGAATTATATAGATGAATTTAAAAAAAAATGATATTCCTTTTTCTTGGAGAGAGTTAAAAATAGGTAGATGGGGTTATTCAGACAAGGAATTTTATTTGCAAAGCATACTTGATGATGAATTTGTAATGAAATACACTTTAGATTATCTATCCAAAAATGAAAAAGAAGAAAATTCGTATGTATGGGAGCTTGGGAGTTTATTTTCACCATATGATGAGAATGAAATATATAGGCTTTTGAATTTGATTGCAATTTCTAATGAAAAGGATTTGATGTCGTATTATAGATGGAGATGGATTTTAGTTAATAATTTATTGAAGAAAATTTTAGATAAAGACTATGTAAATGCTTTGTTAGAAATTAGTGAATTCTGGCTCGATTTAAAGTCTCCAATTGATATGCCCTATCAGTACCAAGGTGTAGAAAATAAATTAACCCCTCAAGAATTTTACACCAAAGAACATTTATGTAAAGTTATTTCTGATCATAAAAAATGGTTGGAGGTTGAAAAAAAGAATTTAAATTAACAAATATTATGTCAGGAAATAGATAATCAATTTGCCCGTTTTTAATTATAAAAAATAACACCATATCGTAATTAAAAAACAAAAAATGAGCTGATTCAAATCGAATCAGCTCATTTTTCTTATTTTTCCACGACATTTACATCTTCAAGCGTACCGTATTTTGTCCACCAAGGAACGGCACCTTCGTCTAACAATTTGTTTAGAGAAGTAATATTTTCCTTCCCTTGGGTACGAAGCCAGTCGCGAAGCGCATCATCGCCTTGTTTACCGTAAACTTCGATACCATCTTTCCAAGTAGCACGGCCACACAAAACGCCGCTATACTGAACGTTATGTTGGTTAGCAAATTCAATCGTTTTATGGAACATTTCCGCCGTTACACCAGCACTTAAATAAATAAATGGTAGCGGAGAAAGATCCGAACATTCCTCGAAATGACGCGCCGTTTCGCTTTGTGTATAGGCCGTTTCGCCGTCTGTAAAGCCTTCTACATAGTTAAAGTTTACTGGCACCTCAAGTTTTAACACATCAACCCCGTACCTTGGTTTAGAAAATTCTTTAATAGAGGCCTTAACCTTAGCCGGTTTCAATTTCGCGTATTCAAGGGAACTAGAGTCCGTCACTTTCGAATCATACGTAATCGGCTCTAAGAAAAATGGAATGTCAACCTCGCGACACTCGGCACCGATTCTTTCTAAAAAGGCGAACTTGATTTCATTAATTTCTGCAGGTTCATCCGGATCGTAATAAACGAGAATTTTAACTGCGTCCCCGCCATTTTCTTTAATACGTAAAGCAGAAAGGTCTTCAATTAAATCAGGCAATTTACCTGGAATAGTGGTATCATAACCAGTTTTTTCATAAGACGTGAGTAAACCGCATCCCTCATGGCGCGCTTTGATAGCCGGTTTACCAAATTCATCATCCAATAAAATAGCCGAAGCGTAGGGTGTCAGCTCTTCTGATACAAGGCGTTTGAAATCTTCTACGTCTTTTTTATCTTCCGTTCCTTTCGCAGCTTGAATCATTTTTTTGAGTGAACCACGTTGATCAATTGCAAGCGCAGCGATAACTCCTTTTTCATTTGAAAGTCTTTGCAAACCATCAAACTTACCTTTTGTCATTGTGACCATAGTTTATCTATCTCCTTTTCAAACGATTTCTGACCCTTCTATTTTACCCCTTCCACCTAGCTTTAAACAAATGATTGCAATTTTTGCGCGTTTGTTCTACTATTCAATTATGGAGTTGTGATTGACTTTTGCGAAGCAGCAAGGATTGGGCTGTAGGAGTGTAAAATGTCAAACAGAACAAGAAAAAATCGGTACGAATTAAGAAAAAAATATCGAAGAAGAAGGCTTATTGCATTTTTTTCAACATTAATAATTTTGCTAGTTGCACTATTTGTGGGGATAAGTTGGTGGGCTACAAAAGAAAAAGTGGCAGAGCCTGTTACGCCAAAAGCTACGGCTAAAAAAGAACCAAAGCAAGTAGAAAAACCTAAACAGCCAGAGCAAACAAAGGAAATTGTTCGAAATCAAGAAATTGACAATTATTTAAAACAAATTGGATTTAGTGGTACAGCAGTTGTTGTTCGAGAAGGAAATACGGTTTTAAATAAAGGTTACCGTGAAGCGAACCGGATAACGCATGTTAAAAATACGCCAGACACAGTTTATTACATCGGTTCGGCGCAAAAAGCTTTTATCGCAACGGCTATTTTGCAACTTGAAGAAAAAGGTAAGGTTAAGGTGACAGATTCGGTGCAAAAATATCTCCCAGAATTTAAAGCCCATATTACATTAAATGACTTATTACACCATACAAGCGGTTTAGTGGGTCACACAGAAGAAAATGCCGCCACAACACCTAAAGCTCTTGTAGCAGACATCATCAAGCAGGGGACAAAACGCGGCCCTGGCAAATGGGACTATCTCGACTCGAATTATACGGTCCTTGCGTATCTTGTTGAAAAACTAAGCGGGGAGAGCTTATCTGAATACCTGAAGGAAAATATTTTTAAACCAGCGGGAATGAAAAGAGTTGGTTTTTACCAAACGTTTAAAAAAAGAAAAAAGGGGCTTCAGTGGGCTACTATATAAAAAAAGACGGGAGTTATTCTGAGCCATCACTTCCAGATTTATCTCAACTTTTTGGAGTGGGGAATATGTATATGTCGGCTTTTGATATGTATCTCTTTGATAAAGCACTTAGTTCTCGTAAAATTTTGAGCGAAAATAGCTTTCAAAAGATGTTTACAAAAGGTAGTTCGTCGGGTTATGGGATGGGCTTTTACGTGGATCCGGGGAGTTACAATAATCACGGGATTTTAAACGGATGGAATGTATCTAATAGTATGAGTCATACTGGGAAAACCTATGTTGTGCTGTTTTCTAACATTCAAAATAATATTGATTCATTTGGAAAAGTAAACAATCACATTTATGAAATTTTGAATAGATAAGTAATCAGGAAAATTCCCTCGCATGAGTGAGGGGATTTTTTTGCGCGTGAAAAAAATACTCTATTTTAGAGTTTCGAAGTGACGATAAATGAGTAATTTACCTATTTTTTGCATATATAGATTTAATTTTATATGTTTTTGTCACAAAATGTTCATTATTGATATGTTTTAATTGAAAGTTCAATGTATTTTTGGTTTAGAAAATCGATTATGATTAGTTTTGTCATTCAGACAAAGTAATTCAAAATAGAAAAGGAGATTTAATTATGACAAATAGCAAAAAAGGGTTCAAAAAGCTAGTCTTTGGTGTGGTGGCAACATCTTTGCTTACTTCAACTGTTGCAACAACTATCCCTTTTAATGTTTTGGCTGCAGAAGCAACTAGTAATCAAAGCCAGGTTGGTTTAGGTAGTGGTTTACAAAATGTTAGTGAAGCACCTAATCTTGTACAAAATAATACATTTACTGGTGTATCAAATTGGTTACCGATATTGTATAAAGGGGATCCAAATGATGGGCGAACATTTCCATCTCAATCTTATGGAGCTGTACAAACAAATGGTTATTATCCAGTAGCTACAGGTTCGCAAATGAAAATTAAACCATCGGGTGATGGCTCTGTTACAGTTTGGATGGGTTCGCTAGGACAAGCATCTTTACTAACTCAAACGATTCAAACAATTCCAGGGCATTATTACCAACTAAAATATACACCAACGAATATAAACAATGGTTTGTATGCTTTAATTGTTCGTAGTGGAACATCCGCATATTCAGGGAAAATGTTGTGGAGAAACACTAATTCTATTAGTTGGACTACTCCAGGTGGAAAAGAACGAGTAGGAACTTTTAGAGCTGATTCGAATGTCATCTCATTAGGATTAAATACAAACACAAATGGGACAGTGAAATACTCTAATATTAGTATTGTCGATATTTCAGATATTGGTAAAACAACGATAGATTCATTAGATGTTCTTTCAACACAAGTGACAGGGCGAGGAGAAGCCGATGCGGATGTTACTATTAAAACAGATGCAGGTACTATTGCTACGGGGAAAACAGATAAAGATGGGAACTATTCCATTACAATTCCTGCGCAAGCTGAGGGCACAGTTGTCACAGCGTCAGTCACAAATGGCTATGGGACATCTGATGCGAGTGTTACTGTTCAAGGGATTGCTCTAGCTGAAACTACTATTTCTGAGCTTAATCAAAGCAGCAGAGTAGTTTCTGGGCAAGCAGAACCTGAGAAATTAGTAATCGTTAAAAATAGTGCGGGCTCAACTATCGCATCAGGATATAGTGATTCAGAAGGTCACTATCAATTTGACATTTCACCTCAAAGAATTGGTGATACAATTAAAGCTACTGTAAAAGTTGGAGATCAAGTATCTGCAGCTGAAACGATAGTTCAAGATACTCGTACACCAGAAGAACCTACTGTTAATCCAGTCAAAGATACGGATACTGTAGTAACAGGCCGCGGGGAAGCGGGTAATACGATTAGTGTGAAAATTGGCGACCAAACGTATACAGCACCTGTTAATAGTGACGGGACTTTCTCCGTTGTTATTCCTAAACAAGATGGCGGGACTAAAATTGATGTCACACAAAAAAATAATGATAATAACAAAGTAAGTCCTGTAAAAGAAGTGACTGTCGCAGATACAACGCTTGCTGCACCAACTATTAGCCCTGTGAAACAAGGGGATACTAGAGTGACGGTGAAAGGGGAACCAAATACATCTGTTACTCTTACTACACCAGATAATGATAAAACGATTAAAGTAACAGATGCAAACGGGGAAGCTACCTTTGTAGTGGATCCTGCAAAAGCTGGCGATACGTATATTGCGACTCAAAAAGGTGGGAATGGGAAAGTAAGTCCAGAAGCTTCTGTGACAGTAAGTGCGGTTGTAACAAAAGGGACAATCACTACGAGTAATTTTACACTTGGAAAAGATAGATCTATTGTTGGTAACTATACAGGAGATGTGAAATCTTTCCGTGTAACGATTGATGGAACTGTTTATAATGGCGGTACTATTGATTCATCCAAAGGCACATATGCTTTCTATGCTTTTGATAAGATTAGTAAAACAGGCACATTTAAAATTGAAGGACTTGATGCAAGCGGCCGTATACTAGATACTAAAAATGCTAACATCGTAAATAGTTCTAATCCAATTCCGAGCACATCGGGAACGGTAGCGCCAAACACATTTACTATTGGCACAGACAGATACCTTACTGCATCCTACACAGGAGACGTAAAAGCTGTTAAAGTCACTATTAATGGTGTAGATTATACGGGTGGGACTGTAGCAAACGGTTCAGTAAACTTTTATATTGGTGATAAAATTAGTTCAACATCTGATAGTGTGAAAATCACTGCTTTAGATGCATATGGCAGAGAACTAGATCGAAAATCTGTTACTGTAGCCAATAAAACTGTTCTAACATCGGGAACGGTATCGCCAAATGTCTATACAATTGGGGCAGATAGAAGCCTTTCAGCAACTTATACAGGTGATGTGAAATCAGTTAAAGTCACTATTAATGGGGTAGATTATGTAGGTGGAACTGTAGCAAACGGTTCAGTAAGCTTCTATGTTGGCGATAAAATCAGTTCGAAATCTGATGTTGTGAAAATGACAGCTCTTGATTTAAATGGTAAAGTACTAGATCAAAAAAATGTAAATTTAGCAAGCACATCAGATAATACAGTAGGAACAATCACACCTAACCAATTTTCAGCTGGAAGTGATAACTACTTAACAGCAACATATACAGGCGATGTGAAATCTGTTAAGGTAACAATCAATGGTCAAGTTTATTCAGGTGGAACGGTTCAAAATGGACAAGTGAACTTTTATATTGGCAATAAAATCACTTCGTCAGCTGATAATGTTATGATTACAGCTTATGACCTGAATAATAAAAAATTGGATGAAAAAGAAGTGGTAGTTAAAAATATCAATGGGGATATACAGCCAAATGCGTATACGGTGCCTGGTGACACTGTTTTAACAGCAAATGTTTCAGCAGCAGTTAAATCTGTTAAAGTCGTAATAAACGGAACGGAATATGTAGGAGGAACTCTTACAAACAATCAACTAAGTTTCTGGATTGGAAATAAAATCAGCTCGGCTTCTGATAATGTAGTCATTTACGCTTATGATAAAAATGGGCGCGAGCTAGACACGAAGAAAGTAACGATTCGTAATGCGTTACCTGAAGTAGGAAGCATTACACCAGCTGCTTTTTCAATTAACACAAGTTCATTAACAGGAAGCTATACAGGAGAAGGAAAATCGATTCGTTTAACTGTAAATGGGACGGTACTTCCTGCAGGTGGAACAGTTTCAAACGGAAGTTTTAGCTACTATGTAGGCCTAAAAACTAGAATTTCTTCTGTGACGGATTTAGTCAAAGTAGAATTATTAGATAAAAATGGTCTTGTGATGGATACTAAAAACGTAACTGTTGTACAATAAAAAACATTAAAAAAGCAATAATCGAGGAGCCGGGAGGCTCAATCGATTATTGCTTTTTTTAACGTTCTACTTTTTCCACTTCTACGACCCGGAAGCCTTTACGATCTAAATGGGCGATGATATCATCTTTCATTTTTTCATCAACTGTGTTTGGTAGGGAAACAAGTACACGACGAATTAAATCTTCGGATTGATTATCTAACGTAATTACATTTGATATATTAGTATATTTATCAACGATTTTGGTTATTTTAGTGAGGGAGCCAGGCACTTCGCCAGTTGCTACCGTTAAAACGTAACCCGTTGTATCTACATTCCACGCGTCTTGGAGTAGACCGAGCATTTTTCCGTGCGTTAAAATACCGTAAAAATCACCATTTGTATTTAAAACTGCGATGTATGGCAATTCTTTAATCGTAAAGAATACTTGGAAAAACGAAGAGTTTACACTGATATGCTTCGTGGCATTTTTGATTAAAGAAGTAACAGGATCTGTTAAACTTCCGCCATTTGCTGCGTGGCGATAAATATGCATTTTATAAATATTTCCTAAAAATTTCTCGCCGGTCGAATCAAGAACTGGAACGCAGCGATATCCTGATTCTTCAAGAAGTTTAATGGCTTCCTGTAAAGTTGCTGTTTCAGGAACAGTAGTTAAATTTGCTTTTTTGATGCAAAGATTTTTGATTAACATGTCAGTCACTCCATTCATTTTTTTTACTAATTCTATTTTAGCTTAAAGCGCTTTTTTAGTACAGCGTAAACAGAAAGTGGAAAGTATAATTAAAAAGAGATCCGCGCACTGTTCGGACCTCTTTTAATGGAAAATAAAAAAACCTTTTTGTAGGTTTAGTTGTTGTTTATATAAAATTGTGTTATACTAAAAAACGCTATTATAAATAGAGAATTGCATAATTATTGCTATTCTACTTTAATACTATACACTTTTTTTTAGATTTTGTCAACGAATTTGGGAGGCTTTTTTATGGATAAAGAAAAACAAAATGAGCAAAGCCGCATAGACTATACGATAGAGGCCATCGAAAGAGAACAAAAAAGAATTCAAGAATCATTAAAATCGGTGAAGGAAGAGGCACGCGGCATTCGGTCAAATTTTTGGGAAGATGTGCGTGTGAACTTAGCAGAGCCGGATGATGTTTCGGAAACAAATATTAGTATTCGGCAACAAGAACATTTTCTTAGAGAACGTGAGCGGAACTATGAGCATGGGGAAAAGCAACTGGCAGTTTTTGATAAAATGAAAAGTTCACCTTATTTTGCTCGAATTGATATTGAAGATGAGGAAACGCCGCGAGAAAATATTTACATTGGAATCGGTTCGGCGCTAGATGAATCTGACCAATTTTTAGTGTATGACTGGAGAGCTCCAATTTCAAGTGTTTACTATGATGGTCAAATTGGGGAAGCTACTTATGAAACGCCTGAAGGAAAATTAACGGTGAATGTTTTATTAAAACGTCAATTTAAAATAAAAGATGGCAAACTCGAATCTATGTTTGATACGAATGATGCTATTGGAGATGAGATGCTACAAGAAGTTCTTGGTAGCGAATCAAGTTTACAAATGAAAAATATCGTGTCAACAATACAGCAGGAACAAAATCGGATTATTCGTGATACGAAAAGTGATTTATTATTTGTTCAAGGGGCTGCAGGGAGCGGCAAGACTTCAGCCGTCCTACAACGGATTGCGTATTTGCTTTACCGTTTTAGAAACGGCCTTGATGAAAAACAAATGATGATTTTTTCGCCAAATCGTCTTTTTAATCATTATATCGCGAATGTTTTACCGGAACTGGGCGAGAAAAATATGATTCAAACGACATTTCAAGATTTCATAGCGAAACGCTTAGGGAAATTAGACGTTGAAAGTCTATTTGAACAGTTTGAAAATGAGACAAATCAAGCGCGTAAGGAAATACTGCTTTTAAAAGAGTCGACATTTTTATTTGAGCTAATCGATAAATATATTGCGCTTCTGCAAAAAGGCGGTTTGCGGTTTAAGGATATTAAATTTCGAGGGGAAACGGTTATTTCAAAGGAAGATATTCAAGCGATTTTTTATGCGACACCGCGTTATAAAATGCCCGCAAGGTTTTTAGAGACAAAAAAAGTACTTCGGGAAAAATTATATGAGCTTGCGAATTTGGAGGCGAAAAAGGCGTGGGTGAAGGATGAAATGGAGCTTCTTAGCGAGGAAGAGTACCGTGCGCTTGTGCCGACGAAGCTTGAGTTTCAAAGTTTTGATGATGAACAGGATTATTTGGCGAAAAAAATTGTCAGGTTGAAATTTAAAAGGTTGCATAAAAGTGTTTTAGACAATCAATTTTGGCATATGAAGCAACAATTTGGTCATTTTATGCAATATGCGCCGCGTTTATTTGATTTGGCGGAATTTAATATTTCAAAAGAAGATTGGGAAAATGAAATTCATCGTATTGTTGCCAGTTTAAATGAAAATAAATTAGCGCTTGAAGATGCGGTTCTTTTCCTCGAACTTTGTGATGCCGCTCTTGGTAAAAAAGTTAATCGCATTATGCGTTTTGTGTTTATTGATGAAATTCAAGATTATTCGAAAGCTCAAATTGCTTATTTGAAATCTATTTTTCCAAGTAGCCAATTTACGCTTTTGGGCGATTTAAACCAAGCCATTTTTAAGAGAAATGAGAAATCGCTTTTAGAAGAAATTGCGCCACTTTTTGATGCGAGCAGGACGTCGGTTGTGGAACTTTCAAAAAGTTACCGTTCAACGGAGCAAATTACCAATTTTACGAAAGAAATCATGACAGAATCAGAGCGCATTATTCCATTTTCAAGGCAGGGTGATGTACCAAAAGTCATTCAAACAGAAAATTTTGTAGCCATGATGGATGTTGTGCAAAGGGAGGCCCTAAAATTAAAGAAAAGATCCAATATGGTAGCAATTATCGGGCGAAATCAAGAAATTTGCGAAGAGGCATACTTATCCCTTTATAAAAAAATGGATGTGAAGCTGGTTCACATGGGGAATCAAAAATTATCAGAAGGCATTATGATCCTCCCGTCTTATTTAGCGAAAGGTCTAGAGTTTGATAGTGTTATTGTGCTAGACGCTTCAGAAAAAACGTATCCGTCTAGTGCAGATAAAACCTTGCTTTACACCATTTGTTCGCGAGCGATGCATGACTTAGTTGCCGTTTCAAACGGAGAGATTACCCCCCTTTTTAAAACTATACCAAACTATTTATATGAATTCGAAACTCTTTCGGTAAAAACGCAACTGCCTAGTGATTCGTGAGCGTTAAACGCCTCCTTTGATGGGGGCGTTTAGCGTTTGATAGACTTTTAGACAGGCATCGATTATAATGAACGAAATATACAACGGCAGATTATAACAGCGAAGGATGTATCGATATGGCTATTTTAACTATCTTAAGAGAACAAATTCAAAATTTTGGAATTATTTACCGTGTGGCTCATTATGAAAATAAAGCGAGTTATCAGGGGCATTATCTTGGCTACTTTTGGCAATTTTTAAATCCCCTCATTCAAATTGCGATTTATTATCTTGTTTTTAGTGTGGGATTTAAATCGGCCAGTTTAGAATTTATTTTAATTGGAATTATTCCGTGGTTTTTTATAAGTAACGTTATTTTACAAGGTGCCAATTCCATTTTTAATCAAATACATATGGCATCTAAAATGCGCTTTCCGCTTAGTACCTTGCCTAGCATAACGATTGTTTCCAATCTATCTAGTTTTTTTTGTGATGTTTTTTGTGCTTCTAATGCTTCTAGGGATAAAAAATGGGGTTTCCGTGTACTGGCTAGAAATGATTTATTATTTTGTTGCGATGGTTTTATTTCTCTTCGCGTTTTCGATTTTTAACGCCATCATTAGTATTATTATTCGCGACTACTATTTAGTTTTGCAGTCTTTACTGCGCGTTTTGTTTTATACAACGGGTGTGGTTTGGAATTTAAGTGATTTACTCCCAGAATGGACGGTTCAAATTTTTAAGTTAAACCCTTTGATGTATATCATATCAGGATTTCGAAACGCGCTTTTTTATGAAGAGCCTCTCTGGTCTGATATCTCATACACCCTTTATTTTTGGCTTGTAACGGGACTTGTTTTATTTCTAGGGACTATGTTTTATGAGAAATTTAAAAATAGGTTACTCGATTTTATGTAAAACGTCAGCATTTTGCTGGCGTTTTTTTTCGTAAAATCACACGCTTCGTATTATAATGTTTAGAGGGAAATGAAAACGTGTATTTATACTTAAGATAGGAAAGTGAGGAAAACGCTGATGAAAAAAGAAATTGCAAACTTTGATTATTATAATCCGACACATATTGTTTTTGGGAAAAATCGGTTTTCTGATTTGGCGGATTTAATTGCGGCGGATAAGAAGGTTTTGATTTTATATGGCGGGGGGAGCGTAGAGAAATTTGACACGCTTTCAAAGGTTCGTGAGGCTCTAAATGGGCGTACGATAGGTGAATTTGGTGGTATCGAGGCGAATCCGACATTCGAAACGCTTATAGAAGCGGTAGATTTAGTCAAAAGAGAAGGGTATGATTTCTTGCTTGCGGTTGGCGGCGGTTCGGTGATTGATGGGACGAAATTTGTGGCGGCTGCTGCGCGCTTTCTTGGCGACCCGCTTGATATTTTTGGTAACGGGGTTGGTGCTTCGAAACCGGTAAAAGAGGCGCTTCCGTTTGGGACGGTTTTAACGCTTCCGGCGACAGGCTCTGAGATGAATAGTGGGGCGGTTGTGACGATTAAGTCGAAAAAGGCGAAGGTGAGTTTTGGGAGGCCGGTCACTTTTCCAGTTTTTTCGATTCTTGATCCGGAACTTACATATACGCTTCCAGAGCGACAACTGGCGAACGGTGTAATTGATTCGTTTGTTCATATTATGGAGCAATATTTGACATATCCGGTTGGGGCAATGGTGCAGGACCGCTATGCGGAAGGCTTACTTCAAACCTTGATTGAAATTGGGCCAAGTGTGGTTGATGAAAAAAATCATGATTATAATTTACGCGCTAATTTTATGTGGACAGCGACTAATGCGCTAAACGGAACGCTAAATAAAGGGGTTCCAGGCGACTGGGCCAGTCATTCACTAGGGCACGAGATTACGGCACTTTACGGGATTGATCATGCGCGTACACTGGCGATTGTTCTTCCGGCTCTCCTTACGATTCGGAAAAAGGAAAAATTTGATAAGCTTGTGCAATATGCGGAACGCGTATGGCATCTTACGGAAGGTAGTAACGAAGCGAAAGTTGATCAGGCGATTAGCAACACAGGGCAGTTTTTCGAATCACTTGGTGCACCGATTTATTTCAGTGCCTATGATTTAGGGGAAGAAGTGGTGGATGCGCTCGTGAGTCAGCTTGAGAAACATCAGCTAACGGCTATTTCTGAGCGCGGAGATCAAACGCTTGAAGTAAGTCGAGCTATTTATACGGAAGCACTGAAGTCCAAATAGACAACGAAGACTGGAGGTCATAATAAAACGAATTATGACCTTCTTTTTTTATCCAAATAAAGGGGGAAATGAAGGTGAACACGGTGCAGAAGGAAAAAACTTTTTTTTGGGCATCCTAGAGGCTTAACGACATTATTTTTCACCGAATTTTGGGAGCGCTTTTCTTACTACGGGATGCGCGCATTATTACTTTATTATATGTATACACAAGTTTCGGATGGGGGTCTAGGTTTTAGCCAGGGCACATCCACTGCGATTATGTCCATTTACGGGTCACTCGTGTATATGTCAGGGGTTATCGGCGGCTGGGCGGCTGACCGGGTACTCGGTTCAAGACGCACGATTTTCTGGGGCGGCGTTTTAATTATGGCAGGGCACATTGTTCTAGCTCTTCCAATGGGAGCAACAGCGCTATTTTTCTCTATGGCTCTCATCATTTTAGGGACAGGCTTTTTAAAACCGAATGTGTCAAATGTTGTCGGAGATTTATATGAAAAAGGCGATAATAGACGAGATGCCGGATTTAGTATTTTTTATATGGGAATAAATTTAGGCGCGTTTATTGCTCCTTTCATTGTTTCAGGTATTTGGGGCGCAACGGATAGCTTTCACGCCGGATTTAGCGTCGCAGCAATTGGGATGGCAGTAGGACTAATTGTTTACGTCATTACCGGAAAACTGTATTTAAAAGAGGCTGGAAAAGAAATACCTAACCCACTAACACGTTCTGAAAGAGGAAAATTCGTTTGGTTTGCGCTTGCTTTAGTAGTTGCAATCGGCGCTTTAATTGCCGCAATTGCCTTTATAACAGGAAGTTTTACAATCAATACGATTATTTTAGCCGTGACCATTCTAGGTGTTGCGATTCCATTTGCTTATTTTGTTGTGATGAGTCGCAGTAAAAAAACCACAAAAGAAGAACGTTCAAGACTTTACGCGTACATTCCACTTTTTTTAATCGCCGTTTTATTTTGGATGATTGAAGAACAAGGCTCGACGACACTTGCGATTTTTGCGGCAGAGCGGACACAACTGGATATTTTCGGCTTCACATTAAATCCTGCTAATTTTCAATCGTTGAATCCGGTGTTCATTATTATTTTATCGCCCGTATTTGCTTTTATTTGGACGAAACTAGGCGACAGGCAGCCATCGACTCCTAAGAAATTTGCTCTTGGATTGTTTTTTGCCGGATTATCCTTCGTTCTTATGATGTTTCCGGGGATTATAAATGGGAATACGACAACGCTTGTTAGCCCGCTTTGGTTAGTTGGGAGCTTCTTTATTTGTATCGTTGGGGAGATGTTTATTTCACCAGTTGGCTTATCTGCTACAACGAAACTGGCTCCAGCGGCCTTTTCATCGCAAACCATGAGTTTATGGTTTTTAGCTGATAGTATGGGGCAGGCGTTTAATGCACAAGCGACGCAATTTTTCAGCGCTAAAACGGAGGTTGCGTACTTTGGAATCACCGGTTTTATCGCCATTGGATTTGCGATTTTACTGTTCTTAATGTCACCAATGCTTAAAAAATATATGCGCGGTGTAGATTAACCAAATTTGGGACCTGAAAACGGTTCCTTTTTTGTTGCTACTTTGCTAATATAAAAGGGAAGGGGGCGATATCAAATTGGTTGCAAAAATAAATTTTTATATGACAAGGCACGGAAAAACGCTACTGAATACGCTTGAAAAAGTGCAAGGCTGGTCAGATTCGCCGTTAACAGAAGAAGGAAGAAATGTGGCGGCATACTTAGGACGCGGGTTAGATATTGCCTTTGATGCGGTTTATACAAGTGACCGTGGACGCACGATTGAAACGGCGGATATTATTTTAACCGAAAGTAAACAGACGCATTTAAAGAAAAATAGTCTTTTAGATTTGCGGGAATTTTGCTTTGGGAAATTTGAAGGCACGCCGAATGAAGAAATGTTTGGCACTGTCATGCGCCATTTAGGTTTTGAGACAACCGAAGAAGGCATGATGAATTTAGGCCCTAAGGGCTTTCAATTGGTGGCAGAGGCGGTTAGTGAGCTTGACGAAACCGGTCTTTCAGAAAGCTGGGCAGTAATGGAGGCGCGTTTACTTCGCGCTTTAGACCAGATGATTGAAGAGCAAACGGGCGACTTTGAAAAACATGTTTTAGTGGTGACGCACGGCATGACGATCAATTCTTATTTGACGATTTTGGCCCCGGAACTTGTGGATCCGTTTATTGAAAATGCGAGTATTACGAAAATGGTGTATGAAAACGGGGAAATAAGGGTGGAATCGGTGAATGACACGCATTACATCTTAGCAGGTCAGAAAGTATAAAAGCCATGCACAAGTTGCATGGCTTTTTGCTTATTTCATAAATTTCACACAAACCGGTTCTGGAACTTTGATGTCTTTTTGTAAGAGGGTGAGTTTACCGGTTTCTTTATTCACGCTAAAAATCGTCACATTATTTGAGTTTTCATTAGTTGCAACGAGGATTTCGCCCGTCTTATCTAAATCAAAGTCACGCGGCCCAATACCTTGCACAGGTACTGTTTCAAGTAAACTTAACTGCCCGTTTTCACCAATTTGGAAAGAAACAATCGCATCTTGTCCGCGGTTAGAAACATAGAGGAAACGACCATCATTAGAAATATGAATTGCACTCCCTTTATTTTCTTCTGTAAAATCAGACGGAAGAGAAGGAATCGTTTGGACAACAGTGAGCTCACCGTTTTCGCTATTATACTCAGCTACTACAACATCTGACGTTAACTCCGTCATAATATACACATATTTCGCATTTGGGTGGAAAACGAGATTTCGCGGTCCGCTTCCAGGTGTGAGTAAAAGATCAGAGACTTTTTCAAGTTTACCGGACGAAGCGCTATAAGTCGTCACATAATCCGTTCCAAGATCACATGTTATAATAAATTTTTGATCGGGAGAAAAGCCGGCATAATGCGCGTGCGGTTTCTCTTGGCGTTCGTGAACGCTTTTCCCAGTATGCTCAATTTCTGAAATAATTTCGCCTAGTGCACCGTCTTTTGTCGGATAACTAATAATCGTTCCTAAATGATAGTTGGCAGAAACGACTATGGAATTATCAGACGAAGCATCCACATAACAAGGAGGATTCCCTGTTTGGACTTGTTGATTTAAAAGCTCAAGTGATCCGTCTTCTTTTATCTTAAAAGCAGCAAGACCACCCTTATCTCCATCTTTTGCAACAGAATAAAGATATTTCTCATCATCTGAAATTTTTAAATATGTGGGATTATCCATCGTTCCCGCATGTTTGTTTTCTAAAACTTCGCCAGTTTCGCGGTCAATCACAAGGCGATAAATTCCCTTGCTCTCCACTTTTGTATATGTACCAATGTATGCGGTTGCGGTTTTATTCGTCATCATTAATTCCTCCTCTATAAAAAAGTGATTTCACGGCTTATTATACCACATTCCGTAAAAAGGATAGACTAATTTGCAATAAAAGCTAAGTGAATCATGTTCACTTAGCTTTCAGACTGCTGACAAACGGCAATCTTCGTTGTTAGGGTCTCCGTTCCGGTGCTCACGTACACTAGTACGCTCCGCTCTGGTACTCGGCTTTGCCTAGAATCTCACCATTTGTCAGCAGTCTGATCTTGGTGAGAAGCGTTTTGTTTTGCTTAAACTTTGAGTTTTTCTACAAGCTAAAAGCTAAGTGAACCATGTTCACTTAGCTTTTTATATAGGACTATTTTGTTTTTCAAGAGTATCATACGCAGGTTTTAAACAATGCCTTGGGCGATCATTGTGTCTGCAACTTTTAGAAAACCAGCGATATTGGCTCCTACGACGAGATTTCCTTCATAACCATACTCTTTTGCGACGAAACTTGCATTTTTATAAATGTTTTTCATAATATTTTTTAAATGTTCATCGACTTCTGAAAAGCTCCAGCTCATTCGACTGCTATTTTGGGCCATTTCAAGAGCAGAGACGCCAACGCCGCCCGCATTCGCTGCTTTTGCAGGGCCGAATAAGATTTGATTTTGATGGAAGACATTAACAGCTTCTAATGTGGATGGCATATTAGCCCCTTCAGCAACTGCCATGACGCCGTTTCTGACGAGCGTTTTCGCTTGCGCTTCGCTAATTTCATTTTGAGTGGCACACGGTAAGGCGATATCACACGGTACGGACCAAATATCCCCTTTTTCAAAAAATTTCAGCAGTAGGGTGTTTTTCAAGGTAGGTATGAATCCGTCTGCGCTCAACTTCTTTAATTTGTTTGAGCGTTTTTAGGTTAATCCCTTCTTGGTCGAAAATATAGCCACTTGAGTCACTGCATGCAACCACTTTGGCGCCTAGTTCTTCGGCTTTTTCAATGGCATAAATCGCAACATTTCCAGAACCGGATACAACAACCGTTTTGTTTTTTAGTGATTGATTGGTCGCGGCTAGCATTTCTTTTGTAAAATAAACCAGCCCGTATCCTGTCGCTTCTGTACGTGTTAAACTGCCGCCATATGTGAGCCCTTTACCTGTTATGGTTCCGGCATCAAAACGTCCTGTCATTTTTTTATACTGGCCGAATAAATAGCCGATTTCACGACCTGACACCCCGATGTCACCAGCGGGTACATCGGTATCGGGACCGATATGCATGGCAAGCTCAGACATAAAACTTTGACAAAAACGCATGATTTCAGCATCTGATTTACCTTTTGGATCAAAGTCAGAGCCACCTTTACCACCGCCAATAGGCAGACCAGTTAGGGCATTTTTAAAAATTTGTTCGAAGCCTAGAAATTTCACGATACTCCCATTTACAGAAGGGTGGAAACGAAGGCCTCCTTTATACGGGCCGATAGCGCTGTTAAATTGGACGCGGAAGCCACGGTTTACTTGAACTTTTCCGTCGTCACTCACCCAAGGAACGCGGAATGTAATAAGGCGTTCAGGTTCAGTTAGACGCTCTAAAATTCCATTTTTCTCATAGTCTGGATCTTTTTCGAGAGCTGGAATAATCGCATCTAAAAATTCCTTTACTGCTTGATGAAATTCAGTTTCTTCTGGATTACGTCTTTCTATTGTTTCGAAAATCTTGGCTACATAGTTTTCAGCCGCTTGTCGATTTTCTGAAACCATGGATGTTTGCCCCATATTAACACTCCTTCAGTATGATTAGTGTACAAGCTATGTTAGATATTTCGCATAAACGCACTAATTCGTAAATTTATCTTACTCTTGTTGTCAAGTTTACCATGTTAAAAATACCTCTGGCAAGTAAAAAAACAAATTTTCGGAAAAATTTAAATTTATTAGTACTTCTCATGAAATCGTATGATAATGGGGATTTGTAAGAATAATTGTCAAATAAAATTAGTTCATGATAAACTATTTTTATCACATATCATAATACATCAGGAGAGGGGAAGCAGAATGATGTCAAAGTTTATTCAAAAAGGAATAATAACAAGTATTATAATAGTTCTTGCAATAGGAGTATGTTATTTCGCTTATCAATCGTATAAAAAAGAAAATGTCTCTAATATGGTCATGGTGGGTAATTTAGTTTATACGCTTACAGATGAACCGAGCTCTGAAAAGGAAATAATAGCTGAATTAGGGAATGTCAAAGAAAAAATTGGGGAAAGTGAGGTTCCTGAAAAGAATTTCGAGTCTAATGATTTACCAAAAGGAACCAGTCTTTATAGTAGAAAAGGTGGAGAGGATTTTCCTCATTCCATTATTTACGAAAAAGATGGAAAACTTTTTGTAGGGATTGAAACCGATCCATCTCAATTTTGAATAAGGACTGTAACGCTATTTAGTGTTACAGTCTTTTTGTTTCACACAAAAAAATTCCCGCGCGGGGGGACGCGCGGGAAAACAGGGAGTTAATTGGAGTTGTGATCTTCTGAGACAAAATCAAGGGATAATTGGGAAACTTAATGAATAGACAAAAAGTCGTTTGTCTCGAAGAGGAATCACAAGTTGTTCTTTAGGTAAAGTAACTTTCTCCGATAAAATAAGTATAGAAGATTTAACCTGTTTAATCCTGTTCATAGGCTTACAATTTGATAGAATAACATTACATTTTCGTCACAAATCACGGATTTCCTTGCGGTCACTAGTTTTACTAATACGACCAACGCGTTCCGTTAATTTTTCTTCAATTTCAGAAAGCGTTACGCCAGACTCCACAAGGAGGACAAGTAAATGATAGGTTAAATCGGCTGTTTCGCTAATTAATTCGGCTTTTTCATTTTTAGCCGCAATCACAACTTCGGTCGCTTCTTCGCCCACTTTTTTTTAAAATTTTATCTAAACCTTGGTCGAACAAATAGGTTGTATAGGAACCTTCTTTTGGCGAGGTTTTTCGACTTTTGATTTCAGCATATAAATTTTCTAACATGTAGGCACCTCCGTTATTTGATTTGTGAAGCAAGAGCGCGATCCTAAATGACAGGCGGGACCTGTTTGGTGGACGCGAATTAGTAAGGTATCAAAATCGCAGTCCGCTGTTATTTGTGCGACCTTTTGCACATGCCCACTTGTTGCTCCTTTATTCCAAAGAGCTTGCCTTTTTCTTGAAAAAAACCAAGTGTAGCCTGTTTCAATGGTTTTCTTGAGACTTTCTTCGTTCATGTAGGCGAGCATAAGCACTTCGCCGTTTTCATCATCGATAATAATTGCCGGGACGAGTCCTTTTGTGAAGTCGATTTTCATGAGCGCACCTCCACTAAATTTTTTTGTAGTTCACTCTTCACGTCCGAAATTTCAAGTTCACCGTAGTGGAAAATACTTGCGGCTAAGGCTGCGCTTGCTTCTGTTTGTTGAAAGCACTCGGCCATATGTGAGGCGCTTCCGCAACCCCCAGACGCGATAACAGGGATTTTGACGGCGCTTGAAATCGTTTTGGTTAATGGGATATCATACCCGTTTTTTGTACCGTCACCGTCCATGCTAGTGAGTAAAATTTCGCCGGCGCCCAGTGCTTCCGCTTTTTGGGCCCATAAAACGGCATCAAGGCCTGTATCCATTCGACCACCGTGTGTAAAAACGTGCCAAGAATCTGCTATGCGCTTGGCATCAATCGCAACTACGATACACTGACTACCGAATTTTTCGGCCGCTTCTTTAATGAGCTCGGGGCGTTTTATGGCCGCTGAATTTAATGAAATTTTATCCGCACCGGCCTTTAAAAGCGCTTGGATTTCGGCGGTTGTTTGAATTCCGCCGCCAACTGTTAGTGGAATGAAAACTTGTTCGGCGGTTTTTTGGACCACATCCACCATGGTCTTTCTTGCCTCATGAGTCGCAGTAATATCAAGGAAAACAAGTTCGTCAGCGCCCGCTAGGTTATAGGCTTTGGCGATTTCAACGGGGTCACCGACGTCTTGTAAGGAAACGAAGTTGACGCCTTTTACAACACGCCCGTTTGTGACGTCGAGGCACGGGATAATGCGTTTTGTTAGCATTCGTTTTCCACCTCCAAAATTTCTTTAAAGTTTAAAAGGCCACTATAAAGGGCTTTTCCAGCGATTGCGCCTGCTAGGTTTTGATTTTTTAAGGCTACTAAATCGGCTTGGTTTTTAACGCCGCCAGAAGCTATAATGGCGCAGCTTACGGCGCTTTGTAAGGCGCTAAGTTGTTCGAAATTCGGACCGGAAAGTGTACCGTCGCGCCCAACGTCCGTGAAAATGAGCGTTTTAGCACCTAATTTTTCCATCTGAATAGCGAAATCAGTAAAAGTGATGTCGCTTGTTTCTAGCCAACCATTTGTAGCCACAAAGCCGTTTTTGGCATCGATTCCAATCACGATTTTTTCGCCGTACTGGCTAATCGCCTCGTGCACAAATTCGGGGGAGGAGACAGCGCTTGAACCAATAATCACTCGACTAATTCCGCTGTTTAAATACGCCGCCACTTGCCGCATATCACGAATTCCGCCACCCACTTGAATAGCGAGCCCCGTTTTTACCCCGATTTCTTTTATTAAAGCAAGATTGACAGGCTCACCGTTTAATGCGCCGTCTAAATCCACAATATGCAAATACGAAGCGCCTTGTTTTTGAAAGGCCAAAGCTTGTTCAACGGGATTTGGATTCACCACAGTTTCCTTCGCGAAATCGCCTTGATAAAGTCGTACACACTTACCATTTTTTATGTCAATTGCTGGGTAGACGCGCATTTTACAACCTTCTTAAACTGACGTAAAATTTCTAAACCAACATCGCCGCTTTTTTCGGGATGAAACTGCGCCCCGTAAACATTGTTATTTTGAATGAGCGCCGGCACCACCTGACTGTGCGTTGTAACAGCAGAAATATAAGTCGAATCTGTGTCTGCAAAATAAGAATGTACAAAATAGACATAACGTCCGTTTAGATTTTCCGTAAGCTTATTTTCCTTACGAACGATTAGATTATTCCAACCCATATGAGGGATTTTAAATCCCGCTTTTTCAGGAATTTTTTTAACTTTTCCAGGAATTAAATCGAGTCCCTTTGTCAAAGTGTGCTCTTCGCTTGAAGTAAGAAGAAGTTGCATACCTAAGCAAATTCCAAGAAGCGGTTTTCCTGATTTTGCTGCGGCTAAAATGGGTGCGATGAGTTTTCTTTCTTCGAGTTTGGCCATGGCAAGAGGGAAGGCGCCCACGCCGGGAAGGATAATGCCACTTGCTGCTTGTATTTGAGCCGGGTCAGCCGTAATTTGGCTAGAAAGTCCCACAAAATCGAGTGCTTTTTTTAGACTGCTTGTATTTCCTGTATCATAGTCAATAATCGCAATCATTTACAGCACTCCTTTCGTCGAGTTTACGCCTTCAATTTGTGGATTAATCTGAACCGCTACAGCGAGTGCACGTCCAAAAGCTTTAAAAAGTGACTCAATTTTATGATGGGTATTTTGCCCGTAAAGGACACGTAAATGTAGCGTCATTTTAGCATTTGCCGCGACAGCTTGGAAAAATTCTTGCACAAGTTCGGTATCAAAATCGCCCACTTTATCCCGTTCAAACGGTGCATCAAACACAAGAAAACTCCGTCCGGAAAGATCGAGCGCACAGTGCCCAAGACTCTCATCCATTGGTACAAAAGCGTTTCCGTAACGATTAATTTGCGCCTTATCACCGAGCGCTTCCAAAAGACACTGCCCAAGCACAATCCCAATATCTTCTGTTACATGGTGAAAATCGACTTCCGTATCTCCCGAAGCGTCGCAAACAAGACTCAGGCGCGCGTGTTTAGCAAACAGTGAGAGCATATGATCCAAAAAACCAACACCCGTTTGAATATTCGAGGCATTTTGTTTATCAAGCTGAAGTTCTAATGTAATATTGGTTTCACCCGTTTTGCGATTTAGACTTGCACTTCTCATTTTATTCTTCCTCCAATCGAATTTGAATGGCGCGCGCGTGAGCGGTCAGGCCTTCTGAATGGGCTAAAGTGATGACATCAGTGGCTTCATTTTGTAAGGCTTCTTTCGAATATAAAATAAAACTTGAACGTTTCGTAAAATCATCCACGCCAAGTGGGGATGAAAATTTGGCTGTGCCGGCAGTTGGAATCACATGATTGGGTCCGGCTATATAATCGCCAAGTGGTTCGGATGAGAACTTGCCGAGGAAAATCGAGCCCGCATTTTTAATTTGAGGTAAATAAAGTAGCGGATTATCCATCTGAATTTCCAGGTGTTCAGGCGCAATTTCATTTGTAATTTGGAACATATCCGAGACACTTTCTGCTAAAATGAAATGTCCGTTTTGAAGGGCCACTTCACAAATCGCTTTTCTTTCTAAAGTACTAATTTGTTCAGCAAGCGCGCGTTCAGTCGCATCAATAAGCGATTTTGAGGTGGTGACTAGTGTAATTCGCGCGCGTTCATCATGTTCAGCCTGCGATAATAAATCGGCAGCGAGATATGCGGGATTCGCCAATTCGTCTGCTAAAATAAGAATTTCCGAGGGGCCCGCAAGCATATCAATGCCCACTTGACCGAAAACTTCACGTTTTGCTGTCGCCACATAAATATTTCCTGGACCGACAATTTTTGAAACTGACGGAATCGTTTCCGTGCCGTAAGCTAGTGCCGCAATCGCTTGGGCCCCGCCAATCGTGAAAACTTCATCTACGCCGGCCATTTTTGCGGCAGCGAGAATGGCCGGATTTAAATGAGCATCAGGCGGTGTCACCATAACCACCTTTTGAACCCCAGCGACTTTAGCCGGAATCGCGTTCATAAGGACACTTGACGGGTAACTCGCCGTACCACCAGGCACATAAATCCCAACTGATTCAAGCGGCGTCACACGCATCCCCCGAATAACCCCTTCTTTTTCACTGTCTAAAAAACCACTGCGTTTTTGTTTTTCGTGATAGTCATAAATATTCTTACGTGCAGTTTCAAGAGCGGAAATAAGCTCACTTGGCACCGATTTATAAGCCGCATCAATTTCAGCATCCGACACTTTAAATGCCGTTAAATCTACCCCGTCAAACGCTTTCGTCAAACGAACCAAAGCCGCGTCTCCGTTTTTTCTTACATCCGCTATAATATCTAAAACGGTGCGACTTATATCCGAAAAATCTTGTTCCCATTCGCGCTCACGCAACTCACGTGTTATCGTCGCCACATTACCCGTTAATCGTTTCATCCGCCGTCTCCTCCTTTAAAACCAGTTGTAGCTTGTCAATTAATGAAAAAATCCGCGTTTTATTTTGCTTAAGAGATGCCTTATTTACAATAAGTCGCGCCGAAATGGGATGAATCGTCTCAAAAATCACAAGACCATTATCACGAAGTGTCGCGCCGGTTTCAACAATGTCAACGATAGCGTCTGCTAAACCAAGTAGCGGCGCAATTTCAACCGAACCTTCGATTTTAATAATTTCAACATCCTCACCGCGTTGCCTAAAAAAAGCTTCGGTGACATTCGGATATTTTGTTGCAATTACTTTCCGCTTATAATCTGTCGGATCAAACGTTTTAGGAGCCGCCAAGCAAAAGCGACAAACGCCAATTTTTAAGTCCAGCACCTCGTAGTAACTGCTCGCCGCCTCAAGTAAAACATCGCGACCTACAATACCAATGTCTGCCGCTCCGTGTTTCACATAGGTGAGCACATCAACCGCTTTGACTAAGAAAAAATCAATCTCATCCGTTTCACTTTGAAAAATCAGTTTCCGTTTTTTATCCGCCAAAACCGAACAATCTACCTGTGCTTTCGTGAGTAGACGCACAGCCTCGTCCTCTAGGCGACCTTTTGTCAGTGCAATTTTCAGCCTCAAACCCGCTCACCCCTCTCAAAAATGACTTTTAACCCCTCTTTTTGGAAAGAAACGACAGTCCCGATGTCCCATTTTCTCGCGAAAGCAATCGACTCCCTTTCCGAATCCAAAAAGCTTAAAACACTTTCCGGATGCTCAGCGTAGTAGCGTTCAGCCATCTTAAGTTCCGTCACATCATAATGAATAAGAATCTCTTTTTTAGAAAATTTTTCAGTTAAACCGTGTCGCTCTTTGACGGCCAAAATCGAATCGAGGTGGAGGGCAAGCCCAACTGCAGGCACCTTCGTCTGTCCAAAATGTTCGGAAAGCCGATCATATCTGCCACCGCTTAAAAAGTAATCTGCCGCAAAACTAGCAAAACCGCGAAAAATGAGCCCCGTATAGTAACGTAGTTCCTGCACCAACCCAATATCCACGAGTAGTGAGGCGTTTGGTTCAACTTGTTGAATGATTGTAGCCATTTCTAAAATTTCATCTAGCGGCGCATTTAGTTCCTCATCAGGTAAAAGGGCTTTTGCTTCTAAAATGGTCGGATGAACTTCCCCGAATAATCGAGGTAAGGCGCATAAAAAACGTGCCCATTTTGGTTCAAATTGTTCACTAAACGCCTGCATTTCAGATAAACTTTTATTTTGTAAAAGGGAGCGAAATTCATTTTCTGCTTGCCCACTTAAATGTAATTTTTGAAGGAGTAGCTCATAAAAACCAGCATGCCCGAGTTCCATTTGAAAATCTGGAATGGCAAGTGTCTGCATCAGTCGAATACCAGAAAGTAAACATTCTATTTCTGCCTTTTTTGACCCGTACCCAATCAGTTCAATACCAGCTTGCGTCTCTTCATTTCGGTCACCACTAAAACCAGCATTGGCACGGAAAATTTTTCCGCTATAGGAAAGTTTAAGGGGGAGATGAACGCCTGTTGTATGTACGACTCGGCCAATCGGCAAGGTCATATCCGGACGAAGGGCCAAAAGCCTCCCTTTTTCATCAAAAAAACGGTAGTGGGTTTCTTTCGTCTCCGAACTAAATACATCTTCAAATTCAATAATCGGCGTTTCAATACGCATAAAATCACGTTCTTTAAAAAAATCGAGGACGGTATTTTCTAACTTATGAGCTGCTTCCGCCTCGCGAAAAAGTTTGTCACGTGTGCCTGTTGGCAAATTTAAATTCCAGTTCATCTGCAGACTCCTCTCCGTTATTTTAACTTATTAGCATATTAGCATGTTAAAGCGTTTTTGTAAATGGATTTATGTTATAATGATGAAAAATAAGGAGGGGGAAGAGCGATGAAAAGGGATGGACACACGCATACAGAATTTTGTCCGCACGGGTCAAGGGAAGAGGTAGAGCGTTTCATTATTCGAGCAATCGAATTAGATTTTGATACATATTCTATTACCGAACATATGCCACTACCCGCTAACTTTAATCAAAAAGCAGCAGGGGATCGGGAGGCGTACGAAACGGCGAGCATGGCGATGAGTGATTTGCCGTATTATTTGAAGGAGATGGCGCGACTGAAGGAGAAGTATAAGAGCGATATTCAAATTAAGATTGGGTTTGAAGTGGATTATTTAGCACAGTTTGAGGCATTTACGCGTGATTTTTTGAATGAATACGGGTCGCAATTAGATGATGGCATTTTGAGTGTGCATTTTTTGGAAGGTAAAGATGGGATTCGCTCGGTTGATTTTAGTGCGTCAGATTACGAAACGGGGATTGTTGAATTTTATGGGGGCTTTCGGGAAGCTCAAACGGCCTATTTGGAACAAATTAAAGCTTCGATTTTGGCGGATCTTGGGCCGTTTAAACCGAAGCGACTGGGGCATATTTCGCTTTGTCAAAAATTTCGGCACGCCTTTCAAACCGAAACGGCTCTACCGGAAGAAACGATGATGACACTTTTGGAACTTGTGCAACGGGGCGGTTATGCGCTTGATTATAATACGGCTGGGCTTTATAAACCCGATTGTCTTGAAACTTACCCGCCTGAAAAGTACATAAAACAAGCGAAACGCCTAGGCATCCCGCTTGTCTATGGATCAGATTCACATGCTGTTTCCGATGTTGGACGTGCTTACTCGGTTTTTGCTGAAAACTTGTCGTAGTTCGTTGTCTCAATTTTGATGTCTGAGGTATGCACGATTTTATTTTTTTCTTTTTTCCAAGTGCCTTTCACGACGCCATTTTGAACGACAATCGGCCGAAAGAGACCGTTTTTTGTGATGACTTCATGTTGTAATTCTTCCGGCAAATGCACAGAGCGGTCGCGGTAGCTAATGAGCCATTCATCAAAGCCGGCGAGCAAAAGGGTATGGTCGGTTGTCGTTTTTTTCGTATCGGGGTAAAAATAAAAGTCGCCATCTTGCACGAGTTCGCCGCTTAAATTTGCGATCATTTTTTTGATGGTTGTTTGCGGAAGGCCGCTCCACCAATTGAAATCTTGAATGGTCGCCGGACCGCGACTTTTAAAATAAATCCGTCCGAGTTCTTTAAGCGCCTCATCAAATGTAGCATCTGTTTGGTAAGGCTTTAAAAATTCTGTATTTTGAAAAGTATTTGAATTTGCATGGAACACTAAAATATCATCTAAATTCGCTCTTGCAATCAGTTGCGCGAGTGGAATGCCAGAATTTGGTAAGCCAATACCTTCAATGCTTTTTGCTAGCTCTGTGCGCGTTTTTGGTCCGCTTGCAAGTTGCTTTTTAAGTTCTGCATTACTCCGCTCAAAATCGCTTTCTGGAATTCCTAATCTTTTCCAATATCCGCGAAAAATTTGTTGTGTTCGCGCGCCGTATACTTGCTTTAACAAAAAATAATCAACTGGGCGCATCGCATGAATCGTGCCGCGAAAAGCCCATGCACGAATAATTTGATTTTCTGAAAGCGCCTGTTCTATTTTCGTTCGACTTGGATTTTTTGTCCGGCTTGCAATGGCGTAGAGCATCTGATCCCGATTTTGTGCTTGCATCGCCCCAAAATAAGCAACCACCTCATCTGGTTTTTCAAAAGGTGCTAAAATCCGCTGTGCACCAGTTCGTAAGTGAATTAATTCTGAATTTTTCATTTGCAGCACTCCTTTTTTTAAGAATAGGCAAATAATCAAGAAAAAGCAACTTAAAAGAGGCCGTTATGTAAGATTATTCATTAAAAAATAAGGAATAATTGATAAAAAACATATTTCAGATTATTCCTTTACAAGTGAAATATTTCTATGCTAAGGTAGGATTATTACATGCAAGAAGCTACAATAACATGACAGAAAAAAGAAAAGCAAAGGTCTAAAGGTATTTCTAAGTTTGATGCTAGGATTTAGCTTTGTGTTTATGTTCGAAGGGCAAAAAGCAGAGGCTCTCCAATCGTCGAGTGTCTTGTACTACTATGAAAAGGGATTTTATCGGACACTTTTTGGAGTGACAAATTTTAAAAGAAATAAAAACTATCGAACAATCTATTACCAAAATGGTGCAAGCTATACAACAAAAACAAAATGACTTTATGCGTACCAATCAGGAAGTTGCACTGCTTACACAAGAACATGGAAAAAATATTAATAAATCGCTTGGAATCTGGTAACTTTATCAGGTTCCTGCTTTATATGTAGAAGGAGTTAGTGAACATGCAGATTAATCATATAGCAAAAAGTATCAGACATGTCAATATACTAAACAATATCACTTTTTCACTGGAGCGAGGAAAGTTGGTTGCTTTAGTTGGACCAAATGGAAGTGGGAAAACAACATTAATGCGAATTATGAGCGGTGTCCTTCAAGCTGATAGCGGTGAAATTCTAGTTGCGGGGGATAATAAAACGCTTTATTTTATGCAGGATAACAGCATATTGTATACGTATTTAACCGGAATGAACCATCTTCTGTTTGTTGGACGGATGTACGGGAATGTGAAAAAAATAACTGAAGTTGTTGAAAAACTGCATTTAATGGCTTTTATAAATAAAAAAGTAGAGACGTATTCTTTAGGAATGAAACAACAATTGTTATTTGCGATGGTGCTCGTTTCTGATGGGGATATTTTAATTTTAGACGAACCATTTAATGGGCTAGACCCATCTGTAAGCGGTGATTTTAAATGCTTTATCCAAGAGTTAAAGCGCAGTGGAAAGCAAATTTTTGTTTCCTCGCATATTTTGTCAGACATTGATGAAATTGCGGACACCGTTTTGTTTTTAAAGCAGGGCATGATTATCCGAGCAGAGGAAGTGGGCGAACAGCATCTGGAGGACTATCAAATCATATTGAAAACTAGGTTGACAGAACAAATGATGAAGACGTTAGAAAGTCATAATTCTATTTACTCGTTCAGTATAAGGGATGAAAATATACTTTTAGTCAAGATTTCGTCGGGGAAATTGATAGATTTGACACGAATTTTAAACGATTTACAGGTGGATGTTGCGGATATCTTGTTACAAAATGAAAAAACGAAAGACTTATATCATGAAATTTATGAACAGAAAGGAACGGATAGCGAATGAGAAATATGTACCGCTTTGAATGGCAAAAATTAATAAAACGAAAATTATTTCCCATTTTGCTTATTTTAGTCGTCAGTCTAGTTGTGATACTTTTTTGTTTTTTTATCAGTCGCAGTTTAATTTTGAAAAAGAGAACGAGATAAATAGTGAACAAGAGGAAATTCAAAGTATTGAGATGGCGATTCAAGGCGTGAAAGCAGATCCAGCCGAATCAATTGCAAAAAATCAAATTCTTCGTGAATATGAGCGAGATTTAAAAGTGGCAAAAGCGAAGTTAAAAGCGATTAAACAAGGCAAATCAAACGAAAGGCTGAAACTGCAAATTATAGAAGATAAAAATTTGTTACAAGATGTTAGAAGTGGCAACACACATACAGAACTGACCGAAAAACAAATTGAAATGCAAATCGCTTTAAAAGAAAAATACGACCAAGGAAATTTTGAATACAACGAAACAGAATTTCGTTTGAACGGACCGGGCTTTACGCTAGGAACGCTCCAATTCCTCTTTCCATTTATCTTCCTGATTATCTTTTTACTCGCTTCCCTGACCATTATAGGATCCGATATTGATTCTGGAAAATTACGCTTTTTTTGGAGCTTGCCGATTAAAAAGAAACATGTTTTTCTTACTAAAGAACTTGTAGCCTTGGCTTCTGGTGGCATCTTCCTGCTCATAACGCTTTCTGTCGCTTACTTGATTCCAAGCATTAAAAATGGCTTCAAAACTTTCCAAATACCCGCTATTATTCAAAAAGGCACTGATTTTTATATTGGCACAGAAGGCGAAATTTTAGCTTCTGCAATTATAATGGCCGCATTTATCGTGCTATTTCTAGTTTCATTACAGACTATACTAAGTTTAGCGTGTAGAAATAATATTTTGAGTGTTATTATTATATTCCTGCTTATTTTTAGTTCTGGATTTTTACTAGGTAAAATGGAATCAGATGCAGGCATTTTCATGATGTTTAATCCGTTTGTGTATTTCGATGTTGTCAATTTGGCGAATGGAAATATTGGCGCCAAACTTGGAAATAGTTCAATAAATATTATTACTGGTGCGGGTGTTTTACTAGCGTATACGGTAGTGTGTCAGCTCCTCATTTTTAAGTTGTCGACAAACGAAAAACTAATTTTAAACAAATAAATAGACTTTGAAAAAATCTCAAAGTCTACTCGTATTATTTTCTAAACAACAAATATAAAATAAAGGATGAAAAGGGCCATCATCACATACATAATCGGATGAACTTCCTTGTAGCGGCCTTTTAGAACCATCGTGATAGGGTAGAAAATAAAGCCAATCGCAATCCCGGTTGCAATGGAAAACGTTAAAATCATCATTAAAATAACGAAAAATGCTGGAACTGCCACTTCGAATTTTGACCAGTCAATATGTGCGACATTGCCAATCATTAAAATCCCTACAATAACAAGCGCTGGCGTCGTAACGGCACTTGTAATCACACCAAGAAGCGGTGAGAAGAAGAGCGAGAGCGAAAAACAAATCGCAACCACAACGGCAGTTAACCCTGTTCGGCCACCAACCGCAACACCAGCAGTCGATTCCACATAACTCGTTGTCGTGGAAGTCCCGAAAATCGCCCCGACAACCGTTGCAGCAGAGTCAGAAAAAAGGGAGCGTCCCGCACGAGGCACTTTATTGTCCTTTACAAAACCAGCTTGATTCGCCACCGCAACGAGCGTTCCCGCTGTATCAAAGAAATCAATGAAGAAGAACGTTAAAATGACAATCAACATTTGGGGAGTAAAAATGTCACCAAGATGGATAATCGCCTGCCCGAATGTTGGTGCTACGCTTGGTACTGCGGAAACAATTTGATGTGGCACCTCGATTTGACCGATTAGCATCCCAACAATGGCGGTAGTCGCCATCCCAAAAAAGATAGCGCCCTTCAAATTGATTGTCATATAAATAACCGTTATAACAATACCAAAGACGGCCAGCAAAACGGGTGCGGAGTGGAGATTGCCAAGAGCGACAATCGTCGACTCATTCGCTACAATAATGCCCGCATTTTTTAACCCAAGAAAAGCAATAAAAAAACCAATTCCGGCGCCAACTGCATATTTTAATTCAGCAGGAATCGCATTAATGACTTTTTCGCGAATCCCTGAAATAGTTAAACAAATAAAAACGAGTCCTGATACGAGTACGCCTGAAAGTGCTGTTTGCCAAGGGATTCCCCACTGTGCGCAAACGGTAAAGGCAAAAAAGGCGTTAAGTCCCATTCCAGGTGCAAGTCCAATAGGATAATTGGCAATGAGCCCCATAAGAAGAGATCCGACAACAGAAGCGAGCACGGTTGCCACAAAAACAGATTTTAAATCCATCCCTGTTGTGTGAAGCATCGTTGGGTTTACAAATAAAACATAAGCCATTGATAAAAATGTAGTAAGCCCAGCTAAAATTTCTGTTCGTACGTTTGTTTTATTCTCGCGAAGTTTAAAAAATTTGTCCATTAAAAAAAGCCTCCCTGTTTTTATCTTCATTCGAAAAAGGGTGAGCTAAAAAAATACGGGAAAACTCCCTATGTATTTATTCCGCTCGTAGTCGGGTCATTTACGGTAACCCGGTAGAAACATCCGAACCCTATTTTCGGACATATACGATATCTTTTCATTTTAGAGGAAAAAAGGGGTTTTGTAAATGTAAATTTTGATAAACTAAAAGAATGTAAAATTCTCAACTTTTAGACCAAAATAAATTGCGTGGCATTAAAAGATGCTAAAAAACAGAAATACTCCAATTTTGGGTGATTTGCGAAAAGAATCTAGCTTTTTAAGGGGGAGCGGTTTTGTGACAAAGCTTCATGATATAATCACTTATATGAAGAAGAGATTGAGGCTTAAAATATCTGCATCGTGTAGGGGAATTGATACAACTGCGGGCATGTTATTGGGGTACATACTCTTGGTTCAACTGCTAACTCAGGTGTTAGGATAACCCTGCACTAAAATCATTTATAGATGGAGTGAAATAATGAAAAAGCCGCTTTTATTGCTAATTATCATCTGCTTCGTTTTTCTGGTTGCATGTATGAATGAAAGAGAAGAAGAGAATGTGATGACTAAGGAAACCGTAACAGCATTTGGTGTGACAGGGAATCTAAGAGGTGGTGGGTTACTTGTAACCGACTTCCGCGTGAAAGGAAATGCTAAAACAGGCGAACAAGTTGAGCTTTTGACGTCAGAAAAATACTATAATAAAAAAGATGAAAAAATAGCCCCAGAGGATATTGAAGTGGGGTCAAAGGTTGAGATAAAGTTATGGGCAGATTATAGTATCAAAGAAACTTCACCAGGACAAATTGAAGCAAATGATATTGAAAAAATTACTGTGTTAAATTGATTTAAGGGAATGAGCTAAAGGTTGTTAAATCAATGCGTTTATTCTTTTAGAGAACGCATGTTTAATAAAAGATAAAATAAGCTGGAAGATTTCAAAACGAAGTATACATTTAAAGTAGGAAATCATTATGTAAAAAGCATCGTCTAAATCAGGCGGTGTTTTTTATATAAACTTTTAAATAAATTAGTTTATACTTTTAAAAAAATCATGTATAATAAAAGAAAAAAATGAACTGGAGGATTTCAAAATGAAGTATACATTTCCTGAAAATTTTTGGTGGGGTAGTGCGGCGTCCGGACCGCAAACAGAAGGTGCGGCAGACGTAGATGGTCGTAAGCCAAGTATCTGGGATTATTGGTACACGAAAGAACCAGGCCGCTTTTTTAATGGGGTAGGACCGGCTAATACGTCCAATTTTTATTACCAATATAAAGAAGATATTGCACTTATGAAAGAAACCGGACATAATTCGTTTCGTACTTCGATTCAGTGGTCGAGGCTTATTCCAGACGGGATTGGGGAAGTGAATCCGAAAGCGGTAGATTTTTATAATCGTGTCATTGATGAAATGATTGCACAAGGTGTTACGCCATTTATGAACTTATACCATTTTGATATGCCTATGTCGATGCAAGAAAAAGGCGGTTTTGAATCGCGTGAAGTGATTGATGCATATGCTACTTTTGCCGAAACTTGTTTTAAGCTGTTTGGCGACCGAGTGAAGCACTGGTTTACTTTTAACGAACCGATTGTTCCGGTTGAAGCAGGCTATCTATACGATATGCACTATCCAAACGTTGTCGACTTTAAACGCGCCGTACAAGTAGCTTTTGGTACAACACTTGCCCATGCAAAAGCGGTTAAAGCTTATCACGGATTAAAGCAAGACGGGAAAATCGGCATTATTTTAAACTTGACGCCGTCTTATCCGCGCAGTCAAAATGAAGCGGACTTGCGCGCTGCTCACTTGGCAGACTTAATTTTCAATCGTAGCTTCCTAGATCCAGTCACACTCGGAGAATTTCCAAAAGATCTTGTCGAACTACTGCGTGAGAAAAATTTCTTACCTGAGTATACAGAAGAAGATCTTGTTACTATTAAGGAAAATATTATCGATATTTTAGGTGTCAATTATTATCAACCGCGAAGAGTAAAAGCCAAAGAGTATATGCCACACCCTGACGCACCTTTTGTCCCAGAGCATCTGTTTGATAACTACGAAATGCCTTACCGCAAAATGAATCCGTACCGTGGGTGGGAAATTTACGAAAAAGCCATTTATGATATTGCCATTAATATTCGCGATAATTACAACAATATGCCTTTCTTTATTTCGGAAAACGGGATGGGCGTAGAAGGAGAAGACCATTACCGTAATCACGAAGGTTATATCGAGGACACATACCGCATTGATTTCATAAAATCTCATCTACAGTGGCTACACAAAGCCATTTCAGAAGGTTCTAACTGTCAAGGTTATCATCTGTGGACGTTTATGGACTGCTGGAGCTGGGCCAACGCTTATAAAAATCGTTACGGACTTGTTGAAGTAAACTTAGACGATAACTATAAACGGACCGTAAAAGCATCCGGGAAATGGTATAAAACACTCGCATCAGAAAATGGATTTGAAGCTTAATTTCGTTTTGTGGTAAAATACAGAAAGAAAAAGACTCAAGATGAGGTGTCAGAAATGGCGGGAAACCAAACTAAATACAGTTTTATCGCTGAAGAAATTAGAAAACGCATTAAAAATCAAGACTATCCATTAGATAAACCCATTCCAGATGAAATGTCACTCGCAAAAGAATTTGGTTGTAGCCGAATGACAATGAAAAAAGCACTTGAAGTACTGGTACTTGAAGGATTGCTCTATAGAAAGCGCGGGCACGGAACATTCATTATCAAATCCGCACTCGATGCCGAGCGTCTGCACATTCAAAGTCAAGAAGTGAACGGCTTTACAAAACTCGTTAACGGAGAAAAAGTAGACACCGTCATCCTCCGCTTTGAAGTGATTTTTCCAGATGAGAAAATCGCCGAAAAACTTCATGTTGAAAAAGAAACGCCGGTTTATGAAATCTTACGCGTGAGAAGTGTCGCCTCCGAGCCATATGTCATCGAACACACATTTATGCCTGTCCAAATTGTGCCCGGACTAACCAAACAAATACTCGAAGGTTCGATTTACAGCTACATTCAAGAAGAATTAAACCAAAAAATAGCCAGCTCCTATAAGCAAATTCGAGCAGATAAATCGAACAAACTCGACCATGACTATTTAAAATGCCAACAAAACGACCCCGTCATGGAAGTCGAACAAACCGTTTATTTAAACAACGGCGTGGCATTTGAGTACTCCGTTTCAAGACATCGCTATGACAAATTTGTATTTACAACCGTAAACATTTCGCGTAGATAAGATAGAGGGAAACAGAATCATTATTTTGTTTCCCTCAGCTTGTAGAAAAACTCAAAGTTTACGTAAAACAAAACGCTTCTCACCAAAATCAGACTGCTGACAAATGGTGAGATTCTAGGCAGAGCCTCTGTACCGGAGCGGAGCGTACTCGAGTACGTGATGACTGAAAACAGGGAAGGCGTAGTTGGCCTGACCATGTGAGAAGTTATGCGAAGCGCACCGGAACGGAGGCGCTAACAACGAAGATTGCCGTTTGTCAGCAGTCTAAGGGAAACAGAATCATTATTCTGTTTCCCTTTGTCATTTTATGGTAGTGTAAAAGCATAAAGGCAAGTAGGGGGGGAAAATAGATGATTAAAGTAGTTTTTACATATAAAACAAAAAAACAAGATTTGCCCGAACTTATGGCTAAATTTGCGGAATCAGGAAGCAATCCAAAATTTCATTCTGAAGTATCAAACGAAAAAATAAGAGATGTTTAAACGAACAGAGGGTGAAGATGTTTACATCGTTTTAGATATTTATTATGCAACCAAAGAAGATTATGAAACACGCACCGCCTTTGAACGTAGCCTGCCTGAATGGAATGCCATTTGGTTTTCCGAGGATAACAAACACGAAGAAGTTTCAGTTCAACTATTTGAAGTCCTTTAATTTAGTTTTTCTTCAGAAAGAGTTTATAAAAAATTCATTTTTACCATGTAAAATAAAAGTAGAAAATCAGAAAGAGCCTATGAAAATATGGTTCTTTTTTGCAAAGTAGGGAGAAAAATGCGAATACGTTCACGATTTTTAATTTCCTTTTTAGGAAGCTTGCTGGTCATTATTGTGTCGCTTATGGCGATATTTGCGATTGTTTTTTATGCGATAACCGGCGAGGCGCCACTTCCAGCCACCCTTTATAAAACAGCAACCGAGCAAAAGGCAATCACTTTCGAGGAGCAAGAAGCGCTTATTAACCTTCGTAATACAGCCAAAACAGACCCTTCAAAACTATTAACAACAGAGACAAAAGAGCAAATAGCAGCTTATGAGAAAAAAGGAGTTAAAATTGTTATTCGACGAGGAAATTCCATTTTATATCATTCAGACGGTTTAGTTGTGAAGTCGCTACTTGTTCATGCCCCTGAATTCGATACAAACAACATCTATACCCAAGGAACGATTGATAACAAAGGCAATTTATTTCGCTATTTAAAATTTGATTTTTATTTTCCGGATCAAGAAAAAGGAAGCGTCATGATTTTAAATCAAGAAAACAGCTTTTCCGAATTCATGCAAAAATGGGGCATCTTACTAATTAGCGCCATTTTACTACTAGCCATTCTCTTGCTCATTTTATTTAATCGCTCATTAAATCGTGCTGTCATTCAGCCACTGCGGGAATTAAATGCGAAAGTTTCTGTTATGAAAAGCGGGGATTTAAACGAACCACTAATGATTTCAAGCCATGCAAAAGGTGAAGTGGATGACCTTGCAAATGAATTTGAATCCTTACGCGAAGCTTTAAATGAAGCCAATCAGGAAAAGGCCAAATATGAGGAAAATCGAAAAGAGTTGATGACAAGTATTTCGCATGATTTAAAAACGCCTATTACATCCATTATCGGCTATGTGGAAGGGCTTCAAGATGGGGTCGCCAAAACAGCGGCCAAACAAAATCAATATTTAGGTATTATTCATAACCAAGCTAAACACGTCAACCATTTAATTGATGAATTATTTATTTTTTCAAAGCTCGATATGCATAAATTACCCTTTCAATTTGAGTCTGTTCCGATTTATGATTTTTTGACGCATTTTATTGATGAATACACCATTGAACTGGCTCAAAAAGATATCGTATTGATAAGTGATCTTAAGGATGAACAGGTTTTTTTGCGCGTGGACCGGATTCAGCTTCGCCGTGTGCTTGATAATCTCGTTCAAAACAGCACGCGCTATATGGACAAAACGTACAAGGAAATTCGCATAAGCTTGCGTAACGGGGATGAGGAAGTCCTCCTTTCCGTCCAAGATAATGGTGTTGGTATGCCTAAAGCGGAAGTGAGTAAGATTTTTGATCGTTTTTACCGCATTGAAAGATCCCGTAACCAAATGACGGGCGGAAGCGGGCTGGGACTTGCCATTACAAAACAAATTATTGCTGAACACGGCGGGGAAATTTGGGCAGAAAGTACAGAAGGAATAGGAACAACGATGTTCTTCACGCTTCCAAAAGGGGGAATTGAAAAGTGAAACGGATTTTATTAGTGGAAGACGATCAAAATATTGCAGAATTAGAACGCGATTATCTTGAAATCAATGAATTTGAAGTGACCACTTGTTATGACGGCGAATCGGGACTTAGAGAGGGGTTAAAGGGTGATTACCAGCTGATTATTTTAGATGTGATGCTCCCTCATTTAACGGGCTTTGATGTGTGTAAAAGGTTGCGCGAACAAATTGATACGCCGATTTTAATGGTTTCTGCAAAAAAAGAAGATATTGATAAAATTCGTGCACTCGGTTTGGGCGCGGACGACTACATCACAAAACCATTTAGCCCTGGCGAATTAGTTGCGCGTGTGAAATCACACTTAGCGCGCTTTGAGAGGCTCACAAATCACAAGGAAAACCATCATCAAATCGTAATACGCGACATCGCACTCGACGCAAAATCGCATAAAGTCTTTGTTTCCGGAGAAGAAATCACGTTAACAACCAAAGAATTCGAATTACTAAAATTTTTGATGCAAAATAAAAACCAAGTGTTTAATAAAGAAGAACTCTTTGAAAAAATATGGGGCTTGGATGCGTTTGGTGATACCTCAACCGTTGTAGTTCACATGAAACGCATTCGTGAAAAAATTGAACTGGATTCTAAAAATCCAACTTATGTGGAAACAATATGGGGATCTGGCTACCGATTTAATGAGTAGAAAGTAGGGATCGACATGAAAAAAGTATTTTTTGTAATAGGCATTTTAGGCGTCTTTTTTCTTGCCGCGTGTCAATCTAATTCGAGTAACCAGTCAGAAAATAAAAATGAAGGAGATGGGAAGATGGAAAAAAATAACAAAATATTTGTAAGTGGAACACTTCTAAAAGCCGCAAGCGATGGGGACTTTTCAGCTGTTAAAAATATCGTCGAAAATCAGGATAACGTTGAGATAGATGAACAAAACGAGCAAGGGGAAACCCCACTTTTAATCGCCAACCATAAAAATAATACTGAAATCGCCATCTATTTAATGAAAAACGGCGCAAATATAAATATCCAAGACGAAATTTCAGACAGTCCGTTTTTATACGCAGGTGCCCAAGGGAAAACAGCCATTTTACGCTATATGTTAGAAAATAAAACGCCTGATGTGAAAAAGGTCAACCGATTTGGAGGTAACGCATTAATTCCAGCAGCAGAAAAAGGTCACTTGGAAAACGTTAAACTCCTTTTAAATCATCCTTCAACCGACATCAATCATCAAAATAATTTCGGTTACACTGCACTCATCGAAGCCGTAGCCCTAACAGACGGCTCGAAGTTATATCAACAAATCGTTACAGAACTTTTAAGCGGCGGTGCAGATAAAAATTTGCGAGACAATAGCGGAAAAACTGCATTAGACTATGCGAAAGAAAAAGGAAACCAGGCAATGATTGACTTGTTAAGTGGAAATTTATAATTTATGATAGGAGAGGCTAAGGCCTCTTTTTTTAAATTAAACTATTAAAATTCGAATTATATTGCATAATATAATAAAAAAATTCACATTTTATATACATGTAAGAAAGCGTTTTCGTGTTATAATTTGTATTGCATTCAAATAAAAAGGAGGATTAAGAGATGAAAAAAATTATTGTAAAATGTTTAGTTGCACTTATCGCATTTGGTCTTGTTCTTGGAGGTTCTGGGGAGGTTATTGGTCTTCAAGATAATAAAGTAGAAGCAGCAACAGCTACGAAGTTGTATGTGAAAATCCCCTACACTTCTCAAATTCAGTATAGTTCTTTATACGTTACGTATAAAGCAAATGGTTATACCTATAGAGGAACCGTATATAATCAAAGTCTACCACTTTGCTACGCTAAAAGTGTAACCAATTATTATTCTGGATGGGTATATAGATAGCTTTTAAATGAATGCTATGATAAAAAAAGCTCGTGTATCTAATTTTAGATGCACGAGCTTTTTTTAATAGGATTAAAATTCCTCTTTATGCTCCCTAAACCGCCTGATACTGTGGTTAAACACTTCTGACAGCATAAGTCCAGCAGCAATAGCACCGGCGACCATGGCCACTTGTACGGAAAAGCCAATTGCCTCTGTGTATTGCCCTAAAACAAAATTTCTAACGGCTTGAAAGGCAAGACTACCTGGTACTAGAGGCACAATGCCCGGCACGTTAAAAATTGTAATCGGCATATGCTTATATTTAGCAAAAAAATGACTCGCCACAGCAACAACAAACGCGCCCGCAATTGTGGCCATCACCGTCCCACTACCTAGCTCTTTTAAACCATAGAAAAACATCCATCCAAAAGCCCCCGTAAGACCGCACGCATTGAGCGCTTTTTTAGGGACATTCGTGATAATCGCAAAGGTAACCGTCGCGAGATAACTAAAAATAAATTGAACGAGAATTGTAAAAATCATGAAAGTCCCTCCTTACGTGAAAAAGCGGAAAACAACCGCAATCCCAATTCCGATGGCGCCAGATGTAAGTAGCGCCTCCATACCGCGCGCCATACCACTAAGCAAATGTCCAGCCAGCAAATCCCGCACCGCATTCGTAATCGGAACTCCCGGCACAAGCGGCATAACCCCACCAATAATAATTTTGTCTAAATTAACGCCAAGATGAACATGAACCACAAAAACAGCTAGAATACCGACAATAAATGAGGCGAAAAATTCCGCTAAAAACTTTACCTTCAACCATTCAGTTGTGTAATAAAAAATAATAAAGCCAATTGCACCAATGATACATGTACTAATGAAATCAATCCAAGATCCGCCAAAGATAATCATCAGCGCGCCACTTACAATACCAGCTGCTAAAATTTGTAACCACAGTGGGAAAAAACGCGTATCGCGATCTAATTTTTTTAAACTACGATTTAATTCTTCAAGAGAAATATGATGAGCCGCAAATTCGCGGGAAAGGTCATTAACTAAGGAAACTTTTTCCAAATTGATTGTTCGTGTTGGAATAGGTTGCAATTTAAGATGATGTTCGCCTTCTACCGACATAAAAATACCTGTTGGCGTGGCAAAACTAATTCCTTTCTTTTGACTGGCCGCATCCGCAATTCGGTTCATCGTATCTTCCACACGATAAATTTCTGCGCCGCTTTCCATCATAATTTTGCCAGCCATTAGGCAAGTTTCGAGCATAAAATCGCGATTTGCCTCCAAAGAAATCCCTCCTTTTATAAAAAATAAGCACTGTACTTTATCCTAACCTAGTTTACTAAGAAATTCTAGTCCTTTTATGTATGAATCTTGGGATTTTGGGGTAAAGGGAATTATATTTAACTGTTTATAGGGGGATATGTATGTTTACGTATGATATTTATGAGCCGATTGGAAGAAAAGAAGGTGAAACATTTCCTGTCATTTATGCGCTTCATGGTTTTGGTGGGGATGAACTGGATGTACCAGGTATTTTAGAAATTATGATGGACCGTTATGTGGTTGTTGCCCTTCGTGGAAAAGTGGAATATGGCCCAAGCTATGGCTTTTATCATATGGCTACAGAAGGCGAGCCGGATGCAAAAGAAATCCATGAGGTTTCAAAACAAGTGCTCCAATTTATTGCAGATATAAATAAGAAATATGATACGATTCAAACAGCTAATACCTTTTTGATTGGCTTTGATCAGGGCGCCATTGTCACATTAGATTTAATGCTTCGTTACGGCGGGGAAATAAGCGGAGCCGCGCTTTTAAGTTCACGCTTTTTATCGTATACCGAAAATTTGCCGAAAAATTTATTATTACAAAACAAACCGTTTTTTGTGGGACACGGAACAGAAGATATTGTCGTACCCATTGAAGAAGCTGAACGTTTAACACGCTTTTTAAAAACACTTTCAACGAATGTAGAGTTCCACAGTTTCTTTACAGCCCATAACTTAAAAGAAGCAGAAGAAGATGAGCTTGAAATTTGGCTAGATAAACTCGTTCAATCTCGTGTGCAAAAAAAATAGACCAGACTGCAAAGAAAATGGCAATCTTCATTTACAAAGGCTCTGCCTGAAGTCTCACCATTTGAGAGCAGTCTGACTTTGGTGAGAATCGTTTTGTTTTACATGAATTTTGAGTTTTTCTACAAGTTGAAATAGACATAAGGGACTTTTTCCCTTATGTCTATTTTTTATACATCCAGTTCCAAAATAAGAACTTTTAAATAATTTCCTTCTGGAAAAGCAGGGTGCACCTTGAAATCACTAGGTAATTGATAGGTTTCACGAATTTTAAAAGTACGTTTGCTACTTTGAAATGCGTCCGCTATAATTTCTTTAAACTTTTTAAGAGAAAAATTGGCATAGTTAGTCGAAGCAATAATCGTTCCATGTGGCGCCGTAATATCAATTAATTGGCTCATGAGCGTTCCGTAATCCTTGGCTACACTAAATGTTATTTTCTTTGTACGTGCAAAACTAGGCGGATCGGCAATGACTAAATCAAACACCATCTCTTTTCGCTTGGCAAATTTCATATATTCAAAAACATCCCACACCAATATCGACTGGTCCTCAGGGTTAAATCCGTTGATTGCAAATTGTTCACTCGTTTTAGCGACACTTCGTTTAGCTACATCCACACTTGTCGTATGTAGGGCTCCGCCGTAAAGTGCAGCGACAGAAAAGGCACCTGTATAGGAGAATGTATTTAAAACGGACTTTCCAAGTGCATATTCTTCCATAATTTTTTGCCTAACAAGACGCTGGTCAAGAAAAATTCCAGTCATCCAGCCGTCATTTAAATAGGTAGCGTAATTCATGCCGTTTTCTTTCACAAGTAACGGGAAATCAGGCTCCGTTCCACCCACAAAATCGTGTGTGTTTTCCTCCCGTAAAAAGCGTTTTTTCTCGTAAATCCCTTTCACAAATGGTAAATCGAACATGGCGCGCACAAACATTTTTTGATAGGCGTAAATGCCCGCGCTATACCACTGTAGCAGTAAAAAGCCATCATAAAAATCAATCGTCAAACCACCAAGCCCGTCACCTTCTCCGTTAAAAAGCCGAAAAGCCGTTGTGGCTTCATCGCTAAAAAGGGCTTGCCGATTTTGTACCGCTTCCTCTAAAAGTCGCCGAAAAAACTCCTCTGACAGCGTTTCATGTTCTTTGCGGCTAAAAACCCAACCATCACCCTTATTTTGTTTTCCGTAATACGCTTTCCCAAGAAACGTTTGATTCGGCGAAGTGAGGCGAATCAGTTGTCCTTCCGCAATTTGTTTTGGCCAATTGACAATCATGTCCCGCACAAGCTGAGGAAAGCCCGCCTGATATTTTTTTACATATTTCTGTTCTACCTGCAAATTTAATTCTTTCAAATTCTATCACTCCATAAAAAAAGCTTCCCACATTGTAGGAAGCTTTTTTGATTTTGCTTCTAATTTAGAAGTTCGCTACACGGCCAAATCCAACAAGGTATTTACCCCAGCCAGCTCCATAAATATTATCGTATTTTACACCATTGTCTTGTGCGTTGATCATTTGACCACCGCCAACATAAATACCAACGTGCGCAATACCACTACCATAATCGAAGAAAACTAAATCGCCTGGTTTCGCTTGTGAAGCTGAAATTTTCGTAGCTTGACTATACTGCGAACCAGAAGTACGAGATAAATTCACGCCAATTTGAGCAAAGACATATTTTGTATAACCAGAGCAATCAAATGTAGATGGACCATTTCCACCCCAGCTATAGCTTTTACCTAAGTGTTTTTGAGCTTCGGCAATTAAAGCACTGTAGCTAGAATTTGATTGGTTGGAGTTATTGTTAGATGTATTTTGTGTATTTGTATTTTGACTTGGTTTATTTACTGTATTTTGTGTCGTGGAACTTGATGAATTATTGGTGTTACTTGGTGTAGTAACGTTTGTAGAAGGTACAGTTCCTTTTACTTTTAGAACTTGTCCTACTTGTAAACTATCACTAGAAAGCCCGTTTAAAGCCTTAATTTTAGAAACACTTGTGCCAAAAAGGCTCGCAATTTTGCTTAACGAATCGCCACTTTGCACAGTGTAGCTAGATGCGTTCGTATTAATCGCAGGAGCAGCATTTGTTTCTTCTTTTTCATTAGAAGGAGCAGGAGTCGGTGCTGGTTTAGGAGCTGGAGCTGGCGTTTCTTGTTTTGGTGTTTCCGCTTTTGGCGTTTCCACTTTAGCAGGAGCCGCTGTTCCTTTCACTTTTAACACATCACCCACCGTGATAGCATCGCTTGAAAGATTATTTAACGCTTTGATTTGAGATACACTCGTACCAAAAAGGCTTGCAATTTTGCTTAGTGAATCGCCACTTTGGACAGTGTAACTAGAAGCATTTACATCTACTTCTGGTGCTTTATTTTCTGTTACATTTGGTGTTTTTGCACTCTCTTTTTTCACTTCAGTCACTTTGGTATCTTCTTTAACAGTTACAGAAGACTGAGGTGCTTCACTAGTATCATTTGACTTCACTTGGTTATTTTCTGCAGGAGCCGCTTGTTCAGGAGCGACTGTTTTTGTAGCACTTTCTTTTACAGCAAGATTCTGTCCGACATAAATAGAAGAAGAAGATAAATTATTCCAAGACATAATATTTTGGACAGAAGTACCAAATTTAACGGAAAGTGCCCACAGTGTATCCCCACTTTTAACCGTATAAGAAGAAACATCTGCATCTTGAGTGACAGGAGCCGCTTCTTTCACTTCTTTAGCTGGAGCAGGAGTGGCTTCTTTTTCCACTTTTTTAGCAGGAGTAGAAGCTTTCACTTCGCCTAAAAATTTACCATTCACATAGCCTGTTTTTCCATCTGCATAAGTAATTTTGTTCCAACCGTTTTCCTCAGTAGATGTCACAGTCACTTTTGTGCCACCTTTTAAAGAGGTAAGAATTTGGTTATCAACACTTGGTCCCTTACGAACATTTAACCAAGTTGCTGAAACAGATTTTTCCGATTTTTCTTCTTTCACTTCACTCACAACAAGTTTTTGACCAGGGAAAATTTTATCCGAATCAAGGTTGTTTAACTCTTTTAAAGAATCAACCGTAGTATCATTTGCTTCCGCAATCCCCCATAATGTATCACCAGACTCTACAACAACACTGCTGGCAGAGGCAATCGTTGGAGCTGCAAATGCTGTGACGGCAATCCCTGCAGTAGCAGTAGCGATAGTCGCTTTTTTCATATTTGTAAAACTCCTCTCTTTTCAAAAAAAATCAGTTTTGACTTGTATGTATACCGATTAATACCCATTTTACCCACTTTGAAGCGAAAAAACAAACATAGGGAAATAGGCAAAAAAGAGAACAGCGGACTATACCAGCCTGTTGTAACAAATTTGTAATAAGTCATGATGCGAACGTATATTCCTCGGTCTTCTGACAGTTGATTGGGAATGGAGTTCAATTTGAAATTGGGGGTGGATAAAGAATGAGGGAAGTTTCGTAAAAGGAAACCTATTGTAAAAAGTAAATAGAAAAATTTAATCAAATTGTAATATTCTTTTTTGTGAATGGAAAATAAAAATGTTGTTTTTTTCACAAATAGTGCACAATCATAGAAATACCAACAGATTTACTTTTTATTTTTAAAAAGCAAACATTAAAATACTCTAATTTAACTTGCGAATGTTGTATAATACAATTACGGAGGGAATAAAATGAAACAAAACTTTGATGACCGTAAGATTATACGCGAATATCGTGAAATTGCTCGGCAAATTGTTCGAAAAGAAGGTCTTTATATCAATATGGACCAAGAAGAGTTACAAGAACAAACACGAATTTGGCGTGAGAAATTTAAAACACAAGAAATGACTTTACGAGATAAAGTGAATATATTTGCCCTTGTAAGAGAGGCAGCAAAACGAATTATTGGCCTAGAAGCCGTAATTGTGCAGTTAATTGGAGCGCTCGTTTTAGGTGATGGGAAAATTGCTGAAATGAAAACGGGGGAAGGAAAAACCCTCGTTTCACTTTTTGTGATGTACATAGAAGTTTTACGTTCTGGACGTGTCCATCTCATCACGGCCAATGAATATTTAGCGAGACGGGACCGTGAGGAAATTGGGCAGGTTTTAGAGTATCTAGGGGTTTCAGTTGCGCTTAACGTTTCCGGCCTCGAGAAGGAACAAAAAAAAGCGATTTATACGGCGGATGTCATTTACGGCACGGCATCTGAATTTGGCTTTGACTACTTGCGCGATAATATGGTGCGTACGCTTGCGGATAAAGTTCAAACAGGCTTAGACTTTGTTTTAATTGATGAAGCAGATTCAATTCTGATTGATGAAGCACGTACACCGCTTCTCATTTCGGACCATAAAGAAGAGGATTTATTCATATACACAGAAGCCAATCAACTCATGAAGAAAATGTTAAAAGATGACTACGAAATTGATGAACACAAACGGCTTGTATGGCTTAATGATGCTGGAATTGAAAAGGCTGAAGCATTTTGGCTTGTGGATTCTTTATACTCATCAGAAAATCAGCCGCTTTTACGTATCACAATGCTACTTTTACGGGCGCACCATTTAATGCATAAAGATAAAGATTATGTCGTTTTAGACGGCGAAGTCCTCATCGTGGATCCTCATACAGGGCGCGCGCTACCAGGGAGACGCTTTAACGACGGCTTACATCAGGCGATTGAAGCAAAAGAAGGTGTAACAGTAAACGAAGAATCTCGTACTCTTGCGACCATTACCATTCAAAATTATTTTCGGATGTATAAAAAAATAGCAGGAATGACCGGCACCGCCAAGACGGAAGAAGAGGAATTCAGGCAGATTTATGGACTTGATGTAGTAGTCATCCCAACTAATTTGCGCGTTAACCGCGAAGATATGCCAGACGATGTGTTTTATTCCAAAAAAGAAAAAGGTCGTGCGATTGTATATGAGGTATCGTGGCGCTATGAAAAGGGCCAACCGACTCTTATCGGTACATCATCTATTAAAAGTAATGAATGGATTAGCGAATTACTTACAAAAGCGGGAATTCCGCATCAAGTTTTAAATGCCAAAAACCATGCGCAAGAAGCGGAAATTATTGCGCGAGCGGGCGAACCTGGTATGGTGACACTCGCGACTAATATGGCGGGAAGAGGGACGGATATTAAACTGAGTCCAAGTGTCCACAAATTAGGAGGACTTGCTGTTATTGGGACAGAAAGGCACGAGAGTAGGCGTATTGATTTACAGCTTATGGGGCGTTCTGGTAGACGAGGGGACCCCGGTTTTAGTAAATTTATGGTATCGATTGAAGATGATTTGCTGGAACAATTTGAAAGCAAAAAATGGGAAAAATACCGCCTAAAACTAAAACGACGCCATCCAAATGACGGAAAACCAGTGAACTCATCTAAAATTAACGGTTTTATCGTAGATGCTCAAAAACGCATTGAGGGCGCAAATTATGATTTGCGAAAAGATCTGCTTTCCTACGATGAAGTCATTGATTTACAGCGGAAAATGGTCTATAAGGAACGCGACAGACTCTTAAATCATGATAAGCTAGGCATTTCTTCTGAAAAAATCTTGTTTGAAGTTGCTGAACGAACGTTTCGTGAGGCGAAAGATGATTTTGAGCAAGAAGAACTTTATGAACGGCAAAAAGAACTACTTGGAGGAACTAAATTCCCGTATTCTTTTGACCAAGTGACGTTAATGGATACGCGTGAAATTGGCGAAAAAATTGTCGAGTGGCATCGTGCACAAAGACAAAAGTTTCCAGCTGATACGATTAATTTGATTGAGAAAGAGGTATATTTAAACTTAATGGATCAAATGTGGGTCGTCCATTTAGACGAAATGGTGCAACTGCGAGAAGGCATTCATTTACGTGCTTATGGGCAACAAAATCCTCTTGTTATGTATCAAAAAGAAGGCGCCCATTTATTTGAAAAGTTTCAAGAAGACTATCATTTCTTTTTTGCCCATGCGCTTTTAGAGCTCGATCCTGAAGGTTTAGTGATGGGATAAAAAATCCTTCTTAAGACTGATTTTGAAAAGAAAAAGCCATTTTTAGAAGTTTCTTGAGTATAATAGAAAAAAGTAGGTGAAAAGATGAAAGGAAGATTATCTAAATTTAAACAGTTTTTTATTGAAAATAAATTTGTGCTAGGCTTACTTATTTTCTTACTTGTCGCACTTGATATTTATGTATTAACCAAAATATCGTTTATTTTCCATCCACTTATGGTGATTATCGAGACAGTAGCGGCGCCAATTATTTTAGCGGGCATATCCTACTATCTTTTTAACCCCATTATCGATTTTTTAGAGAAAAAAGGTTGGCATAGAGGCTGGTCAATAGGACTTCTCTATATTGTCATTATCGGCATTATTGTCCTCATTTTTAGCTTTGTAATCCCAGCCGTTCGAGATCAAATCGTTAGTTTGGTAAAAACATTTCCGTCTTATTGGAATCAAATTACCGATAAATTTAATGAATTTAGCCAATCCTCCCTTTTTGACCAAATTAAAGAGCGGATTTCTGGAAATATGAGCGATATTATGAAGACTGTCTCCGAAAAAGGCACATCTGTTGTGAATAGTGCCATCGACAGTATCGGAAATATTGTCGGCACCGTGACGGAAGTCGTTTTAGCCATCGTGACAACGCCTCTAGTTCTCTTTTATTTGTTAAAAGATGGGAAGAAGCTTCCGGATTTTATTTTAAAAATGCTTCCAGTAAACGGACGAGCACATACGCGTCAAGTATTCTCTGAAGCAAATCATCAAATTAGTTCTTACATCAGGGGCCAAATCATCGTAAGTTTATGTATTGGTATCTTGCTATTTATCGGCTATCTTATTATCGGCCTACCATACGCACTTACGCTGGCGATTGTAGCTGCTTGTACAAGCATAGTCCCATACCTTGGGCCAGCTATTGCGATTACACCAGCGATTATTATTGCCATTGTAACTTCTCCGTGGTTACTACTTAAATTAATCGTAGTCTGGGTAGTCGTCCAATTATTAGAAGGTAAATTTATTTCACCGCAAGTAATGGGAAAAACATTAAAAGTTCATCCGATTACCATTTTATTCGTTATCCTCGTTGCCGGAAAATTATTCGGAGTGCTAGGCGTTATTTTTGCCGTACCTGGTTATGCTGTACTAAAAGTAATCGTGACACACGTCTTTATCTGGTTTAAACGTGTATCTGGTCTTTACGGCGAACAACCTGAAAGCGAGTATGAGCAGATTGAAGAAAATCCAAATGATTCAGGTGAATAAACATCAGTCTGATAAACTATAAAATATGTTGATTATCCAAAAATGATAGATAAGTGATGTTATCTATCTTATGCAAAAGTTTAGGCTGGTGAGTGGAATGCGTATTTTTACTGGAATTTTATCTATTCAAGCTTCTATCGTAGGTTTTTTATCGTGGTTTGATTCCAACCATTTAACTTCTGTAAACCTTATCAGTATGCCAGAAAATCTTTCAAGACTGGCAGGACTCATTTTATCTATTGTCATGTTAATTGCCGGAGTCCTCATTATATTAGCAAAAGAAAATGATTTTCTTCTTTTCCTCGCTTTAATTTTGTGGGTGTTCGGCATCATTCTTGGCTTACTTTTCTCGCCAAGTTTCTCTGGTCTCTATTTCCGCCCAATCTGTTGTTTTATTTGTCTACTAAGTGGGGTGTACATTTTTACAGATTACAACCGAAATAACCGGTAAAAACTTGTTTTTTTAATATGTAAGAGATATTATTAAGATAGAAAATGAACCTTCAGAATAGAAGTTCTGCTAGGAACAAGTACTGCGATTACGAAACTTCAAAAAATAGTGCGAGGTTTTAGAGGTATGTTGTTTTGAATGGTTCCAAAACTAGAACAGCATCTAGATTATTAGATATAGATATGGAAAATCAGTAGCAGGTGGAATCAAAGTAAGTAGATTTCTGCTTGTGTGGATAAATATCAGAATATAATTCATCAATAGGTATTAACGCTCATGCGATAGTATAAAATTACAAACAGGGAGAGAACAAAAATGATAGGATTTTCAGTTTTAATGCTTATTTTGGGATTTTTAGGATTGATAACGGGGATTGTGCTAATTGTTATAAAGAAAACAAGAAAGGCAGGCATATTTACTACAATCGCTTCAGTTGCTTGTGGCTTAATATTCTCAATAGTTTTTGTTGTTGGAATTATAAACGAAGGGGTTGAAGCAATTGATGATTCTACTTCTAAATCTAATACTTCTGACACAAGCAACGATGTAAGTAGTGACGAAAGTGTTGATATTAATGATGAAATTTCTTTAGATGAGGAAACAACAGATTCTAATGAAGAAACAACTTCTGAAGAAGGGACTAGAGCTACTCCAATGCCTCTTAACTCAACTTTATCATTAACAGGTACTATGATGGATTCTGACACTTATGATAACTTTGATGCAAGTATAGATATCACTGTAGTTGAGACAATAAGAGGTGAAAAAGCTGCGCAAATGATACAGTCAGAGAATCAGTTTAATGATCCAGCGCCTGAGGGCAAAGAATATATTTTAAATAAGGTTAAAGTTAGAGCCTATGATATTGCTTCACCTGAGAACAAATTTATGATTGATGGCATGATGGAATTTGAATATGTCTCAGAATCTGGAGCACTATATTCAGGAGAAGCAGTTGTGATTCCAAATGAATTATCAGCAACTTTGTATAATGATGGAACTGCTGAAGGTTATATTCAAGGTACAGTTGATAAGAATGATGCTAATCCACTAATAAAATATGAAAAATTTTATTTCAGCACAAAATAATAAATTCGAAAGAACTGATGTAAATATGTCAGTTCTTTTTTTCTAGTCCAAGCCTGTACACGTACATAATCGTCTACAATAAACTATCAATCGAGGCGCTTTTTATTTAAAAACGAAATTGCTTTTTCGTAGGCAAGTTTGCCTTCTGCTTCCACAGTTTGAGTGTCAAAATCATGAGGCAAACCGTTGACGCAGTGAAGTTCGCTGCCCAAAGTTCCTTTTTCTAAGGTCATAGATTCAGTCACCGGGACATCTTGGTCAGAGAGGCTATGTGCAAGGAATAAGGGCGGTAAAAAGTGAAAATCACGTTCCGGGATTAAATCGAAGGGTGCTTTTGTCGCATGATCTACCTTTTTTCCAAAAACAAGCTCCTGAAAAGCGCCTTTTTGCCTAGCATAAACATACAGTGGATAACGTGAATCAACTGGGCCAAAAACAAGAGGCGTTTTATGTATCATGGCATCTTTAAGCGTATCACTAATTTGGGGAAAGGTATTAAAATAGGCGTTTTCTTCTAATAAGAAGGGCGCGGATGCACTATAATAACCATAAAAAGATAAAACAGCAAATGGTTTTGGTAATGTTGGATCAGCCGCAGCAAGAAGGGATAAAAAAGCCCCGGAGGAACGACCGAATAAGGCGAAATGGCGATTTGGTAGTCCAAGTGTGTTTTCGGCTACTTGATAAAACCATAAAATAGCATCCTCGACATCTTCATAGATTTCCGGCAGCTTTGTTTCAGGAGCTAAACGATAGTCGACAAGTAGCAGGTTGTAGTCTGCATCTAAAAATTGTTGTATATAGGCTGGATCTAAATCGTCTTTTTTCCCGTATAAAAGACCGCCGCCGTGGAAATAAATGACGGTTTGAGAATGGGGACGGTCCCTATAATCAGTTCCGCTTCAAGCGAAAGACCGTTTTTTTCAGCAAAAGTAAAGGTATTTCTTTTCAATGGAACATCTCCTTTCCTCCTTCATTTTAAAATTTAGGCGATAAAAATGCCAGTGTTTTCATTTTGGAAATTTAGGGCATAAAAGAATGTAAGAAAAAAGTGAAGGAGGAAATCAACATGAAAAAAGAAAAGTCAGTTATCATTATGAATTTTTCTGAAGAAAGTATCGCTTATCAAGGCTTTTCGGAGATGAAACGATTACATACGGAAGGAAAGATTCGCGGCTATCAGATGGCTGTTTTAAAACATGATAAAGGGGCCAAATTAAACGCTAAAGATTTTATTGATTTTACTGGAGCCGATAAAAATATAAAAGATAGTTTGATAGGTATGTTAATCGGCATTTTAGGTGGACCACTTGGCGTTTTATTAGGCTGGGTTGTCGGTAGTGTAGTTGGCTCGATGCAGGATGCTGGGGAAGTTAAAAGCGCGATGAGTGTCTTTGAAAAAACGCTTGAAACCATTCCGGAAGGCGCAACAGGCATCATTTTAATCGCCACAGAAACAGACCGTGAAATTGTAAATGATGTTGTTTACGGAGATTTGAAAGGCTCTATTGCCCGTATGGATGAGGAGCTTGTTCAAAACGAAATTCGTGAAGCACAGGCAGCTGAACAAGCAGCAGGGGAATCTGCTAAGAAAAAATGGTTTAAAAAATAAGTTTAAAAGCACTAGAAATTTTACTTCTTCTAGTGCTTTATTATTAAAATGAAAATGATAACGCTTTACTCAAAATTCGCTATTTTAAATGTATATAAAACGTGATACAATGAACAAGTTATTGCACTTATAGGTCGTGAATATTAAATTTATTTGAGTTGGAGATGAAAGATTTGGATATCGAAAGTAGTCCATTAATGCAGAAAATTGATTACAGCACGAAGAAAAAAATTGATTTAGTAAATAACAGTGTCATTCGCTACATCATACGCGCAATGCTGGCTTGTTTGTTCCTGACTTTAGGAACAGCGGTTGCGGTTATGATAGGAGACAAAGTGGACCATTATGCAGTTGGGCTTGGTAAAATTGTATACGCCTTTATGTTTAGCTGGTCACTCGTTATGATTATTTACATGAATGCTGAACTTGGGACATCGAATATGATGTATATGACAACAGGGGTTTATCAAAAAATTGTACGTCCAGGAAAAGCACTACAAATTTTATTCCTTTGTGTCATTTTCAACTTAATCGGCGGAATTTGTGCAGGGTACCTTGTATCATTAACATCCACGTTTCACAATTTGCCAGCAGATCACTTTTTATTTACAGCTGTAACAGGCAAACTGGAAAAAGCACCGTTGCAAATTTTTGTAGAAGGTATTTTTGCGAATATTGTGGTAAATACAGCCGTTCTATGTACCTTGCGAATGAAAGATGATGCTGGGAAAGTCATTGCGATGATTTTTATTATTTTCATCTTTGCATTCTTAGGCTTTGAGCACGTTATCGCGAATTTCTCTTCATTCTCGCTTGCCTTCTTCGCATCTGGCGGACATTTAGCTGGAATGACAGTAGGAAGTGTAGCTACAAACTTAAGCTTAGCTTTCTTAGGAAACTTTGTCGGCGGTGGTCTTGTCATTGGACTTGGCTATGCTTGGTTAAACCGCACAAAATCAATTTACAAAGATTAAAAGCACCTTTTAAGGTGTTTTTAGTTTATAAAAAAACATCCTTTTGGGTGTTTTTTGCTATAATTGGGGAAAAAGGAGGGGAATAACGTGAAACACTTGTTTCAATTAAATATCAACGAAGCCATAAGCTTGGTTAGTCCAAATGTGCAACTTGCAAAAGATGTTTTTGAAGTAATTGATGTGAATCGCGATCATTTGCGCCCGTTTCTTGATTTTGTGGATGGGACGAAGACGATTGAAGATGAAGAAAATTATATTAAGATGAAACTAAATGGTGAAATAAATGGAACAGATCGCTTATTTCTTATCGCCTATGAAAATGAAATTATCGGTTCAATTGATTTCCACTTCATCGATCAAAATAATCAAACGGCAGAAATAGGGTATTGGATAGGCTCCAAATATGTGGGACGTAATATTGCCACGAAGGCTGTTTTATCCTTGTGTCAAATTGCTTTTTTGGAAATGGGGCTAAATCGGCTTACCATTGTAGCGGATGTTCTAAACAAGCCTAGTAATCGTGTTGCCGTTAAAGCGGGCTTTAAAAAAGAAGGAACCTTTAAGCAAAGTAAAAAGGTATATGGTGAGTTTAGGGATTTTAATATGTATGCTTTGTTAAAAGAAGAATTTAACGCTAGTTAGGAAAATTATTTGCGTTTCAATATACTCGCTTTTCCATTTAGAGTGTGGTATATTGTGATTGTATTTTTCTGATTATTGTACGAAAGAAGTGTGGCTGAATGGATAGATATGTGAGTTTCGCGCGCGTCATTGTGTTTATTTGCATCGTGTTGCCAGCTTGTATTCCGCTTTTTTGGCGGCGACATAAGATGGAAGAAGTGGAACAGGAAGAGGATTTGAAAAATTTTGAAAGGGATGAGAACGGGGAATACCCGTGGGAGAAGGACCATAATAATAAAAATGTTTAAATGAAGGGGAAAAGGGGTTTATTAATGGAAAAAATTGTTCAAATTCAAAATCTCGTGAAAGAATTAGATCGCTATCTTCCAGGATATTTTCTTAATGAAGAACTGCGTCCAGTGGAACTTACAGAAGTAGAATATCAGCATAACATGTTAAGCAGAAATCCAGCTATTTTAGCCAAGACGATGTTTATTTCCATCTCTAGTGAACGACGGGACTATGTGAATCGTAAACCGGTGAAGTGGACGGACGGGAATGTGCAAATCATTGGGAAGGAAAACTTGTTGGGCTTAATCGTGACGGAGACGCCGATTGAAAGTGCACGTCTCACTACACCCCAATTTATTGTCGAAAATAGTTGGGAATTTATGCTTGGATTTTCCAAGCTTGTCAGGACCCATTTTCATAAACCAGCGATTGCGATTACGGGGTCTGTTGGCAAAACTTCTACGCGAATGCTACTTACCCACTTACTGAATGAACGAAAAGTGCTTGAAAATAGAGGGAATCATAATACACGCTTTGCGATTCCGCTTTATATGTCTAAACTTTTAAAAGAGCCGGATGTGTTAAATTTGGAAGTATCCTTAAACGCATTAAATGGCTATGATACAGGTTCCATGTCTAAGCTGATTCGACCAAATATCGTCATCATCACATCTATCGGCGAGGCGCACCTTAGTTCGATGAAGGACACCTCAACCATCGCTTTGTATAAAGCTAAGGTGTTAGAAGGGGCAAATGAAGAGACGACACTCATTTTAAATGCCGATATTGAAAAAAAAGAACGTGACATTATACTAAAAAAAGCAAGAAAATATACGAACCGGATTTTAACCTACTCAGCTAAAGGCCAAGACGCAGACGTACGCTTAAAACACGTTCAACATGAAAAATTTTATGATGCAATTGAAATTACATTTTTTGGCGAGACGCTCACATACCGTTTGCCAACAGGTTCGAACGGTCTTATTGAAAATAGCTTAGCTGCGCTTATGGCGTATTATCAAATTTATAAGGAAACGGGTCCGGCGCTTTTAAAAATGGAATCTTTTAAGTCGTTACCAAAAACAATGGAGATGGTCCCCTTATATTTGCCTGCAAACAAGAAGGCTTTTATGATTGATGATTCGCACAATGCGGCGGTTCCTTCTATGTTAAATGCGATTGATTATTTTAAAACGCATCGCTTTTTTTACCGTGGGAAAACGGTTTTAATTACAGGACAAATTGCGGATTTAGGCGAGAAAGGTCCTTGGGTGCACGTTAAAATAATGAAGGATATTCTAGGGAGTGGCGCAGATTATATTTTTGGTTATGGTGACTTGTTTAAAGATTTATTTAAGCAGGAGGAAAGCGATAAGGTTCGGTGGTTTGATAATTTGAAAGAGCTTCGCAGCGCGCTTTTTGGAATTTTGGATGAGGATAGTTTAGTTGTTTTGAAGGGTTCTGTGACGGGAAGCGATTTCCATAAGTTGGGGGATTTGTTGAAAGAGGAGTATCAAAAAAGAGAAGATTGATTCTTCTCTCAGACTGCTGACAAACGTCAATCTTCGCCGCTCTTGCCTCCGTTCTGGTGCGCTTCGCATAACTTCTCACATGGTCAGGTCAACTACGCCTTCCCTGTTTTCAGTCATCACGTACTCGAGTATGTTCCGCCTCGGTACTCGGCTCTGCTAGAATCTCACCATTTGTCAGCAGTCTGATTTTGGTTAGAAGCGTTTTGTTTTGTGTAAACTTTGAGTTTTTCTACAAGCTGAGAGAAGATTAAGTCTTCTCTTTTTTAGTGCGCTATTTTTTCTGTTGGAAGTAAAAATTCGGTTAAAATGGGTGCGAATTTGATTACTTCGCTGTGTACTAGGAAGGCGTCGTGACCATATTCAGAATCGATTTCGTGGTACGTTACAGGAACGCCTGCTGCTTTTAGCAATTCAAAGTCACGTCTTAGATCGGAAATGCGGAAAAGTTGGTCGGATGTAATCCCTATTAAAAGGTAAGGAATTTTAATGTGGGAATAAGGTGGCGCTTCGCTTTCTTGACTGCGGATAACGTCAAACAGGTCAATTGCTTTTGTTAAATAAAGGTAGCTGTTCGCATCAAAACGTTCAACAAAACTATCGCCTTGGTATTGTAAATAGGATTCGATCTGGAAATGCTCTTTTGAAAAGCGCTTTTTGAACTTTCGGCCACGGTAAAGCGTTCGAAGCGTTTCGAAAAAAGTTCGCTTGTGCGGTAAGTCATCATGCCCACCATTCGAGCAGTAGCGAGCCCGCCTTCTGGCTGTGCGATGTAATTGCCATCGTTAAAATCCGGATCGTTTAAAATGGCCATACGCTGAATGAGGTTGAAACCAATGGCGTCAGGACTAGCTGCTAGCGGAGACGCGATATTGATGACGGAGTTTACATGGTCCGAGTAGCAAATGGCCCACTCGGTTGCTTGCATGCCGCCCATAGAGCCGCCGATAACCGCTTTTAATTTTGAAATATGTAAGGTTTTGATAAGTTCATATTGCACGCGAACGATATCTTTTACACTAAAACCAGGAAAACTAAGGCGGTAAGGAATCCCTGTTTTAGGGTTAATAGAAGAGGGACCTGTTGATCCACTACACCCGCCAAATACATTGGGGCAAATGACAAAAAAACGGTCAGTGTCTAATGCTTTCCCGGGACCAATATAGTCATCCCACCAGCCAGGCGTATCAGCCTCATGGTGCTTCGCTGCATGTGCGGTTCCTGTTAGGGCGTGCAAAAGTAAAATCGCATTGGATTTATCAGCGTTTAATTGCCCATATGTTTCGTAGCCGATTTCAACAGGCTGTAAAGTAGCCCCGTTTTCTAAAATAAAAGCTTCTTTTTGAAATAATAATTGTTGTTTTAAGCCCACTTTGGTCACCCTTTCGTGAAGTTAGTAAGTCGAGTTATAAAAAAAAACCCCTCTTAGCTAAAAAAATAAGCCAAGAGGGGTAGTTATATGTAAGAGACTGCCGACTTATCTTTCAGAATTAACTGCTGGAATTAGCACCGTGATTTTTACATCCGGTTGCTAAGGCTTCATCGGGCCAGTCCCTCCGCCTTTCTTGATAAGGAATGTATGAAATTAACAATAATCATAATATGATTTAGACAATTTGTCAAGTAGGCGGCAAAATTGTTTTTCTAGTTTTGGGGCTGTTAAAATGAAAGATGAGGTGTGGAAAATGAAATTTAAAATTGTAAAACGAAAAATCAAGGATATTCCTGTTTTAGAAATTGTGGATAAAACGAAAGTTGATCATAAATTGCCACTGGTCATTTATTATCATGGCTGGCAAACTAGTAAAGAACTTGTTTTAACCCAAGGGAGAAAGTTAGCGAGTCAAGGTTTTCGCGTGTGTTTGCCAGATGCGCCGAATCACGGAGAGCGTCACCAAAATGTCTCCTCTGTTATTTCCTTAACTTTTTGGAATAGCGTTCAAGGGAATTTAGCGGAATATGAGTATTTACGCGACCATTATGTGAGTCAAGGCATCACTTCAAACCTTTTTGTCGGTGGTGTATCCATGGGGGGAATTACAACTTGTGCCTTGTTAACGCATCACACAGAAATTACGGCAGCAGCTTCGATTATGGGAGAGCCAAGCCCCTTCATTTTCGAATGCGAACCATTGAGCGTGCAACAGAACGCCAAATCAAGCTTCCAAGCGATTATGGGGACCTTCTTTCTTGGCAAGATCGCTATGATTTGGCAGAAAATCCAGAAACCTTAGCGGGTCGCCCGCTTTACATTTGGCATGGCACAGAAGATTATAAAATCCCAATTGAGAGCGTTCAAACATTCGTCAAGAAAAATCAAAATCAGGCACACGGGGCGCGGATTCAATTTGAAATCGGCACAAATGAAGGCCACCTCGTTCAAATTCCGATTATGGATAAAGTCGCCCAGTTTTTTGCGGAAAATAAAACGCTAGATAGCTCCAAACTAGATATATGATTCTTTTGGCGTTTATGTGGACATTCAAAAAGCGTGCTAAGTCGCCATCATGCGTATAAGAAAGACTCTTTTTTTTAGAAAAAAAGTAAATTTTATTCAAACAGGTTTATACCTATGCAGATGGTGGTAAACAAACTTAGAGTTTACATAAAAACATGGGAGGCAAAAAATGAAAACTTTTACACGTATCTTACTATTAATTGCTGGAATTGCTATGATTATCTTAGGTATTTGGTTAATGTTCCATCCGCTCGTGTCGTTACTTACATTTAACTTCACTATCGCGTTTGTGCTACTTGTGTCAGGTATCTTTCATATTATTTCCTACTTTTCAAATCGCAAAGCGCAACATGTATCTGGATGGGTTTTAGCAGAGGGGATTTTATCTACATTACTAGGGGTATTTCTTCTCTTCGACCAAATTGAAGGAGCTGCGACACTTGTTCTTGTATTTGCAATGTGGGTTCTTTTTGCAGGGATTATGCGAACAATCGGTGCTTTTGCGGCTAAACAAAATAACGTCCAAGGTTGGGGCTGGATTTTAACACTAGGCATTATCGGAATTATTGTTGGGTTTATCGCTTTATTCAACCCAGTTGTAAGTTTAATCGGAATCGTCTTTATTACTGGTACATTCTTTATCGTAGAAGGTATTGGCGCGATTTCTACTTTCTTCATCATGGGAAAAATGGAAAAATAAGTAAACTCATAACGGCTGAGCGATGCTCAGCCGTTTTTTTTGTGCGCGCGATGACTCGTTTTGAATGAATTTGAAAGAATAAAACGAATACATTATAATAAAATGGTGGATTATGACTTATTTTTGAATGTTTTTGAATTATAATGATTGATTTTGAAAGAAAAAGATGTTAAGCTAACAATGGATGGAGGAAATGAAATGTTACATGCAGAGCGTAAAGAAAAAATTCTCGACCTGTTAGAACGCGTTACGGTGGTTAAGCTTTCCGAATTAGTTGAGAGTCTAAATGCTTCTGAGTCAACTATTCGACGTGATTTAATTGAAATGGAAGAAGACGGTTTACTCGCGCGTGTTCACGGTGGGGCGAAGCTTCTTAAGCAACATAATTTAGAACCAAGTATGAATGAAAAATCTTTCAAAAACATTCATAGCAAACAATTAATTGCGAAACGAGCGGCAGAGCTTGTGGAAGAAAACGATTGTATTTATTTGGACGCTGGATCAACGACGATTGAAATGATTCCTTTTTTAGCGGATAAAAAAATTACAGTTGTGACGAATGGTTTAAGCCATGTGGAACGCTTAGTCCATTTAAATGTTGAGGCATATCTTCTTGGCGGCAAAATGAAAGTGCATACAAAAGCGGTTGTTGGCGCTGTGGCTCTAGATAATATTAGTAATTATCATTTTGATAAAGCATTTATTGGAACGAATGCCGTTCATCATGAATTTGGCTTTATGACACCGGATACGGAAGAGGCGTTTTTAAAACGTAAGGCGTGTTTACTCGCAGACGAAACTTTCGTCGTAGCAGATCATTCGAAGTTTGAAAGTGCAAACTTTGCAAAGATGTTTGAATTAGACCGTGCGACGCTTATAACAGATTACGTACCGGAAAATAAAGCGGAGTCCTTTATCCAAAAATTAAAGATAATCGAGGTAGAAAAATGATTTATACAATTACGTTAAACCCGTCGATTGATTACATTGTGGAAGTGGAAAACCTTCAAATGGGGGATTTAAATCGCATGAATCGCGATTATAAATTACCAGGCGGAAAAGGAATTAATGTTTCTCGTGTTTTAAATCAATTAGATGTGAAAACGATTGCGAGCGGTTTTTTAGGTGGATTTACCGGTGGATTTATTGCGGATTGGCTTAAAAAAGAAGGTATTCAGTCTGGATTTACGAAAATCGCTGATGATACACGGATTAATATTAAATTAAAATCAAGCGATGAAACGGAAATTAATGGGCTTGGGCCAAAAGTATCTGAAAATGAAATAGCAGACTTCTTTAGGCAATTAGAGCAAGTTGCAGAAAATGACATTGTGATTTTATCAGGCAGTGTGCCGCCTTCGTTAGGTCGTCATTTTTATGATCGTATTATCCAATTTTGTGAACAAAAAGGCGCGGAGTTTATGATTGATACGACAGGGGAAGAACTGCTTCACGCGCTTTCTAAACAACCGATTTTAATTAAACCGAACCATCATGAGTTGGCGGAATTATTTGGTGTCATCTTTTCGTCTAAAGAGGATTTAATCCCGTATGGCAAGAAATGTCTTGAACTTGGCGCTAAACACGTCATTGTATCGATGGCAGGAGACGGGGCCCTTCTTTTTACAGGAAGTGATGTGTACTTTGCTGAACCGATTAAAGGACAGGTGAAAAATTCTGTTGGTGCTGGGGACTCGATGATTGCAGGTTTTGTTGGCACTTTTTCAGAAACAAAAGATCCGGTCGCGGCATTTAAAATGGGTGTGGCAACTGGAACGGCGACGGCTTTTCAAACCGATTTAGCTACAAAAGCGTATATACAAGAAATTTTACCCCAAGTTAAAATACGAAAAATGGAGGAAGCAGAATGAAAATCACGGATTTATTAAGTAAAGACGTTATGATTATGTCTCTAAAGGCAAGAACGAAAGAAGCTGCCATTGATGAGATGATAGATTCCTTAAATAAGAACGGTAAATTAAACGACCCTGTTTTATTTAAAGAAGAAATTATGAAACGTGAAAGCGAGAGCTCAACAGGAATTGGCGAAGGCATCGCGATGCCGCATGCGAAAACAAAGGCGGTAAACACACCAACCGTTGTTTTTGCTAAAAGTGAGGCTGGACTTGACTATGAATCACTAGACGGCGCGGATGCGCATTTGTTTTTCATGATTGCGGCGACTGATGGGGCAAATGAAACCCACCTTGAAACCTTAGCTGCACTGTCTCGCTTACTCGTACATCCTGATTTTGTCAAAAGCCTTAAAGAAGCCAAAACACCAGACGAAGTGATTGCGCTTTTTGATGCAGAACAAGGCGAGAGTGAAGAGGTATCGGCGGAAGAAGAGAAAGCAACAGATAGCGATCAGTTTGTTGTAGCGGTTACGGCTTGCCCGACTGGTATTGCCCATACGTATATGGCAGAAGATGCACTTAAAAATAAAGCGAAGGAAATGGGCGTTTCGATTCGCGTAGAAACAAATGGTTCTGAAGGTGTCAAACATCGCTTAACGGCTGATGAAATTGAACGAGCATCTGGTGTTATTGTAGCAGCCGATAAAAACGTGGAAATGGCGCGTTTTGACGGCAAACATGTACTTGAAACACCTGTAAGTGATGGGATTCGTAAGCCGGAAGAATTAATTCAACGTGCTCTAAAACAAGATGCCCCAGTTTTTCATGCGGATCATGTGAAAAGCGAAGAAGCGTCTTCAGAAAAAGTTTCTGTCGGCAGTAAAATTTATAAAGATTTAATGAACGGAATTTCACACATGCTACCATTTGTTGTTGGCGGCGGGATTTTAATGGCGATTTCGTTCTTAATCGAACAGTTTTATCCAGATAGTGCTGTTTATCAAATGTTATCAGCTATTTCAGGTGACAAAACAGGAGCGTTCCTCTTCCTTATCCCTATTTTAGCCGGTTTTATCGCGAGCAGTATCGCAGATCGTCCTGGTTTAATGCCTGGTATGGTCGGTGGTTTGATGGCTTACACGACAGGTGCTGGATTCCTAGGCGGATTAGCAGCTGGTTTCCTAGCCGGTTATATCGTTTTAGGATTAAAAAAAGTGTTCGCGGGCATGCCTCGTTCACTTGACGGATTAAAACCGATTTTACTTTACCCAGTATTTGGACTGCTCATAACGGGCGGACTTATGTACTTCATTGTCAATCCGATTTTCAAAGTGATTAATGATTTTTTAACCACTCAACTTGAAGGCCTAGGTACTGCCAATGCGGCTATCCTCGGACTTGTCCTCGGTGGCATGATGGCCATTGATATGGGTGGACCGTTCAATAAAGCCGCGTATACATTTGCAATAGGAGTCTTCACCTCAACCGGTGACGGTGCGTTTATGGCCGCAGTTATGGCTGGGGGGATGGTACCTCCGCTTGCTATCGCGCTTGCCACCACATTATTTAGAAGTAAGTTCACAGAACAAGAAAAACAAGCAGGGATTACCAACTATATTTTAGGTCTTTCCTTTATTACAGAAGGGGCCATCCCGTTTGCCGCCGCTGATCCACTTCGCGTTATCACATCCTCGGTAATAGGCTCGGCCATAGCGGGTGCGCTAACACAAATTTGGACTATTAATGTACCTGCTCCGCACGGTGGTATTTTTGTAGCACCCCTTGCGAATAAACCTATTCTGTTTATTGTCGCCATCCTAATTGGTATGGTCATTGCGGGACTGATTTACGGATTTTGGAAAAAACCAAAAGAAGCCTAATAGAATTTTCTTTCGAAGCTAACATTTTTTGTGTTAGCTTTTTTTTGTAGCAACTATTCATCACAATAAAAGAAAGCGCTTTATTTGAAGTTGTGATCGATTTGCAATTTTATGAAAGGGTTATCATTTACTATTAAAGTATGAGGAGGGAAGTAGATGGAACAAGAAACGAAAGAACTCATCATCTATCTTTTATTACATGAAAACATGGATTTTGCAGTAGTAGCCAAACGTTTTCGACTTTCAGAAGTTGAACTACGGAAACAAATTGTAAAAATCAACCATCTACTACAGCAAGAAAAAATTTTTATAAGTGAAGGCACTATTTTAGTCACAGAACAAAGCCGCATGGATTGCTACCGCCTATTAACAACGTTAGAAGTGCGCTTATTTCCTTACTATGAAGTTAAACTTAGGAGGCAGCTCGTTTTAATTCAACTGCTAATGAAGCCAAGATTTTTATCGCTTAAAGCATTAGCCGATTACGTGTATGTCAGCAAAAATACCGTTTTAAGTGACGTGAAATGGATTCGAGATTATTTAAGCCAAAAACGAATTCTACTCAAATACTCACGAAAAGAAGGCTATGCCATAAGCGGCACAGAGTTTTCAATTCGAAATCAACTCGCCGAAATTTTACGTGAAGTCATAAAATTGCCCTATGGAAAATTTATTCTCGATGAAAAAAATTTAATTACACTAAGTGAAACTTTTCTTTTGAAAAAAAGGCTAGAAAGTGTAGAAAAGCGGCTGCAAGTAACATTTACCGACGAGCAACTAGAAGTTCTTCCGTATATGTTAGTTGGAACCATGAAGCGAACGGAAGTTTTAAGAGAAGACTGGTCTTTTCAATTACAACATTATGACCTTAAAAATACGAAAGAATACCCGGTAATTAAAGAAATGTTTTGGGGTTACGATTTTTTATCCGAGGCCGATTATTTATACCTCGCGTTACAAATTTTGGCTTCTAGTTTGTTAGAATCCGTCCTTTATCTTTCGGAAAGTGACGAAATGACAGAGGCGACAACCGAATTTATTCAGCGACTCGAATTTTATTTTGCAACTGAATTTGCCCATAAACACCAGTTTAAAGAAAAAGTATTACTTCATATTCGACCTGCAATATATCGCAATTTACTTGGCTTTCAAATTGAGAATCCACTTGTTGAACAATTTAAAGCTGAACATTTTACAACTTTTCAACTAGTGAAAAAAGCAGCACGCCCATTTGAACAACTTGTAGGGCATGAATGGGCGGAAGAGGAAATGGTCCTTTTATCAATGATTGTACTTGCTTGGATGTACCAAGAAGAGGCATCTGTTGAACCCATTTTTTCTGCGGTGGTCTTATGTCAAAGTGGGACATCTATTTCAAAATTATTAATTGAAAATTTGAAATTAATGTTCCCAACGATTGATTTTAAAGGTGCTTATGCGGTTAGACAACTCTCAGAGGTGGAAGGAAATCTTGATTTTATTTTTACGACTGTCCCTGTTCAAAGTCAGGCGAAAGTTTTTATTGTTCCTCCGATTTTAGGGGATTTTGAACGGAAAAAGTTACGACGAGAGCTAGAACAAACCATTTTACTTAATGAAGGCATGCGGACAAAAGAACTTATGGCGATTTTAAAAGAGGCTATTCCAACTGAAAAACATTCTTTTGTTGAAAAGCGATTAAATCAATTTTTTATGAAAAAGCCGGTGATTGAAAAGACGCCGAAGAAAATGGCCATTTTTGAAGAACAAATTAGCTTTTTAGAAGGGGTAACATTTGATTCTGTCGTACTGGAAGCGTTTAAGCCGCTTTTAAAACGGGGGTCGGTAACGCTGCATTATGTCGAAACCTGTAGCGCTCATTTTTATAATCACTATGAAACGATGATGATTGGACCCAATATTTATTTGCCGCATGCTAGGCCAAGTGATGGCGTTTTAAACGCGGATATTCAAATTATTCGTTTAGACACGCTAGTTGAAACGCCTAGTGGGAAGGAAGTAGATATTGTGGTTGCTCTTGCGCCATCTGAAAAAAATGACCATATTTCACTTCTTTTAAAATTAAACGAGCTTTTTTTAGACGAAAAAAAACGGGAATTAGTTTTATCGGCATCAAGTGAAAATGAGTTGTACGAACTGATTGATAGGGGGTGAAGTGTTGGAGTACGCCGATTTATTTCAAGAAGAAAACACCATGATGGGGCAAATTGCGACAAATCAGCAAAACTTTTTTAGCCTTGCTGCCACAATTTTAGAGGATGGAGGATTTGTGGAACGTTCTTTTTTTCGCGCCATTGTCGAGCGGGAGAAGGCCTTTCCAACGGGTCTTATGATGAACTCGATTCAAATTGCGATTCCGCATACGGATGTTTGCCATGTGAAAAAGCCTTTTGTGTTTGTTAGTAAATTAGAGGAAGCTATTCCATTTATTCAGATGGGGACAACGGACAAAAAAATTAATGTGAAAATGATTTTTATTTTAGGTATTCAGGAACCGCAAAATCAAGTGCCACTTTTAGCCAAAATTATGGAAAAATTTGCAGATGAAACATTTTCAAAAAGGCTCAGCCAGTTTCAAGATAAACGCGAAATGGTGCGCTTTTTAAAAAATCAATTTGGAGGATGAAGATAATGAAAAAAGTCATTGTAGCTTGTGGATCAGGCGTTGCAACAAGCCAAACGGTCGCTTCAAAAGTAGAGCGTATTTTAAAAGAAAAAAGGTGTAGTGGCTGTTGTGGAAGCGGTGGATATTAAATCACTCGAGCAACATATTAAAACGAGCGATGTGTATATTGCGATAACGAAAGCGAATAAAACATTTGATATTCCTACTTTAAATGGGATTGCCTTTTTAACAGGGATGGGGATGGAAGAAGAGACAACAAAGTTACTAGCCGCCTTAAAATAAAAATGAACGAGGGGAGTGTTGAAGGAAATGGATTCCTTACAAAATGTCATACAGTTTGTTTTAAATTTGGGAGCAGCCGTTTTTGTTCCAGCTTTGATGATTATCATTGGTTTAATTGTTCGTATGAAAGCACGTGATGCGTTTAGTGCGGGTATTATTTTAGGTGTTGCCTTTCTTGGGATGAATATTGTTATTGGCTTTATGATTGAAGCGCTGACACCAGCCGCTCAAAGTCTTGCCGAGCGGACGGGTATTGGTCTGACCATTTTAGACGGCGGATGGACTTCGATGGCTACGCTTGCTTGGGCATGGCCACTTGCCTTTTTGATGTTTCCGGTTCAACTCGGAATTAATGCGCTTATGCTAATTTTAAACCGTACTAAGACATTAAACGTAGATTTATGGAATGTTTGGGGCAAAATTTTAACGGCCGTTCTTATTTATGGGGTGACTCAAAATTATTATCTGGCCTTTTTAGTAGCAGGGATTCAAATTGTGGTTGAGTTACTTTTAAGCGATGCCAACCAGCGGCAAATTCAGGAGTTAAACGGTATTCCAGGCGTGACGGTTTCACACGGAATGATGATCTTTTGCGTATTCTTAATGCCTTTTGATTGGCTGCTTAAGAAAATCCCCGTTTTACGAAAAGATATGGATGCTAATGCGTTAAAAGAAAAAATTGGTATTTTCGCGGAAAATCACGTGATGGGGTTTATTATTGGTGGTCTTCTCGGGATTGCGGCGGGGTATGATGTTCCTAAAATCTTGATGCTCGCTATGCAGTCTGCTGCGGCTCTCACTTTATTTCCGATGGTTGCTAAACTGTTTATGCAAGCCCTATCTCCGCTTTCTGACGGGATATCGGAATTTATGAAAAAGAAATTTAAAAATCGAGAATTATTTATTGGGCTGGATTGGCCGATACTCGCTGGTTGTAGTGAAGTTTGGGTAGCGGTTGTCATTATGGTACCGGTGACCTTACTCTTTTCATTCATTTTACCAGGCAACGGTGTATTGCCATTTGCGGGTATTTTAAATATTTCTCTATGCGCACCAGCCCTTGTTGTAACAGGCGGGAATTTGCTACGTATGACGATTCTTGGCATTATTACCACGCCGGTATTTTTATATGTCGCAACTTTTTTTGCAGATACTATTACAAAACTTGCCCGTTCCACAGGTGCGATTTCGTTAAAACCAGGTCAAGAAATCACATGGAGTACACTGGAATATCCGGTTTTTCGGTTTATTATGGCGGAAGCTACAAAACCCACTGTCATTGGACTCGTTTTAGTAGTAGGTTGGCTAATTCTTCTTATTTTCTATTTAAAAGTTATGAAAAAACGAACGCGACAATTTGAAGAGGCGGATGTAAAATGATTTATACAATTACACTAAATCCAGCAATTGACAGACTGCTTTTTATTCGCGGGGAATTAGAAAAACGAAAGACGAATCGGGTGGTGCGTACAGAATTTGATTGCGGCGGGAAAGGCCTTCATGTTTCTCACGTATTAAATCAATATCACATTCCTAATTTGGCACTAGGCTTTATCGGTGAACAAAATCGACCAGAGTTTTTGGATATTTTAAACAAGCGAGCTATTTCCCACTGCTTTTTTGTTGAGCCGGCAAAATGGACACGTGAATGCTTTGTTGTCATTAGCGAGACGTCAAGCGGTAGTACGATGATGCCGGAAGCTGGTTTTACAGTTAGCCAGAAGAACAAAGAAAAACTCCTTTTTTTCATAAAAGAAAGGGTTCAAAAAGACGATTATGTAGTCATTGCGGGTTCACCGCCACCAGAATTTACGCTTGACGACTTTAAAACGTTATTTTCAGCCGTAAAAGAGACAGGAGCTTTCCTTGCTTGCGATTTATCTGGTGAATTTTTGCTCTATGCTGCCAAAAATGGTGTGGATTTCTTAAAACCAAATGAAGAAGAAGTCAAAATATTGGGGCATAAGGCAAATGAGGATGTTCTTCAAAATATTCGTTTACTAATGGGGAAAATTCGTTATTTCGTTGTCTCGCTTGGGAAAAAAGGATCTTATGTCGCCCATAACAATAAAATTTATCGTGTAATAGCGCCACAAGTGACGGAAAAAAGTGATACTGGAGCAGGAGATGCATTCGTTGGCGGGTTTATAGCAGGACTTTTTGAAAATTTAAGTATTGAAGAAGTTATTCGAAAAGCGACCAGCGTAGCAGCAAGTAAAGTGCAGTATATGGACAGCTCGACTTTTAGCCTAGAAGAAGTGGAGCATTTTAAAAAAGAAATTTCAATTATTGAAGTGGAGGGAATGTAATGTTATATGAAAAAGAACGTCAAGATTTAGCGAAAATTGTTAAAACGATGTTTGATCGTTTTGAAACGAATGCGGCAGGGGGAAATGTCTCTGTTAAAATGAACGAGGAGCATATTATTATGACACCAACTTTAATGAGCCAAGCCAAATTATGCCAGCTGTCCCCGTATGAAATTTTAGTTGTAGATCAAAAAAATGAAGTAGTAGAAGGCGACGGAAAAGTAACGCGAGAAATCAATTTACACCGAGCTTGTTATAATGAAAATCCAGAAATTGGCTGTGTGTTACATGCGCACCCTAAAGAATCGATGTTGTTTGCAACACTCGGAATCGATTTACCCAATTTAACCGAGGCAACGCAAAAAATTGGGCGTATTCAAACACTCGAATTTGCCCCCGCAACAAGTAAAGAGCTCGCAGAAATTGTTCGAAAGCATGTAGTCAACCTTAGAGATAAGGCAGTTCCTAGCGCGAGTCTACTTAATAAACACGGCATTGTCGTTCTCGAAACCTCTCTTCATAAAGCCTACGATTTATTAGAGCGGATTGAATATAATGCTTACGTCGCACAAAAAGCTATGGTGTTTGATGCGCTTCACATCCATACCTTAACAGAAGAACCAGAATTAAATTATAATTTGGAGGAATGATAATGACTTCCTACTTTGTAAATATTGGAATTTTTAGCAGTGCAGCGCTTTTACTTGTCGCTACGATTTCAAAGTCTATGCTTATCATGTTTATTGCCTTAATTTTAGCTGTGATTACCCAAACCCTTTATCGAAAAAAATATCCCCGAAAAAATAAAAGCTTTCGTGAGTTACTGGACGAGAGAAGTGAAAAGCGTTAATTTTAAAAGTCGTTACAGGATGTAGCGGCTTTTTTTGGTTGCCGTGAAAAGGGAGCACGAAAAATAGTCCTTTTTTTTCTTACTGCGGAAATGGTTTTCGTTCTTTGGAAAAAGGATTGTTTAGGAAAGCATAAATTCTTATACTGAAAGCATAAATGGAAGGAGGCGTCGGTATTGGGGCAAAATAAAGCAACATATGACCAAAACCCGACTTTTCGGGTAAAAGGAGAATTTTTAACGTGGACGGGATTTGAAGCTATTTTAAACGAGCTTTCGAGTGCTGTTTTGAAACTTAACAAAGCGAATGCGGTACTCGTAATCGAAGGGTATCCAGGCGTTCGCATGGAACTGATTAAGCAGGCTTTAGAAAATCATTTTACAGAGGCAGAACTGATTTTTGCCGATAAATTCGCGTTATCGGGGGAGGAAATTCGGCGTAAATTCGATATGATCATTACGGAGGACCGGGTTTTTGGAAGGATGGCGCCGATTACACTTGAAGACTATTTTGAAAAGGAGCGTTTAGCGGAGCTGCGTCTTAAAGTGGCCCATTCGAAAAAGCCACTTACGATTATTTACGGGACGGGGGCTAGTTTAGCGGCTGAAGCTGATCTTACCGTTTATGTGGATGTGGCGCGCTTTGAAATCCAGAAAAGAATGCGTTCTTTGGAGATGGGGAATTGGAACGACACGAATGTGGATGAGGACATCTTACGGAAGTATAAGCGTGGTTTTTTCTTAGATTGGCGTGCAGCGGACCGTATGAAGGTGTCGCTATTTCATAAAATTGACTACTACATAGACGACAACAGTTTAAACCAACCGAAGATGTTAAAGTGGTCTGATTATTGTTTGGGGCTTACGGAAATGCTTTCTGGTCCGTTTCGTTTTGTGCCGTTATTTTGAGTTCCGGGGGTTTGGGGCGGTTACTGGATTCGAAGGACAA
>NZ_ALWW01000009.1 GCF_000344175.1 Listeria fleischmannii subsp. fleischmannii LU2006-1 | reverse complement strand
TATTGAATGAATTAAGTATAGTTATTTGATGGAATTTATAGTTAAGGGAATTGGATTGAATGAATAATGGAATGAGATATATATAGAGGAGGCAATAATGTGAACGATCGTCAAGCTGCGTTAGACCAAGCACTAAAATCTATTGAAAAACAATTTGGTAAAGGTTCGATTATGAAGTTAGGGGAACATAGCGATCAAAATATATCCACTGTGTCAAGTGGATCGTTAGCCCTTGACATCGCATTGGGGGTAGGTGGCTATCCTAGAGGTCGAATTATTGAAACATATGGTCCAGAAAGTTCTGGTAAAACAACGGTTGCGCTCCATGCCATTGCAGAAGTACAAAAGCAAGGCGGAACGGCTGCATTTATTGATGCAGAACATGCTTTAGACCCAACTTATGCTAAAAATTTAGGCGTTAATATTGATGAGCTATTGCTATCACAACCAGATACAGGCGAGCAAGCACTTGAAATTGCTGAAGCGCTTGTAAGAAGTGGTGCAGTAGATATTTTGGTTATTGACTCAGTAGCAGCGCTTGTTCCACGTGCTGAAATTGAAGGGGAAATGGGAGATGCCCATGTTGGTCTTCAAGCACGTTTAATGTCTCAAGCTTTGCGTAAATTATCTGGTGTTATTAACAAATCAAAAACTATTGCGATTTTCATTAACCAAATTCGTGAAAAAGTGGGTGTGATGTTCGGTAATCCGGAAACAACTCCTGGTGGGCGTGCATTGAAATTTTATTCCACTGTTCGTTTAGAAGTGCGTCGTGCCGAACAATTAAAACAAGGTACGGATGTTATTGGTAATAAAACAAAAATTAAAGTTGTAAAAAATAAAGTAGCACCACCTTTCCGTGTGGCGGAAGTTGATATTATGTACGGTGAAGGGATTTCTCGTGAAGGTGAACTTGTTGATATGGCTTCTGAAGTGGATGTAATCAATAAGAGTGGTTCTTGGTATTCTTATAATGAAGAACGTATTGGACAAGGTCGTGAAAATGCGAAACAATTCTTGAAAGAGCATCCAGAAATTCGTGATGAAATTTCAAAACGCGTTCGTATGGAATATGATATTGATGTAACAGGCGAACAAGCGAGTGCTCCAGATGCGGATGAAGAATTTAATCTTTTAGAAGAAGAATAAGAAGGTAAAAAACTTGTTTATGGCTTGCTATAAACAGGTTTTTTACGTTTATGAAGTAGAAAAGTATTTTTTATAACTTTATTTTGTAGAATTTTGCCCTTTCCTTGACAATACGTATATTCAACTATAAAATTAGAATGTATATTTTACATTGCTAAAGAGTACGGATGGAAAATAAAAAATGCTTTTTAGTAAAATCGGAGTCATCCGATTAATGATGAAAAATACACTTTGTGCCAATCATTTTTGGCCACCGACATAATGATAACGAAAATTGAATAGCAAAGGAGGTGTAAGGATGATCGTAGTAGTCGCAATCATCTCCGGTTTGCTTTTCTTAATCGTCGGTTTGGTTGTCGGCTCACTTATTTATAAAGCTAGTTCTGAAAAGAAACTAGTTGCTGCTCGCGGAACAGCTGAACTTATTGTTGAAGATGCTAAAAAAGAAGCGGAGACAACAAAAAAAGAAGCACTGCTTGAAGCGAAAGAAGAGAGCCATAAGGTACGTACTGAAATCGAAAATGAACTTCGTGGGCGAAGAGGAGAGTTACAAAAACAAGAAAATCGCTTATTGCAAAGGGAGGAAAACCTCGACCGTAAAGATACTTCTTTAAGTAAAAGAGAAGGTACACTCGAGAAAAAAGAGGAGAATATCAGTAAACGACAACAACATATTGAAGAGAAGGAAAGCAAAATTGATGAGATGATTCAAAAAGAGCAAGATGAGCTCGAACGCATTTCCGCACTCACTAAGGAAGAAGCGAAAAAAGTCATCCTTAACCAAGTAGAAGAAGAGCTTTCACATGACACAGCCATTATGGTGAAAGAATCAGAAAACAAGGCGAAGGAAGAAGCGGACAAGAAAGCGAAAAACATTTTATCACTTGCCATTCAACGCTGTGCAGCAGATCATGTTGCTGAAACGACTGTATCTGTCGTCACACTTCCAAACGATGAAATGAAAGGTCGAATTATTGGTCGTGAAGGACGAAATATTCGTACTCTTGAGACGCTAACGGGTATCGATTTAATTATTGATGATACACCAGAAGCTGTTATTTTATCTGGTTTTGATCCAATTCGTCGTGAAATTGCACGAATTGCACTAGAAAAATTAGTTCAAGATGGTCGAATTCACCCTGCACGGATTGAAGAAATGGTGGATAAAGCAAGAAAAGAAGTGGATGAACATATTCGCGAAGTCGGCGAACAAGCTACTTTTGAAATTGGTATCCATTCGATTCACCCAGACTTAATTAAAATATTAGGTCGCTTACGTTACCGTACAAGTTACGGACAAAATGTTTTAAATCATTCTCTAGAAGTTGCCAAACTCGCTGGTATTTTAGCTGGTGAACTTGGCGAAGATGTGACACTGGCAAAACGCGCGGGTCTCCTTCATGATATTGGGAAAGCGATTGACCATGAAATAGAGGGAAGCCACGTTGAAATTGGTGTCGAATTAGCAACGAAATATAAAGAAAATGATGTTGTGATTAACAGTATTGCTTCCCACCACGGGGATACTGAACCAACGTCTGTCATTGCTGTTTTAGTTGCTGCTGCAGATGCGCTTTCTGCTGCTAGACCAGGCGCACGTAGTGAAACACTTGAAAATTACATTCGCCGTTTAGAAAAACTGGAAGAAATTTCGGAATCTTACGAGGGTGTTGAAAAATCGTATGCCATTCAAGCTGGACGTGAAGTTCGGATTATGGTTGAGCCAGACGAAATTGATGATTTAGCATCATATCGTTTAGCTAGAGATATTCGTAAACGTATTGAGGAAGAACTTGATTACCCTGGTCACATTAAAGTAACTGTGATTCGGGAAACAAGAGCTGTTGAATACGCGAAATAAAAGAAAGCGTTGGGACTTGTCCTGACGCTTTCTTTTTTATGTACCGATTAACTTGCGTCACTAGTTTGAATGCGTTACACTTTTAATAACGAATAAAAGGAGCGTGAAGCGCGGTGGCGGGGCATTCAAAATGGAAGAATATTCAAGGCAGAAAAAATGCACAAGATTCAAAACGAGCGAAAATTTTTCAAAAGCTTGCAAAGGAAATTTATGTAGCGGCAAAGAATGGTCCTGATCCTGCGTTAAATCCTGCGCTAAGACTTGTCATGGATAAGGCAAAAGCGGCGAATATGCCAAATGATAATATCGACCGTGCCATTCAAAAGGCTAGCGGAAATCAATCGGGGGGAAAACTATGATGAAGTTTCTTACGAGGGATATGGCCCTTCTGGGGTTGCTATTTTGGTGCACGCGCTGACGGATAATAAAAATCGTACGAGTACGAATGTGCGCGTTGCTTTTAATAAAAATGGCGGAAGTTTAGGCGAAACAGGTAGTGTGTCTTATCTTTTTAATCGGAAGGGTTACCTCGTTTTGTTTCGTGAAAATTTGGATTTAAGCGAAGATGAACTAATGTTACTTGCGATTGATGCAGGAGCTGAAGATATTCTAACGAGTGATGAGGCTTTTGAAATTTTCACCGAGCCAACCGATTTTCTTTCAGTAAAAGAACAGTTAGAAAATGCTGGGCTTACATTTGAAGCAGCAGAATTAACGATGATACCAACTATTTATCAAAAAATTCCAGAGAATAAGCAAGCTGAATTTGAAAAAATGATTAGTTTATTAGAAGACGATGATGATGTACAAGACGTCTATACGAATGCGTTTCAAGACTAAACACCAGGCACCTTTATTGTAGGTGCCTTTTTTAGGAGGAGAAAATCATGCAAAGTAGTGAAATTATGAACCGACAAAAAAGTTACTTTGACGAAGGGCATACAAAGAGTTATTTACACCGAAAAACAACACTCGAAAATTTAAAAATGTTACTTCATGAAAATGAAAATCTGTTTTTAGAAGCACTACAAAAAGATCTTGGAAAAAGCAGTTCAGAAGCTTATATGACAGAAATTGGGATTATTTATGAAGAGATTTCTTTTGCTTTAAAACATTTAAAAAAATGGATGCGTGCCGAAAAAGTAAAAACAAGTGTCACGCATCTTGGATCGAAAGGGTTTATTCACAAAGAACCTTACGGGACGGTTTTAGTCATTGCGCCGTGGAATTATCCGTATCAATTAGCGCTTTCGCCATTAATCGGGGCCATTGCAGCAGGAAATACAGTGATTCTAAAGCCATCCGAACTTGCGCCACAAACCGCCCTTGTTCTGGAGCATGTTTTATCGCGCTTTCGTGAAGAAATTATTGCTGTTGTAAACGGAGGCGTGGAGACGACAACGGAATTACTGGAACAAAAACAAGATTATATTTTCTTTACGGGTTCGACTCATGTTGGAAAAATTGTCATGCAAAAAGCGGCAACGCATTTAACGCCTGTTACACTTGAACTGGGCGGTAAAAGCCCGCTTATTATTACAAAAGATGCGAATATCCAGCTTGCGGCCAAACGTGTGGCATTTGGGAAATGGTTAAATGCGGGGCAGACTTGTATTGCGCCTGATTATTGTTTTGTTCAAGATGAAGTTTATGATGCGTTTAAAATGGCCTTAGAAGCTGCTATTTCGGACTTATATGGTGATAACCCGCTTGAGCATCCGGAATATGGTAGGATTGTTAATGAGGCGCATTTTAAACGGCTTTTAAGTTATGCGCCAGATGCGAAGGTTGATGAAGCAAAGTTAAAAATGGCGCCTTATCTTTTGGAGGAGCCTGATGTTTATAGTCCCGTGATGCAGGAGGAAATTTTTGGGCCGATTTTACCTTTAAAACGTTTTACAGAGGTTCAGGATGTGATTCTTTTCATTCGTGAGAGACCTAAACCGCTTGCCCTTTATCTCTTTACGACAAGTCGCGAAATTGAGCGGAAGTTTATTTTTAACACTTCTTCTGGGGGTGTATGTATAAATGATACACTGATGCATATTTCGACACCGTATTTGCCATTTGGCGGTGTGGGCGATAGTGGTATGGGAAATTATCACGGGGAAGCTAGTTTTAGAACTTTTTCGCATGAAAAAAGTGTGCTTCGTCAGACGAATGCTTTTGATATGAAGTTTCGTTATCCGAACTCTAAGCACCGGGAAAACATCGTGCGTTTCTTCTTAAAGTAAGTTTTACCTATTGCAGAAGCTTCTCCTTTTTTTGTAAAATAGAAATCGAGAGTGAAAAGTAGAAGGGAAGTAAAAGAATGAAACCACGGAAAGTTATGATTATTGGAGCAGGAAATGTGGGCACTGCTGCCGCACATGCTTTTGTTAATCAACGTTTTATTGAAGAGCTGATTTTAGTTGACATAAATCAAGACCGAGTAGAAGGAAATCGGAAAGACTTAGCGGATGCAGCTGCATTTATGCCGGGGAAAATGGATATTTCCGTTCGGGATGCAAGTGACTGTTCGGATGTTGATATTGCAGTGATTACTGTAACTGCTGGAGCGTTAAAAGAAGGACAAACTCGGCTTGATGAACAAAAGAGCACGTCTAAAATTGTAGCGAGTATTGTCCCGGAAATGATGAAAGGCGGCTTTAATGGCATTTTCTTAGTGGCTACAAACCCTTGCGATATTATTACGTATCAAGTTTGGAAATTATCTGGATTGCCGAAAAATCGCGTTTTAGGTACAGGCGTCTGGTTAGATACAACGAGACTTCGCCGCCTTTTAGCAGAACGACTTGATATTGCTGCACAAAGCATTGATGCCTTTATTTTAGGAGAACACGGTGATTCGCAGTTTCCAGTATGGTCGCACTCCTCCATTTACGGGAAATCGGTGAATGAATATAGCTTGGAGAAACTAGGTGAGTCTCTTGATTTAAAACGAGTTGGCGAGATTGCTCGTGATACGGGTTTTGAAATTTATCACCAAAAAGGTTGCACGGAATACGGAATCGGGGGCACGATTGTCGAGATATGCCGACATATTTTTAGTGGCAGTCAGCGGGCTTTGACCGTTTCTTGTATTTTAGAAGGCGAATACGGAGAGAATGGATTAGCGATTGGAGTTCCTGCGGTTTTAAATCAAGATGGTGTGAAAGAAATCATTGAATTAAAATTAGATAATGCTGAAAGAGAAGCCTTTCAAAATTCTGCTCGTGTGATTAAAGATAGTATTGCGCTTTTGTAATAGCTTTGTTAGCACAAATGTTCGTAATATGCTATCATGAAAGATATGGGCATGACAGAAAGGACGAATGAACGTGTATGATTATATGAAAGGCCAAGTTACGGCCATTACACCAGAGTATGTAGTTGTAGAAGTTTACGGAATTGGTTATCAAATTGTGGCCGGAAATCCCTTTGCTTTTTCAGCTTCAGAAGGAAAAGAAGCAAAAGTTTATTTATACCAACATGTACGCGAAGATAATATTACTTTATTTGGCTTTCAAACGACCGAAGAACGCTATTTATTTAAAAAACTACTCGGCGTCTCTGGGATAGGTCCTAAAAGCGCACTCGCGATTACAGCGGCAGGAGATGCCACCCAGTTAATTAATGCCATTGAAATAGAAGATGATGTGTATCTAACTAAATTCCCAAGCGTTGGGAAAAAAACAGCGCGTCAGATTATTCTTGATTTAAAAGGAAAACTAGGCGACGTTGTAACAAGTGAGATTCCCCATTTTACTCCCCAAAAAGAGATTACAGATGGCCTGAATCCTCAGCTTGAAGAAGCAATTCTTGCGCTGCAGGCACTTGGGTATAGTGAGCGGGAACTTAAAAAAATCATTCCGAAACTAACTGAGGAAATCATGACGAGTGATGAATATATAAAGTTAGCTTTAAAGTTAATGACAAATTAAGGAGGTTTGTGGCATGGATGAGCGTATCGTTTCTTCTGAAAATGTCAGTCATGAAGAAATATCGTTTGAAACAAGCTTACGGCCACAGTTCTTAGCAGAATATATTGGTCAAGATAAGGTGAAGCATAATCTAAGTATTTTTATTGAAGCAGCAAGAAGAAGAGAAGAAGCGCTTGATCATGTGCTTTTATATGGCCCTCCTGGTTTAGGGAAAACAACGCTTGCAATGGTTATCGCAAATGAACTTGGCACAAATATTAGAACAACAAGCGGTCCAGCTATTGAGCGTCCAGGGGATTTGGCGACCATTTTAACGTCACTTGAACCTGGGGATGTTCTTTTCATTGATGAAATTCACCGGCTATCTAAATCCATTGAAGAAGTACTTTATCCTGCGATGGAAGATTATTGCTTAGATATTGTTATTGGAAATGGTCCTTCTGCTAGGTCAGTCCGTCTTGATTTACCACCATTTACATTAATCGGTGCGACAACGCGTGCTGGCCAGTTATCAGCGCCACTGCGCGATCGTTTTGGTGTGATTGATCATTTGGAGTTTTATACGGAAGAACAACTGATGGACATTATTTTACGAACTGCTAAGATTTTAACAACTGAGATTAATAGAGATGGTGCGCTTGAGCTTGCCAGACGTTCAAGAGGAACCCCGCGGATTGCAAATCGATTGTTAAAACGCGTACGTGACTTTGCGGAAGTCAAAGGAGACGGGCTTGTTTCATATGATGTCGCAAAAGATGCCCTCACTTTACTTAGAGTTGATCCACGAGGACTGGATACGATTGATCAAAAACTTTTAAAAACGATTATGACATCATTTCGTGGGGGACCAGTTGGACTGGATACCATTTCTGCGAGTATTGGTGAGGAACGTGAAACGATTGAAGATATGCATGAGCCGTATTTATTGCAAATTGGCTTTTTGCAACGTACACCAAGAGGTCGACTCGCTACACAACTGGCGTATGACCATTTTGGAATTAAAAATGAAAAAGGTGTCATGGAATGAAAGTAGAAGATTTTGATTTTGATTTACCAGAGTCACTCATTGCGCAGACTCCGCTACTTGATCGGACATCTAGTCGTCTTATGGTACTCGATAAAACGACAGGCGATATCAGTGATGAAAAGTTTACGAATATTATTGATTATTTAAATGAAGGGGATGCGCTTGTTTTAAACGACACGCGCGTTTTACCTGCTCGCCTCCACGGCATTAAAGAGGAGACGGGTGCCCATATCGAAGTGCTTTTGTTAAAACAAAAAGAGGGCAATAAGTGGGAAACGCTTGTAAAACCGGCTAAGCGAATTCGCGTTGGGGCGAAAATTTCGTTTGGTGAAGGGGAACTCACGGCGATTTGTACGGAAGAGCTTGAACATGGTGGTCGAATACTTGAGTTTCATTATACAGGTATTTTTTATGAGATTTTAGAAAACCTCGGCGAAATGCCGCTACCTCCCTATATTAAGGAGCAGTTAAGTGATCAAGATCGTTATCAAACCGTTTATGCGAAAGAAAATGGTTCGGCGGCTGCCCCAACAGCTGGGCTACATTTTACAGAAGAACTTTTAGAGACGATTCGGAAAAAAGGGATTCATATATGTTTCGTGACGCTACATGTTGGCCTTGGCACATTTCGACCAGTAGACGTAAGTGACACAGAAAATCATAAGATGCATTCGGAATTTTATCGTTTAAATGCTGAGACAGCGGCCATATTAAACGAGGTTAAGGCAAATGGTAAAAAAATTGTGGCGGTTGGGACAACTTCGATTCGAACACTTGAAACCATTGCCACGAAATTTGACGGCGAACTACAAGCAGATTCCGGTTGGACAGACATTTTTATTTTCCCGGGCTATACATTTAAAGCAGTGGATGCCTCATCACGAATTTCCACTTACCAAAATCCACGTTAATTATGCTAGTTTCTGCTCTTTCAACACGTGAAAATATTTTAAATGCATATCATCATGCTGTAGAAGCTAAATATCGCTTTTTTAGTTTTGGCGATGCGATGTTTATTCATTAATTTTGTGAAAAACCTTGTTTTCTGCGCTTGTTTTCGTTATGCTATTTTAGTAGAGAAAAAAGAAAGAGGTAACACATGACAGCGATTCGTTATGAATTAATTAAAACTGATAAAAAAACAGGTGCGAGGTTAGGTAAGTTACACACTCCGCACGGTACGTTTGATACACCTATGTTTATGCCTGTCGGTACGCAGGCCACGGTAAAAACGATGTCTCCAGAGGAACTAAAAAAAATGGGGGCAGGCGTTATTTTAAGTAATACCTATCATTTATGGCTTAGACCTGGAGAACAACTTATCGAACAAGCTGGAGGGTTACATAAATTTATGAACTGGGACCAGCCTATTTTGACCGATTCAGGCGGTTTCCAAGTGTTTAGTTTAAGTGATATGCGTGATATTAAAGAAGAAGGCGTTCATTTCCGTAATCACTTAAACGGCGATAAACTGTTCTTATCCCCAGAGAAAGCTATTCAAATTCAAAATGCACTCGGCTCAGACATTATGATGAGCTTTGACGAGTGCCCGCCTTATCCGGCTACACATGACTATATGAAACGTTCTGTGGAGCGGACCTCAAGATGGGCTGAACGTGGCTTAAAAGCACATATGAAGCCTGACATTCAAGGACTATTTGGTATCGTTCAAGGGGGAGCATATGAAGACTTGCGACGTCAAAGCGCGGAAGATTTGGTCTCGCTTGATTTCCCGGGATACTCCATCGGTGGACTTTCTGTTGGAGAGCCAAAAGATGTGATGAATGAAGTACTTGAATTCACAACCCCTTTTCTCCCAAGTGGAAAGCCCCGCTATTTAATGGGCGTTGGTTCGCCAGATTCACTGATTGACGGGGTTATACGCGGCATTGATATGTTTGATTGTGTGTTACCAACACGTATTGCGAGAAATGGGACTTGTATGACTTCAAACGGTCGTCTTGTTATTAAAAATGCGAAATTCGCGAATGATTTTGGTCCACTTGATGAAAACTGTTCATGTTATACTTGTCAAAACTATTCCAGAGCTTACATCCGCCATTTAATTCGCTGTGATGAAACATTTGGAATAAGACTTACGACTTATCATAATTTACATTTTCTGTTAAACTTAATGAAGCAAGTTCGTGACGCAATTCGTCATGATCGTTTGCTTGAATTCAGGGAAGAATTTTTTGAGCAATATGGCTTTAATGGGCCAAATGCGAAAAATTTTTAATAAATAACTTTTTAAAGGAGCTGACAATTTTTGGGTACTTTAACAGCGTTTATTCCAATTATTTTGATGATTGTTTTGTTCTACTTCTTACTAATTAGACCACAGCAAAAACGTCAAAAAGAAGTAACAAACATGCAAAATAGTTTAGCAAAAGGAGACAAAATCATTACGATTGGTGGTCTTCACGGAGTAGTTGAGGCAATTGAAGATGGTACTGTTGTGCTTAAAGCAGGCAATACAAAACTTACTTTTGACCGCAATGCGATTCGTACAGTTCTTGAAAAAGGAAATACTGCACCTGCAGTAGCACCAGTTGAGCCTGTCGAAGAAGAAGCAAAAGAAACCGAAGAAAAATAATAAAGATCCGTTCTAGTCAAAACTAGGGCGGTTCTTTTTTATATAAAAAGAAAAAGGACCAGAACGTATGAAAATCACCAATTGAATCTAGTATTTTCAAGAATAAATGTGTCATTTATGTGGATTTTTCACTTTCTACTTTTCATTTGGCCATTTTTTAGATAAAATGGGAATAGTTGATTGTAAAATGAGGAGGGGAAGTGCGATGAGGCACGAAGACTGGTATGAAAGTTTGGAACCAGCTATTTTAATTAAAGTGGAAGATTTCCATCTTCTTAGTTATAGAGAAATCAAACCAGAACATATATGGTCATTTTTAACAGAAGTTAAATGGGCTAAAAACCCCACTCCAAATTTGCATGAGCGTGTGAATGACATCATGCAGATGAACATTGGACAATTAATGGACTTTATTACAAAAGCATCTAAAGGGCCAGCAATTAGTGCTAGCACAAGTAATGAAACGTTTGAAACAGAAAAACCGGATGATGATGTAGCGTCATTGGAAGAGCTTTCTAAATAGCATTTCATGGTTTAGATGAGGGAGGAAAAGAAATGATTAAGAAAAGTAGGTTAGTAACCTTCTTCCTAGTTGTGGCTATTATTTTTGGGGTCGTTTTCAGTACAGGGAAAATGGTTTTACAAAATATTAATCTGGGACTAGATTTACAGGGCGGATTTGAAGTGCTTTATCAAGTAGAACCTGCTTCTGGAAAAGGTGAGGTGACTAAGCAGACACTTACGGATACGGTAAGTGCCCTCGACCGCCGTATTAATAGTATCGGCGTAGCTGAGCCTAGCATCACAATTGAAGGAAATAATCGTATTCGTGTCCAGCTTGCTGGGGTAACGGATCAAAACGAAGCTCGAAAAATGCTATCTACAACAGCGGAACTTTCTTTTAGAGACGCGAAAGATAAACTGATGATGGATGGCTCGGACTTAGTTCCTGGTGGAGCTAAACAGGCTTTTGACCAAAATAATCAACCGATTGTTACACTGAAACTAAAAAGTGCTGATAAGTTTGCTGATGTAACAAAAACGATTTTGGCTGAAAAGCCTAATAACCAACTTGTTATTTGGTTAGACTGGAAAGAAGGCCAAAAATACGAAACAGAGAAAACTAAAAAAGATCCTGCCTACTTATCCGCACCAAATGTAAACCAAGTTTTAGACACAAACAAGGTTGAAATTTCTGGTAGCTTTACTGTAGAAGAAGCGAAGGATTTGGCGAACTTACTAAATTCAGGTGCACTTCCTGTTAAGATGACTGAAGTTTATTCGACATCTGTTGGGGCACAGTTTGGACAAGATGCGCTTGATGAAACAATTTTAGCAGGGATTATCGGAGTTGCAGCTATCTTTATCTTTATGATGCTTGTATACCGTATTCCTGGGATTATTGCATGTGTCACACTTGTAGCGTATACGTATATCGTTTTACTTGTACTTGCTCTGCTTAATGCAACACTTACACTACCAGGTATTGCCGGGCTCATACTCGGGATAGGGATGGCGGTCGACGCGAACGTTATTACCTACGAGCGGATAAAAGAGGAGCTCAAAGTGGGGAGGTCGACGAAAGCGGCATTTGAAGTTGGGGGTAAAGAAGCCTTCCGTGCCATTTTCGATGGAAATATTTCGACCCTTCTAGTTGCTTGTGTCTTGTTCTATTTCGGAACAAGTTCGATTAAAGGTTTTGCGACAGTGCTTATTATTAGTATCTTAGTCAGCTTCCTAACAGCGGTTTGGGGTTCTCGTGTGTTACTCGGCTTATTAGTTAAGAGTAATGCACTAAATAATAAACCACGCGTCTTTAGTGTTAAACCGAGTGCCATTCATAACCTGCATGACGGGATTAGCACCTATGACTTAAAAACACCATTTGATCGTTTTGATTTCGTTAAAAACCATCGTTTATTCCTCTGGATCTTTACAGGAATTGTTGTGGTTGGAATTGTCGTTCTAAGTGTGTTTAAACTCAATCTAGGTATTGATTTCGCGAGTGGTACGAGAGCAGAAATTACTTCAAACTCACCACTAACGGAAGAACAAGTGAAGAAAGATTTAGATGATATCAATATGCCTTCTGATAATATTGTGTTCCAAGGTAAAGACAATAAGACGGCAGTTGTATCTTATAAAGGTGCCCTGTCTCAAGACGAAATCGCGAAATTCAAAACGCATTTTGAAAAAGAATATAAGCATGAACCAAGCATTAGTACTGTAACGCCAACTGTAGGTAAGGAACTTGCTAAAAATGGTTTATACGCGCTAGCCATTGCTTCGGTGTTGATTGTCATTTATATTGCGATTCGCTTCGAATTTTATATGGGGATTGCCGCGATATTATCACTGCTCTTTGACGCCTTTACAATCTTTATATTCTTTAGTATATTCCAGATTGAGGTTGATTTAACCTTTATTGCTGCGGTCCTAACGGTTATCGGTTATTCGATAAATGATACCATTGTAACAGCCGACCGTATCCGTGATATTGGTCGTAAGATGGGACGCTATAAAACAAAAGAAGATGTTGCATTTGCTGTTAATCACGGGCTACGTCAAACGTTCACCCGCTCGATTAATACAATCTTGACAGTTATTTTCACTGTAGTAGCACTTGTTGCATTTGGTAGCGAATCGATTCTAAGTTTCTCAATTGCTTTACTCGTTGGTCTAATATCAAGTGTATTCTCGTCCATTTTCATGGCTATGCAACTATGGTATGTCTTTAAATCACATCAAGTGAATAAAAAGGGACCAATCGCAACAGTTAAGAAAAAGAAAAGACGTAATCCATCACAACCAATGGTCTAATAATCTGATGAAGCCGGACAATTGTCCGGCTTTGTTTTAGGGCTTTTCCTAAGGGGAATAGATGGTTAAATGAAAAAGGAGAGATGAACTATGAAAAATCAGTGGCAGGTTATTGTCGGGATTATCCTTGCTATTTTAATTGCTGTATTTGCTATTATCAATGTAGAATCCGTACAAGTGAATTTCTTATTCGCAAAACTAGAATGGCCTCTTATTTTAGTAATTTTAGGCTCTGTTCTTATTGGTTGCTTAATTATTTTCTGTCTAAATATTAGTAAGGTGCGGGGGATGAATAGACAAATTAAACAACTAGAAGAACAAAAAACAGACTTAGAACGTCAGCTTGCTGCCGCAAAAGCAATGAAAACTAAAAATTCAACCGTTGCGATTCGTGATACAAATGAAGCAGAAACGAATTCTGCTGGAGAAGCTACCACGCAAGATACAACGGCACCAAAGGAAAACTAAAGTGCATTTTATACGCGTGAAGGTGCATACTAAGCTCAAATCATTTTGATTTGAGCTTTTTACTATTGGTTTTTCTGATGTTTTTCGATATAATAGGAGGGTTGAAAGGTGGGGGAATTGTGATTCATTCGAAATATAAATGGAAGACCGAAGATGTGGATGCTGTAAAAGTGACAAACTTAGCCCAGGAATTGAATGTGTCGCTTCCGCTTGCAAAAATGCTTTTAAAACGTAAGATTACGACTGAAGGACAGTATGATAAATTTATGAATCCCTCTAAATATACGGGTTATGATCCTTTTTTATTTGCAGAAATGGAAAAGGCTGTAGAACGCATTAAGTCCGCTATTTCAGCGGGTGAAAAAATTATGATTTACGGGGATTATGATGCTGATGGTGTGACGAGTATCGCGGTCCTCTACAAGACGTTAGAAAGCTTAGGGGCACTTGTGCAGTTTTATATTCCAAATCGTTTTACAGAAGGGTATGGGCCTAATCAAACAGCTTTTCAAATGATTAAAAATCAAGGCTTTGATTTAATTATCACCGTGGATAATGGGATTGCTGCTCTTGAGGTGATGGAATTTGCTCAGGAAATCGGGATGGATGTTATCATAACAGACCATCATGAAATGCGCGAGACATTACCAGAAGCCGTTGCCGTCATTCATCCGAAGCATCCTGACTCCAACTATCCTTTTGAAGATTTGGCAGGCGTAGGCGTTAGCTATAAGCTCTCTCATGCACTACTGGGCGAGGAGCCGTCCCATTTACTCGATTTAGTAGCAGTAGGAACTGTTGCGGACCTTGTATCTTTAACGGATGAAAATCGTCTTTTTGTTCAAAAGGGACTCCAAATTTTACGTGAAAACCCTAACACAGGTCTTCGAGTTCTCGCTTCAAAAGCAAAGGTGAAATTAGAGGAGGCAAACGAAGAAACGATAGGTTTTGCCATCGCTCCAAGACTAAATGCAATCGGTCGCCTAGGTGCAGCAGATCCAGCCGCAGAACTCCTTCTTGCGTTTGAAGAGGAAGAAGCCGAATATTTAGCCGAGGAAATTGATGAGGCGAATGTGAACCGTCGTAAGTTAGTGAGCGATATTACAGCGGAAGCCACTGCTCTTTTAGAGGCTAAAAGTGAAATTCCAAGTGTGATTTTAGTAGCTGAAAGAAACTGGAATCTAGGCGTTCTTGGTATCGTGGCGTCGCGTTTAGTAGAAAAGTATCATCGTCCTGTCATTTGTCTTGCGATTGATGATGAAAAGCGCATCGCGAAAGGTTCCGGACGAAGTGTACCTCATTTCCATCTTTACCAGGAATTAGATAAAAATAGAGAACTCCTAGAAGCGTTTGGCGGGCATCCAATGGCGGCGGGTATGACCGTCTCTCTTGACAATTTAGATACTCTTGAAACGGCTTTGATCCAAGAAGGGGATCAGTTAGATGTTTCGGGTATAAAGCGCGAACTTTATGTAGAAGATACGTTAGAATTAGCTGATGTATCACTTGAATTTATTCAAATGATCGAAAAGATGGCGCCATTTGGAACTGGCAATGTGAAGCCTATTTTTCAGTTTAATGACCTTTATTTGAAAGATACGAAGCGGATTGGGGCGGATAAAACACATTTGAAAACCGTACTCACAGATCAAAGTGTGTCTTTAGACGGTATTGGTTTTAATTTAGGCGATTTAACAGATAATTTGACGCAAAATGCGCTAGTTAGTTTGGTAGGCGAATTAAATGTGAATGAATGGAACAATATTCGTAAACCGCAACTTCGCTTAATGGATCTTGAGGTGGATCAATTTCAGCTTTTTGATGCACGTAACCGAACAGAATGGCAACGCTTATTATCAGAATCTGAGCGCGAACGTGTTTTCATTTGTTTTAATAAAGAAACGGTCCAAAATCTTCCTAAAGTGACAGAGAATGTCGTGTATACGCCTGACGATAGGGAGTCAGCACGCGAGCTCGTATTTGTGGATTTACCAAAAGATGTGCATCATGTCGAAGCTTTTGTGAAAAAATTCCAACCTGAGCGTATCTATGTTCATTTTGGGGCATCAGAAGACGCTGCGTTTCAGGCACTGCCAGACCGAAAGGCATTTAAAGACCTGTATGCATTAATCAAAAAATATCAGCCTTTTTCGCTTGAAAAGTATGGTCCTGCTTTAAATCGAAAGTTTGGATGGAGTAAAGGCCAAATTGATTTTATGTCAAACGTGTTTTTTGAGCTAGATTTTGTTAAAATAGAAAGTGGCGTGATTTTACTTAACGATCATTCTGGAAAACGAAATTTAGAAGAAGCTGAAATTTATCAATCGAAAAAACAAGAACTAGCAACGCGAGAAAAACTGCTTTATGCGAGCTTTAATGAGTTATTTAGCTGGATGAAGCGCATTATGGAGGCATAAGTGCCTACCGACTTTGGAGGAGTAAACATGGATTTAAATGAACTGAGAAATTTTGTTGCAATCGTAGATGATTGGCCAAAAGAAGGCATTGTATTTAAGGATATTACACCACTTATGAACGATGGTGAAGCTTATAAATTTGCGACGGATCAAATTGTCGAGTATGCAGAAAAACTAGCGGTGGATTTAATTGTTGGGCCTGAAGCACGTGGATTTATTATTGGTTGCCCGGTTGCTTATGCGCTAGGCATTGGTTTTGCACCTGTTCGTAAACCAGGTAAATTGCCACGTGAAACGATTGAAATGGAATATGAATTAGAGTATGGTACGAATAAACTAACCATGCATAAAGATGCGATTAAACCTGGACAACGCGTTTTAATTACAGATGACTTATTAGCTACTGGTGGTACGATTGAAGCGACCATTAAGTTAGTAGAAAAGCTAGGCGGAATTGTTGTCGGTTGTGCTTTCTTAATTGAATTAACGGAATTAGAAGGCCATAAAAAATTAAACGGATATGATCGCTTAATTTTGATGGACTTTTGAGTAAAAAAACCATTTTCTATTGAGAAGATGGTTTTTTTCTGACTATATAGGAAAACTACTTTCTAAAGCCACTTTAGTTGTGTATAATATTAGCAAGAATCTTTTTTAGATAAAGGAAAAAAAGGGGGTGGATGAAGATGGCTAAAGAGCAAAATTTAACAGCCGAACAAGTCATTGAAATGGCTTCCAACTATATGAATGAAAATCACTTAAAAATTGTGAAGAAAGCTTACGAATTTGCACGTGATTCACATAGTGAACAGTTTAGAAAATCGGGAGAGCCATACATTATTCATCCAATACAAGTAGCGGGGATTCTTGTGGAGCTTAGAATGGATCCTGAAACGGTCGCAGCTGGCTTTTTACATGATGTTGTGGAAGATACAGAGGTAACATTAGAAGACTTATCAGAAGCATTTGGTGCCGAAGTGGCTATGCTCGTTGATGGGGTAACTAAACTTGGAAAAATTAAATATAAATCGCATGAGGAGCAACAAGCTGAAAATCATCGTAAAATGTTCATTGCGATGGCACAAGATATTCGTGTCATTTTAATCAAATTAGCTGACCGTCTGCACAATATGCGTACACTTAAACACTTACCTGTTGAAAAACAGCGTCGGATTTCGACTGAAACGCTTGAAATTTTTGCACCGCTTGCGCATCGACTTGGGATTAGCCGAGTGAAATGGGAGCTTGAGGATACAGCATTACGCTATTTAAATCCGCAGCAGTATTACCGAATTGTTCATTTGATGAAACAAAAGCGCGGTGCTAGAGAGCGTTATTTACAAGATGTGATTGACGGGGTTTCAGAGAATTTAGATGAGTTACACATTGAAGCGGATATATCTGGTAGACCTAAACACATTTATTCAATCTATCGTAAAATGTCCGAGCAACATAAACAATTTAATGAAATTTATGATTTATTAGCGGTTCGAATTTTAGTAAGCAGTATTAAAGATTGTTATGCGGTTTTAGGTGTTATCCACACACGATGGAAACCGATGCCTGGCCGGTTCAAAGATTATATTGCGATGCCAAAATCCAATATGTATCAATCGCTTCATACGACGGTAATTGGTCCCCAAGGTGAACCTCTTGAAGTCCAGATTCGGACCCATGAGATGCATCAAATTGCTGAATACGGGGTTGCGGCGCACTGGGCGTACAAAGAAGGCAAAGTCGTAAATTCCAAAACTTCTTTTGATAATAAAATGACATGGTTCCGTGAAATTTTAGAGTACCAAAATGAGTCTGATAATGCGGAAGAGTTTATGGAGTCATTAAAGCTAGATTTATTTGCAGATGTTGTCTATGTCTTTACTCCAAAAGGCGATGTTTACGAGCTGCCAAACGGATCTGTTCCGCTTGATTTCGCCTACCGCATTCATACGGAAATTGGGAATAAAACGATTGGGGCTAAAGTGAATGGCAAGATTGTAACCTTAGATTATAAGCTGAAAACGGGGGATATCATCGACATTTTAACGTCGAAACATTCCTATGGCCCAAGTCGTGATTGGTTAAAACTTGTCCAGACATCTCAAGCGCGTAATAAAATCCGTCAATTCTTCAAACGGCAAGCGAAAGAAGAAAATGTCGAAAAAGGCCGGGATTTGGTTGAAAAAGAACTTCGTCAATTGGATTTTGAACCGAAAAAGATTATGACGAACGAAAATCTCGGACGCCTCCTTGAAAAGCTGAATTTTGCCCATGAAGATGATTTATTTGCAGCTGTTGGGTATAACGGCATTACGGCGCTTCAGGTAGCCAATCGTTTGACGGAGAAAGAGCGGAAAGAGCGAGAGCAGGAGGAGCAAACGGAAAAATTACTCACGCAAGCAGAAGCGCGTAATAATACGGCGGAGGCAAACAACGAAAAACTTAAGATTAAGCACAATGCGGGTGTTGTTGTGCAAGGTGTTGGAAATTTATTAATTCGTTTGTCGCGTTGTTGTAATCCGGTTCCCGGTGATCAAATTGTTGGCTATATTACGAAAGGGCGTGGGATTTCCATTCACCGCTCTGATTGTCCTAATGTCCAGTCTATTGAAGATGAACGTTTGATTGATGTAGAGTGGGAGGATGCTGATTTTCAGGCTAAAAATGATTACAATGTGGATATTGAGATATATGGGTATAACCGCAATGGCCTCTTAAATGATATTTTGCAAGTTATTAATAGTTTGACATCCAATATTAATGGGGTAAATGCCAAAGTAGATAATAATAAAATGGCCACACTTGTTTTAACGCTTCAAATTCATAATATTAATCATTTACAACGTGTAGTGGATAAAATTAAGCAAATTCCAGATGTCTACACAGTTAGACGTCTTATGAGCTAGGAGGTTAGCGATATGCGTGTACTTCTTCAACGTGTAAAAAGTGCAAGTGTCTCGATAGATGAAGAAATTATAGCAGAGATTCCTCGGGGATTTTTGCTATTAGTAGGATTTACTCATACAGACACAGAACGTGAAATTGACAGCTTGGTTCAAAAAATTGTAAACTTACGTATTTTTGAAGATGAGAATCAAAAAATGAATTTATCGATTCAAGATGTCGCTGGAAGTCTACTTAGTGTTTCGCAGTTTACGCTTTATGCAGATGTAAGAAAAGGGCGTAGACCTAGTTTTACTGATTCTGCACCTGGTCAAGAAGCAGAAAAACTATATAATTTATTTAATAAAAAGCTTGAGGAAGCTGGTTTTGGCGTTGAAGTTGGTGTTTTTGGTGCAGATATGCAAGTCTCACTCATTAATGACGGGCCGGTAACCATTTTCTTAGATTCTGTTGATTTGGTAAAATAGAAAAATCGGAAAATCATCAATTGATTTTCCGATTTTTTTTAATTGGCGAAGTAATTTGCTAAGCCTTCTGTTACGCCTTCAGCAATTTGAGTGCGGTAGGAACTGGAATTAATATTATTTTCATCTGCTTTTGAACTTAAATAGCCAAGTTCAAGTAAGACAGCAGGTTGTGAATTTTCCCGAACAACATAAAAGTCGCCAACGCGTGCGCCGCGATTCGTAGTTGGAAGGGTATTTCCTAAGCTTTTATTAATACTTTTCGCAAGACCTTTATCAGCACTACTATAATAGTAAGTGGTTTGCCCGCTTACGTTTTCGTCCTCATTCTCTAAACTATCAAAGTGAAGGCTGACAAAAGCATCAGCGTTATGTTTAGAAGCCACTTTTGTACGACCACGTAAAGAGATATATTCATCATGATCACGTGTTAGAATGACTTTGGCGCCTGTTTGTTCAAGTCGCGTTTTAATGGCTTTCGCCGTTTTTAAGGTTGCTTTCTTTTCAATTGTGCCATTTGCGCCTTTAGCACCCGGGTCATTTCCCCCGTGGCCAGGATCTAAAACGATGGTCGCTTCAGAAAGCTTAGTTGTTTTTGACTTAGTCGGTTTTTCGCTCTTCGTTCCAACATCTACTACCCAGTTCGCAACATAACCTGTTTGTCCTTTTGTTGTTTGAACTTGGTACCAGTCGCCTTGCACACCTTGAATTTCATAGGAGTTGCCAGAGTTTGCTTTTTCGATTACTTGCCCGCTTAAATCAGGCTTGCTTCTAATGTTCGTAGAATCGTCACGGATTGTTAAACTTTGTAAATCAGATTGATCCACTTTGGTTGTGGATTCGCGAATGGTTATGTAACTCGCATTAACCCAAGCATTTTGTCCTTTGTACTGGATTTGAGCCCAACCATTTTGTTCACTCACGACATTAATTTGGTCGCCAGTATTTAATATACCGAGGGAACTACTGTCTGTTGACGGTTTTGACCGGACATTTAAGCCATCTTCAGAATTGACGATAGCCACACTGTTACTCGCTGCACTCACATCGGTATTTTCAACGAGCCAACTTGCTACCCAACCGCTATTGCCGTTATCTAATCGGACTTTATACCATTTGTTTTCTTCTCCAATGACACGAAGTACTTCTCCTTTTCGGACTTGACTCGTAACGTCATACGCCAGTCCCGGACCGTTTCTCACGTTTAAAACTTCAGCCTGAACGCGAACTGCATTCGCATTTGCCATTGCAATTGTTGTAATAATCCCTGCTGCAATGAGTAACGCGGATAAAACGGTTATAAATAAAAATTTATTTTTCACTAAATGGTTACACCACCTTTATTAACTTCTTCAGGTCATTAAAATGTTACCATAAAATGCGCTTTCTTGAAACCGTTAACTGCCATTTTTTGAAAAAAGAAAACGATATTGACTTTGTTGGCTTTTTTTAGTACTCTAGAAATAATTCATATTTTAAACTGATGACAAAGAAAAGTACAAAAAATCCCTCCCATAAAAGAGAGAATTTCATTCGCTGAGAGAAATTCATGGTGATACTTTTTGGAAAGACACTTTCGAGGTTTTGATCGAAATAAGTAGGTCGAAACGTATTCCGGCGTTAACGGAAGAGCGGGAATTTTAAAATTCCAATTAGGGTGGTACCACGGGTGAATCTACATCTCTCGTCCCTTGTTTTCGAACAAGTGACGAGGGATTTTTTATTATAAAAAAGGAGGAAATGTGATGAAAATTCAATTACCACGAGGGACACGAGATATTTTACCTGAAGAGGTACAAAAATGGCATTTTCTTGAAGATAAATTTCGTGAGATTTGTGAGAACTATCGTTACGCAGAAATTCGTACGCCAATTTTTGAACATACAGAGCTTTTTGAGCGCGGTGTAGGCGACTCGACAGATATTGTGTCAAAAGAGATGTATACATTTCACGATAAAAAAAATCGCAGTTTGACTTTACGTCCAGAAGGAACGGCATCGGTTGTGCGGGCATTTGTTGAACATAAAATGTTTGGTGATGTGAATCAACCTGTCAAGCTCTATTATAATGGTCCAATGTTCCGTTATGAACGTCCTCAAGGTGGGCGCCAGCGTCAGTTTACGCAAATTGGCGTGGAGGCAATTGGGAGTTTTGATCCTGCGATTGATGCAGAAATCATTTCACTTGCGATGAACTTTTTTCATTCTATTGGTCTTAAAAATATTTCTTTAACGATTAATAGTCTAGGCGACAAAGAAAGTCGTTTAAAGCATCGGGAGGCGCTTATCGCGCATTTTGAACCACGTATTGATGAATTTTGTTCAGATTGTCAAAATCGTCTGCATAAAAATCCGCTTCGTATTTTAGATTGTAAAACGGACCACGAACATCCGCTTGTCGCCACTGCGCCTTCTATTTTAGATTTCTTAAATGAAGAATCTCGCTTTATTTTAGCCAAGTAAAAGGCTTTTTAGAGGCTATTGGAATTCCGTTTGTTGTGGATCCAACACTTGTGCGAGGGCTTGATTATTATAATCATACTACTTTTGAAATTATGAGTGAGGAAGAGGGCTTTGGGGCTAAAACGACATTATGTGGCGGCGGTCGTTACCATGGTCTTGTTGAGGAATTTGATGGACCTGCTACGCCTGGGATTGGTTTTGCAATGGGCGTCGAACGTGTCTTGCTCGCGCTTATGGCGGCAAATATTACTATTCCGAAAGATAAGGCATTAGATTGTTATGTGATTGTCGCAAGTGAGGCGGCGGAGCTTGAAGCAGTTAAATGCATAGATAGTCTTCGCCGTGCGGGAATTAGCGCGGACAAGGATTATCAAAATCGTAAATTTAAGGCACAAATGAAAGATGCCAATCGTAAAGAAGCAAAATACACTGTGATAATAGGTGAAGATGAGCTGAAAACAGGAAAATATCCGTTTAAAAATATGGAATCGGGCGAACAAGTTTTAGCATCTGTTAAAGAAATCGTTCAACATTTCGAAAACGCTTAAGGAGGAAAAAATATGGAGAAAAGAACCGCATATTGTGGAGAAATAACAGAAAAATTTATTGGTCAAGAAGTCATTTTACATGGTTGGGTACAAAAACGTCGTGATTTAGGAGGGCTTATCTTTGTTGATTTGCGTGACCGCGAAGGGATTGTACAAGTCGTTTTTAACCCAGAATTCTCTCTTAGTGCCCTGCAAGTTGCTGAGTCGATTCGTTCAGAATTTGTTATTACTGTCAAAGGAAAAGTAGCAGCGCGCGATGAATCCGTTATTAATACTAAAATTGCGACTGGGAAAGTGGAAATTGTTGCTTCAGAGGTTACGATTTTAAATCGTTCGAAAACACCTCCGTTTTATATTGAAGATGGGGTGAATGTTTCTGATGAATTACGATTAAAATATCGTTATTTAGATCTTCGTCGACCTGAAATGGCTGAGACTTTTAAAATGCGTCACACGGTCACACGTGTTTTCCGTGAAACTTTAAATAAACAAGGTTTTTATGATATTGAAACGCCTTATTTAACTAAAAGTACGCCTGAAGGGGCTAGAGATTATTTAGTACCAAGTCGTGTTTATCCTGGGAGTTTTTATGCCTTACCGCAGTCCCCACAAATTTTAAAACAGCTTTTAATGACAGCTGGTTTTGACAAGTATTACCAGATTGTTCGTTGTTTCCGCGATGAAGATTTAAGAGGCGACCGTCAACCTGAATTTACTCAAGTTGACCTTGAAACTAGCTTTTTATCCAAAGAAGAAATACAGGCCATAACAGAAGAGATGCTTGTAAATGTGGTGCAAGAAGCAAAAGGAATAAAGGTACAAACGCCATTCCAGCGTATGACCTATCATGAAGCGATGGCTCGTTTTGGGAGTGATAAACCGGATGTACGCTTTGGTTTAGAGCTTGTCATGATTTCGGATATTGTGCGCGACGTACCGTTTAAAGTATTTACATCTGCTATTGAAGCGGGTGGCGTTGTAAAAGCGATTAACGCGAAACAAGCAGCAGATAAATATTCACGTAAGGAAATTGATGCACTTGGCGAATTTGTTGGTACTTACGGTGCTAAAGGTCTGGCTTGGCTTAAAGTAGAAGAAAATGAATTAAAAGGGCCGATTGCGAAATTTTTCGATGAGGCTAAACAAGTGGAACTTCGTGCTGCACTTGGGGCGGAAGCAGGGGACTTACTTCTTTTTGCAGCCGATAGTGAGTCGGTTGTAGCAGCTTCTCTTGGTGCCTTGCGTGTCAAACTTGGTAAAGAATTAGAGCTTATTGACGAGAGCGAGCTTGCCTTCTTATGGGTAACAGACTGGCCGCTATTTGAATATGATGAAGATGCGAATCGCTATGTTTCCGCGCACCATCCTTTCACTTTACCAAGAGCAGAAGATATTCCTCTTTTGGAAGAAAAACCGGAGAAAGCGATGGCAGAAGCCTATGATATTGTCCTTAACGGCTATGAAATTGGTGGCGGATCTTTACGTATCTATCAAAAAGAAGTGCAACAAAAAATGTTCCGCGCGCTCGGTTTTACAGATGAATCAGCTGAAGAACAATTTGGTTTCTTAATGGACGCGCTTGATTACGGCACGCCACCACATGGAGGTATCGCCCTTGGCCTTGACCGCATTGTAATGATTTTAGCCGGAAAAACAAACTTACGTGATACAATTGCATTCCCTAAAACAGGAAGTGCTGTTGATCCACTTACAAACGCGCCTGGTGAAGTAAGCCTTGCGCAACTGGATGAACTAGGTTTAAACATCCAAGAAAAAGAATAAAAAGCAGCGGACAGACCTGTCCGCTGCTTTTTTATTTAGCGCAATGAAAAAGTGGAGCAAAATTAAATTTCACTCCACTTTTTTAAAATCCTGCCGTAATGGCCTCGATGTTAGCTACTTTTATATCATTAACGAGGAGACCTTGGTTTGCTTCGTTTTCCCAGAACGGGCCTTTTAATTTTTGCGAAGCTTCTTTGCTAACTTTATTTTTATTGTAGAAAGTCGCTTCTACATTATAATGATTACCCTTTTTGACTGTTTTCCACATTTCTTTCGAGAGCGGTAATGTTACAACTTCATCACCAGCGCCGTCAATAGTGCCACTAACAGTATAATCCGCTGCTTTTTTAGTGGGTGTGAAGTTAAAAGTGATATCCACTTTTGAATCCATATGTTGATAATAAAAATATCCGCCACCAATTAGCAAAACAGCGATGATGGTAAAAATGGGAATCTTACGCATAAAATGAGCTCGCGCCTCCAATCTAAATACATCTCACTATCAATTATAGCTGTATTCCTCTTTTAGTAAAGGGGAAAAGGCAATTTCTCATGATTTTTTTAGAAAAGGAGGGATTTATTTGGCTAATTTTAATTTTGTGATGGAGAATCTTGAAGCGCATCTTGTCCAGTTTCGCCTGTGCTAATTTTAATGACCTCGCTAAGCGGATAAATAAAAACTTTCCCATCGCCTGGTTCACCGGTCCTAAGAGTCGCTTCAACGACACGTAAAACACTTTCTACTGGAACCGTACTGACAACAATTTCAATTTTCATTCGTTCATGAATATTATTCTCTTTCTTTTTTCCACGATATAACTCGATAAAGCCTTTTTCTAAACCAGTTCCTAGCGCTTTGGTTACCGTGAGACCACTTACGCCAATTTTGGCTAGTTCTTTTTGAAAAGCTTCAAAACGGTTAGGGCGCGTAATAATTTCAATTTTCGTTAAATTTGTCATGGTAGAACCTCCTTTTTAATCCTGATAAGCTTTTTCGCCGTGAAGGGTTAGGTCGAGCCCTTTATATTCTTGCTCCTCACTCACGCGAATAGGTAGAAACAGTTTAATAAGTGAAACAATGATGATTGTTGCAATCACAACAAAGACGATAGTGATGGAAATAGCGGCTAGTTGTTTAAGAAGAAGAGCGGGATTTCCGTAGAATAATCCGTTTGCTCCGGCCTCGTTAATTTTAGTTGTTGCAAATAAGCCGGTAGCAATGCCGCCCCAAATACCGCCAATGCCGTGAAGGCCAAAAGCATCAAGCGCGTCGTCATATTTGATTTTCCCTTTTAGCCAGTATACGCCCCAAAAGCAAAGGGCTCCGCCGAGGAATCCGATGAGCATAGAGGCAGGTACGGTGACAAAGCCAGCTGCTGGTGTGATGGAAACGAGTCCGGCGATAGCACCAGAGATTGTTCCAAGCATGGTAGGACGTTTATTTGTTAACCATTCCACGAGGCACCAGCCGATGATGCCGGCAGAAGCAGCAGTATTTGTATTAACAAAAGCAGCCATGGCAACATTATCAATTGTGAGGGCGCTACCTACATTAAAACCGTACCAACCGAACCAAACGAGAATACCACCGATTAGAGCAAGCGGGAGGTTATGCGGAGAGGCTGTATCCACTTCCTTCCGTCTTCCGAGCATGATAGCGAGCACAAGACCTGTAGCGCCAGAACTGATATGAACCACATTTCCGCCTGCAAAATCAAGCGCACCTAAATTCCGTAGAAAACCGCCATCTCCCCATACCCAGTGTGCAACAGGAGAATAAACGAGTAACGACCAAAGAATAATAAAAACAAGATAAGCCGCAAAATTCATACGTTCTGCAAAAGCACCTGAAATAATAGCAACTGTTAAAACAGCAAAAGTCATTTGAAACATCATAAATAGAATGTGAGGAATCGAATCACTATATAAATCGTTAGGCAGGAATCCAACTTGGTTTAAAAAGCTCCAGTCAAAACTACCAATAAAGCCGTTATTTGGTGCGAAGGCAAGGGAGTAGCCTACAATTACCCAAAGAATAGATATAACTGCCATCGAAGCAAAACTATACATCGCTGTACTTAAAACATTTTTTCTTCTAACCATTCCACCATAGAACAAAGCAATTCCTGGTGTCATAAGCCAAACTAACAACGTACAAAAAAACATAAACACAGATTCCATAGCCAACTCTCCTTTTATGTTAGATAAACTAACATTTAATAATTCATTTATGCCACTATAATACATAAAAAAAAATAGAATTGCAAGACTTTTTTTTAAAAATCAACAAATTTTGTTAGATTATCTAACAAATAACGCTTTCAATTTGACATTTGGAAATTGGATTTGGAAGAAAAAATAGCTTTTTCTAGAAAATCATGTTAGTTTTAACCAAAAAACTATCAGGGAGATGAAAAAACCTTGTTTGATGACTTGGAATGATGATAGAATAAAACTATCTAGGGAAAAGGAGCGTTTGACATGGTGAAAAGAAGTCGTGCGGAAGAATTTTTGATAACGCGGAAAAAAATCTTAGATGCTAGTCGAGATTTATTTATGGAAAAAGGTTATCGGAGTGTGTCAACGCGTGAAATTGCTGTTATCGCTGGCATTACACAACCAGCGCTTTATCATCATTTTAAAGATAAGGAGATGCTCTATCTGGAAGTTGTCAAACAGCTTACAACGAGTATCCAAGCTGACATGAGTGAGTTAACTGAAAAAAACTTGCCCCTTGAAGAAAGCTTAAACGAGATGGTTGTTATGTTAATTGAGAAACATCCCACCAATATTTTACTGATGATTCATGATATTTTAAATGAGCTAAAAGAAGAAAATCAATTTTTACTCTATACACTTTGGCGTGATACGTATTTGCGCCCTTTTGAACGTGTTTTTGAACAATTTGAAGAAAAAGGTGAGCTGCAATCTGGGATAAGTGCTTTACGTGCGGCACGTTTTTTCCTATCCGCAATCAGCCCACTTTTCTCAGAAATGAGCAAATTTGAAACGGCCGAACCAACAAGTGTTCGAGTAGCAGAAACCATTGATTTTATTTTGTTTGGGCTATGCAAAAAAGAGGTATAATGTACTATCTCTTTTTTTGGAGCAAATTTATCGAATGATAAGTGAAATTATGCTATTCTATTTATCGATTGATAAACGAAGGGGGAACAGAAAATGCATCACTTTTTGGAAAAAATAGCGGATGGAGTTGGAGGTAAGAAAGGGCGTTTTATAACACTTACGATTTGGATACTTGCTGTCATTTTATTACAGCTCTTTTTACCAAGCGCAAATGAGTATAAGGATGATGCAGCAAGCGATCTTAAAGCTAGTGAACCATCTGTTGTAGCGGATAAAAAGATAAAAGAATATTTTGGCTCTCAAGCAGGTACGCCGTTACTCATCACATGGTACAGTCAAACAGGACTAACGAACGAACAACTAGGAGAGATTCAAAGCTTGAATGCCTCGCTAACGAAAAAACCTGTTGCGAGCCAAGAAGCGACCATTCCAATTGAGAAAATGCCACCCATTGTGCTAAAACAACAACTTTCAAAGGATCAAACGACTTTTATTCAAACCATTTTAATGGATGAATCAGCCACAGCTGACGAACTTAAAACGGGTATGGATGAAATCGAAACGCGTGCGGAAGGGATATTTGGTGAGAACCCTTTTAATAAAAAAGTAACGAATACAAGCGATCTTGTTGCACGGACTACAGGGCCAGCAGGGATAAGTGTAGATGCAACGGGGCTTTTCCAAGATGCGGATGTTTCGCTCCTCATTGCAACAGTACTGATTGTCTTAATTATTTTACTCGTCATTTATCGCTCACCCATCTTAGCGCTAATCCCACTTATCGCAGTTGGGTTTGCCTATTTGATTATTACACCACTACTCGGCTTTTTAGGGGAACAAGGCTTTATAACATACGGATCACAAGGACTTTCCATAATGACCGTTCTCTTATTCGGGGCGGGGACCGATTACTGTTTATTCCTTATCACCCGTTATCGTTCCGTTTTACGCCATGAAGAAAACCGCTTTAAGGCTTTCAAAGTAGCGTTTAGTGGTACGGCGGGCGCTATTTTACTTAGTGGACTGACGGTCATGATAGCCCTCTTAATGCTCCTTGCCGCACAGTACGGTTCATTTCATAATTTCGCGATTCCGTTTAGCCTTGCTATTTTGATTATGCTGATTTCGTCGCTTACGCTTGTCCCGGCTTTACTTGGGCTCTTTGGCCGCGTTTCGTTCTGGCCTTTTATCCCGCATCCAACTAAAAAACATAAAAAAGAGAATCAATTTTGGAACCGTGTTGGGAAACTTGCGACGAAACATCCCATTATCGTGACCGTTTTGGCACTTTTGATACTCGGAGGAGCGGCTCTTCAAACGACCAATGTTGCTTACACATATGATACATTATCTACTTTCCCAGAAGACATGCCCTCACGCGAAGGTTTTAAACTCATAAGCGACCATTACGGCGCTGGTTATTTGGCAAAAGTAGAAGTGCTTGCCGAAAATCCAACAGATAACCTCAAACAAGAATTACAAAACATAAAAAGGCGTTCAAACCGTTAGCTTTCCAGAAAAAAGTAAAGAAAATAGAAACATAGTAAAATACGATATCGTTCTAAGTATGAACCCGTATAGTAACGAGGCCATGAATTTAATTCCTAAAATCAAAAAAGTAGGCGGGGAGGAAGCTACAAAAGCATATGTAGCAGGTCAAACTGCCGCACAATATGATAGCAGGGCTGTAACCGAGCATGATGAAAAAGTGATTATTCCACTTGTCATTGCGCTTATAAGCATCCTTTTACTAACTTATTTGCGCTCGCTGACAGCAACTCTCTATCTCGTCTTGTCCGTTTTAATCTCCTATGCTTCAGCGATTGGTCTTGGCTGGCTCATTTTACATCACGGTTTTGGCGTAACGGCTATTTCAGGCCTCATACCGCTTTACGCGTTTGTATTTATCGTCGCGCTCGGCGAGGATTATAATATCTTTATGATTTCTAGTATTTGGAAGAACACAAAAAAATGGCCGCTACGAAAAGCCGTTCAAGAAGGTGTCCACCAAACAGGTGGCGTCATCACATCTGCAGGTGTCATTTTAGCCGCTACCTTTTTAGTGTTGACCACATTACCTATTAATCTGCTCGTTCAATTTGGACTCATTACAGCAATTGGTATTTTACTTGATACATTCCTCGTTCGACCGCTACTTGTACCAGCTGTTACAACGCTATTTGGCAGATGGGCGTTTTGGCCGGGTAAGAAATATAAAACCGTGTCCAAGGACTAAAAAAGAACCCCTTTTCGGAGGGGTTCTTTTTTAAATATAAAACATATAACCGTCATCAGGTTCGCTTTTACTTTCATTCGCGAGTAAATCAGCTAAGGTTGTATTGTCTAAAACGTTTCTGACAGCATCACGCATAATGGTCCATAGTTCGCGCTGTGCGGCCTCTTCATCTTCCATACTTTCCACTAATACAATAGGGCCTTCCAATGTGCGAATAATATCTCCGGCAGTAATTTCACTTGGATCTGCATTTAAAATATAGCCTCCGTGCGCACCGCGAATACTTTTGACAATGCCGGCATTACGCAAGGGGCCGATTAATTGTTCTAAGTAGTGCTCTGAAAGATTCTTTTTCTCCGCAATACTGCGAAGGGAAGTAGGTCCCGTCCCGATTTGGCGCGCGAGTTCAAGGGTAATCGTTAAACCGTAACGCCCTTTTGTTGTGATTTTCATTCTTAAACCTCCACTATTCCGCTAGACTTTATTTAGATTCATTATAACGGAAGTTCTAAGTGCACGCAACGAAGTCACCGCGTATGATATAATAGAGACAGAAATAGAGGAGGAAGAGAGTTTATGGCTATTCAACCTTTAGCTTACCGAATGCGGCCACGTAATTTAGATGAAATCGTAGGTCAAAGTCATTTGGTTGGAAAAGATAAAATTATTTATCGAATGGTAAAAGCAAAACAGTTATCATCCATGATTTTATATGGTCCGCCCGGTATCGGAAAGACATCTATCGCGAGCGCTATAGCAGGTAGTACGAAATACGCTTTTCGGACATTAAACGCGGTGACAAATAATAAAAAAGACATGGAAGTGGTGGCGGCAGAGGCCAAGATGAGTGGTACGGTTATTTTACTTCTTGATGAAGTGCATCGTCTTGATAAAGCCAAACAAGATTTTTTATTGCCCCATTTAGAAAGCGGTGCGATTATTTTAGTTGGCGCCACAACGAGCAATCCATATATTGCCATTAACCCAGCCATTCGTAGTCGAACCCAAATTTTTGAATTAAAACCGCTATCCGTTTCAGATATTGAAAAGACAATTGACCTGGCGCTTTCTGATGCGGAACGGGGACTTGGTGAATATGAAGTTGAATTGGACAAGGACGCTAAAACACACTTTGCAACAGCAAGTGGTGGAGATGTACGTAGCGCGCTGAATGCGCTCGAGCTTGCTGTCGTCTCGTCAGAACCGACTGATACAGGAAAAATTCACGTGACACTTGAGATTGCAGAAGAGTGTTTACAACGAAAAAGTTTGGCGCACGATAAAGATGGGGACGCGCATTACGATGTCTTGAGCGCTTTTCAAAAATCGGTGCGGGGAAGCGATGTGAATGCGGCACTTCATTACATGGGGCGTTTAATTGAGGCGGGGGATTTAGTGAGTATTTCAAGGCGTTTACTGGTGATGGCGTATGAGGATGTGGGTCTTGCAAATCCGGCAGCCTGTGCGAGAACATTATCGGCCATTCAAACAGCCGAAAAAGTAGGGTTCCCGGAAGCGCGTATTCCGCTTGCGAATGCTGTCATCGAGCTCTGTTTATCGCCTAAATCCAATTCTGCGATTATGGCGATTGATGCCGCCCTTTCGGATATTCGAAAAGGTGTAAGTGGTGAAGTGCCTGATCATTTACGTGATGGGCATTATTCTGGGGCTGAAAAACTCGGCCGAGCAATTGACTACAAATATCCCCATAATTTTGAGAACGCCTGGGTGAATCAACAATATTTGCCGAATGCGCTCAAAAATAAAAAATACTATGAACCGAAAAAAAACTCGAAATTTGAACAGGCATTTGCTACGGTTTATGAAAAGATTAATCAAAATAAAAAGGGCGAAAAAAAATTAAAAAATAAAGTCCCTTAAATTGAAAAAATACTTTAGATATGCTATCCTAATGTTAATAAAAGAAACCCTAATGTATTCGTTACAGTGCCATATATTTTTGAACCGAACAATTATGATTACCTTGGGAGCTTGGCGTTCAGACGCAGCGCAAATGCCTTAACACGAGGACTTGCAACCCGCCTGACAGAGCACCCACCTGTTTTTAAGCAGGTTCAAAGGGAGGGACTCCAAACGGTACGATTGGGGTTTCTTTTTGTCTTTTAGCCACTAACTATTTGTAAGGAAGTCAGCTTGATTTCGCTACTAATAGTTGTTACAATAAGAAACGATTAAAGGCTTTATGCCGAAAAAAGGAAGAGATATGCGATGGAAAATAAAATTTATCTAGACCATGCTGCAACGAGTCCGATTCATCCTGAAGTGGTTCAGACCATGCTTGGGGTTATGACAAATGATTACGGAAATCCGTCAAGCATCCACTATGCTGGGCGTTCTGCTCGCAAAACGCTTGATGAGGCACGTTCAAAAATGGCGGGCCAGATTGGGGCGGATGAGCGAGAGATTATTTTCACAAGCGGTGGTACAGAGGGCGATAATACGGCTATTATTGGTACAGCGCTTGCGAATCAAAAGCGTGGGAAGCATATTGTTACATCGCAAATCGAACATCACGCGGTTTTAAAATCGTGTATGTATTTGGAATCTCTTGGTTTTTCGGTGACTTATTTGCCTGTTGATGAAAATGGCCTTGTACGCGTTTCAGACGTGCGTAAAGCGTTACAGGAAGATACAATTTTAGTAACGATTATGTACGGGAACAATGAGGTGGGGACGATCCAACCGATTGCTGAAATTGGGGAACTTTTAAAGGAACATCAGGCGGTATTTCATACGGATTATGTTCAGGCTTTTGGGCTTGTGCAGATGGATGTTAAAACGCTTGGTGTAGATTTGCTTTCTGCTTCGGCGCATAAAATTAATGGTCCACGTGGCACAGGTTTACTGTATGTGAAACAAGGAACTAAACTAGAGTTTCCGTTTCACGGCGGTGAACAGGAACGTGCGCGTCGTGCGGGGACGGAAAACTTGGCTGGTATTGCGGGTTTTGCTAAGGCCGGCGAATTAATGGCAGCGAATCGAACGGAGAAAATAGCAGAATACGAGGAATTTAAGTCCACTATGGTCGAAATTTTCACCCAAAATGAACTTGCTTTTGAAGTGAACTGTGCAAATGGGCCTAGTTTGCCGCATGTTTTAAGTGTGCGTTTTCACGGTGTTCAAGTAGAGCAGCTTCTTATGAATTTGGACATGGAAGGGATAGCTGTTTCAAGTGGTTCTGCATGTACGGCGGGTACAGTAGACCCGTCACATGTGTTAGTGGCCTTGTTTGGTGAAAATCATCCTGGTGTAACGGAAACGATACGGATTAGTTTCGGTCTCGGTAACACCTATGAAGAAGTAGTGCTAGCGGCGAGTAAAATCACAGATGTGGTAAGTCGCTTAGTCAAACGGAAGGAGCAAAAGGCGTGACAACAAAAGAAAATAAAGATATTCGTGTAGTGGTAGGGATGTCAGGCGGTGTTGACTCTTCTGTAACAGCTTATTTACTGAAAGAGCAAGGCTATGACGTTATAGGTATTTTTATGAAAAACTGGGATGATACGGACGAGTTTGGTGTCTGCACGGCAACGGAAGATTACGAGGATGTCATTCGCGTTGCGAACCAAATTGGGATCCCTTATTATGCCGTTAATTTTGAAAAAGAGTATTGGGACAAAGTGTTTACGTATTTCCTTCGTGAATATAAGCTTGGCCGGACGCCTAATCCTGATGTGATGTGTAATAAAGAAATCAAATTTAAGGCGTTTTTAGAACATGCTGAAAGTCTTGGAGCAGATTATGTGGCAACAGGACATTATGCTCGAATTAGTCGTGAAAATGGTGAAATTAAATTACTGCGTGGTGTAGATCGTAATAAAGACCAAACTTACTTTTTAAATCAATTATCAGAGGAACAATTGTCCCATGTAATGTTTCCACTTGGTGAGATGGAAAAAAGTGAAGTGCGTGCGATTGCACAAAAAGCGGGTCTTGCAACGGCTAACAAAAAAGATTCAACAGGAATCTGCTTTATTGGCGAACGCAACTTCAAGCAATTTTTAAGTGAGTATTTACCGGCTAAACCAGGAGAAATGAAAACTCTTACGGGTAAAAAAATAGGAAAACATGATGGCCTGATGTACTATACTATTGGCCAGCGCCACGGCTTAGGTATTGGCGGTGACGGTGAACCTTGGTTTGTGGTTGGAAAAGATTTAAAAGAAAATGTCCTTTTTGTTGAACAAGGTTTTCATCATGACAGTTTATATTCGAATTCCCTTGTTGCAACCGACGTTTCGTTTACATCGAATAAAGTGCGAGAAAAACATTTTACCTGTACGGCTAAATTCCGTTACCGGCAAGAAGATTCTGCTGTAACGGTACACTTGCGGGATGATAATACGGCAGAAGTTGTATTTGATGCACCTGTCCGGGCCATTACGCCTGGGCAAGCAGTCGTTTTTTATGACGGCGAAGAATGTATCGGCGGAGCAACCATTGATGCAGTTTGGAAAGCAGATAAGCCGTTAGATTATGTAGGTTAAAAATTTAAAACAGGAAAGTCGCAAATTTGACGGCTTTCCTGTTTTTTTATAGTGATATCGTTATTTTTTAGCCCAAATATGGTAAAATATGAAGCGAACGAATGAAATGAGGGTGATTATGAAAAAGATTATTGGTTTTTCAAGCGTAGTGATTGTTTTAATTTTAATTGTTTGGGGCTATTTTTACTTTAATACGGCACCAAGCGAAGTAGCGGAAAAAGCTGCGAATTCAAGCAAAACGGTTGATGTGTTTGAGGAAAATAATACGCTCATTTTTGAACCGAAAAAGTCTCAAGCGAAAACAAGTGTGATATTATATCCGGGTGCGTTTGTAAATGCACTGAGTTATGCGCCACTTGCAAAAGAGCTTGCGGATGCTGGACATAAAACCTATGTGGTGGAAATGCCTTTTGACTTAGCTGTTTTTGGGAAAAATAAGGCAGAAGCGATTATGAATGAAAACGATGGTGAACAGTTTGTCATTGGTGGTCATTCTTTAGGTGGGGTTATGGCGGCAAGATATGCACATGAAAATAAGGCAGATTTAAAAGGGGTCTTTTTCTTAGCCAGTTATCCGGATAAAAAAGGTTCTTTAAAGGGAAGCCATCTTCCCGTTTTATCGATTACAGCAACAAATGATGGTGTACTTAATTGGAAAAAGTATAATGAAAATAAAAAATATTTATCGAACGAAACGACTTTTCTTAAAATAAAAGGTGGAAATCATGCTGGTTTTGGTTCATATGGGAAACAAAACGGAGATCGTAAAGCGAGCATTTCGAAAAAAGCGCAGACCGATGAAACGGCAACAGCTATTATCAATTGGTTGGAAAATACGGGAAACTAGAAGGAGATTAGGATGGATAAAAATAGAGAAGGTATTAAACTGATGCAAGAAGGAAAACTAGAAGAGGCTGTTAAAATGTTTACGGAAGTCATAGAAGAACATCCAAACGACCCGGTTGGTTATATTAATTTTGGCAATGTGCTCCTTTCGATGGACGATTTCGAACGCGCAGAGCTATTCTTTAAACGTGCAGTAGAACTAGATGAAACGGTGCCCGCTGCTTTTTATAGCCTAGGGACGCTTTATTTTGAACTAGAGCGTTACGGAGAAGCCACTCGGGCTTTTCAAAATGCCATCAAACAAGGGATGGAGAATGCCGATGTATTTTTCATGCTTGGTATAAGTTTAGTCAACACCGATCAAATTACGTTAGCACTCCCTTATTTATTACGGAGTACAGAACTGAATCCAGAAGATGCAGAAGCTGTTTTTCAGTACGGTATTGCGCTCGCAAAAGAAGGGGTTTACGAAGAGGCCGTGATTCAATTGGAGCGAGTGCTTACATTACGAAAAGAAGATGCTGATGCGCTTTATAATTTAGGGGCTGTGTATTTAACATGGCAAGGCGATATTGTGACTGCAAAAAGATATTTTGAACGTGCCGTAAATGTGGATTCTAATCATATGCTGGCACAAAACGCGCTTGTGGCTATTTCAGATTTAGAGAAAAGTCAGGAATAAGCGTTTTTTTCTAAGGAGGGGTGAAAAATATGGAGACTCAAGATTCGCTTGCGCTTTTTCAGCCGGAAAATGATGAATGGTATATGAAAGGCACTGTGATGTCGACTATTTTTCACAATCCGGATAATTTATTTTCAGTGGTGCGTCTTCTTGTGAAGGAAACGAACACGACTTGGGATGAAAAAGATATTATTGTGACGGGGGTTTTTCCAAAGTTACATGAGCAAGAAGTGTATATGTTTTACGGGAAAATTACAGAACACGCTAAATTTGGTGAGCAATTTAAGGCGGAAAAATTTAGAAAAGAGATGCCGCAAACGAAAGCGGGCATTATACAATATTTATCAGGAGAGCTTTTTAAAGGCATTGGAAAAAAGACCGCGGAAAATATTGTGGACGTGTTGGGAGAAGACGCGATTTCCATTATGATGGCGGATCCGGACCGACTAAGTGACGTACCGAAACTGCCTAAAAATACAGCGGATACGCTTATTAATACTCTCAGGGAAAATCAAGGGCTAGAGCATGTGATGATTGGGTTAAATGAATACGGATTTGGCCCACAACTTTCTATGAAGATTTTTCAAGTGTATAAAGAACGCGCGTTAGATATTTTAGAAAAAAGTCCCTACCGATTGATTGAAGATGTCAAAGGAATTGGCTTTGGACGGGCGGATGAATTAGGGAGGAAATTAGGGCTTGGTGGTGCCCATCCTGAACGAATTCGCGCAGGGATTTTATATGTTATGGATGCAGAATCGATTCGAAATGGTGATGTTTATTTAGAGCGTGAAAGTTTAATTCGTTCGGTAAAGAACTTGCTTGAGGAAAGTGATCACACACCTGTTGACGAGGAAAATATTGACCGAGAAATCACCTATTTAAGTGATAGTGATAAAATTATCATTGAAAATTCGCGCATTTATCTACCTTCTTTATATTTTGCAGAGAATGGCTTTGCTCATCATATTAAACGACTAATGAGTCAAACGGAATATGCCGAACAATTTCCAGAATCGGAATTCTTACTTGCGCTTGGTGATTTAGAAGAGCGGATAAGTGTATCCTACGGCGAATCTCAAAAAGAAGCGCTCCAAACGGCACTTCAGTCGCCGATGCTCGTTTTAACAGGTGGGCCGGGTACTGGGAAAACAACGGTTATTAAAGGGATTGTGGAGCTGTATAGTGAATTAAATGGAGTAAGTCTTGATCCGCATGCCTATAAAGATGGGAATAAATTTCCTGTTTTACTTGCGGCACCAACTGGTCGGGCGGCAAAACGGATGAGTGAGTCCACAGGCCTTCCGGCGATGACCATTCACCGTTTGCTTGGTATGAATGGCCAAGAACAACTAGATGATGATTCGGAGCGGCTCATTGAAGGGCGGTTACTCATTGTGGATGAGATGTCCATGGTGGATATTTGGTTAGCTAATCAATTGTTCCGGGCGCTTCCAAGTCACATGCAAGTCATTTTAGTTGGCGATAAGGATCAGCTTCCATCTGTTGGACCTGGGCAAGTTTTAAAAGACATTTTAGATTCTAAAATTATTCCGACGGTTGAATTAACGGATATTTATCGCCAAGAAGATGGATCTTCGATTATCGAAATGGCGCATGATATTCGGGAAGGTTTTTTACCACAAGACTTCACGAAAAATCGCAAGGATCGTTCGTTTTTCCATTGCCATGTTAACCAAATTGCGGAAGTGGTGGAGCAGGTTGTGCAAAACGCGAAATCGAAGGGTTTTCGTGCGAAGGACATCCAAGTTTTAGCCCCCATGTATAGGGGCCCTGCAGGAATTAATGTCCTAAATAAAAACTTGCAAGAAATCTTTAACCCAAATGATTCGGGGAAAAGGAAGGAAGTTACGTTTGGGGAAGTGAAGTATCGTGTAGATGACAAAGTGCTTCAACTCGTCAATCAACCCGAAAAAAATGTGTTTAACGGCGATATTGGTGAAGTGGTCTCGATTATGTATGCGAAGGAAAATACGGAGAACCAAGATATGATTGTTGTGCTGTTTGATCAAACGGAAGTCACGTATTACCGGCAGGAGTTTAATCAACTTACGCATGCGTATTGTTGTTCCATTCATAAAGCACAGGGGAGCGAATTTCCGATTGTGATTATGCCGGTTGTTCGTAGCTACTACCGCATGTTAAGACGAGATTTACTTTATACGGGGGTAACGCGAAGTAAGCAATTTCTTATTTTATGCGGTGAGGAAGACGCTTTTCGAATGGGAATTGAGCGGACAGACGAGACGAAGCGCCAAACGACACTTCTTGAACGCCTCACATCGGATGAGGCACTTGAGCTTGTGAGTAGCGTGAAGCGACTTACGGAAGATAATATGGCGGATATTGACCCGATGATCGGAATGGAGGATGTAACACCGTATACGTTTATGTCTGCGTAGTGGGTTAAGGCCCGTTAACAAAAGGAAATTAAAAATCCAGTCAAGTCCATTTATAAATGGCTCATTGACTGGATTTTTTTAAACATCGTTATCTCCGTAAAAAGGAAGGCGAATCGTAAAGGTTGAACCGCAACCCGGCTCGCTTTCAGCTGTCACACTACCTCCGTGAATTTCTACAAGTTGTCTCACAATCGAAAGTCCGATACCAGATTCACCAAAAGCAGTGTTGGTGCGCGAAATATCTGCCTTATAGAATCGTTCCCAAATTTGTTCAAGTTCTTCTGTGTCCATTCCGATACCTGTATCGTGAATTTGCAAAATAGTCTCTTTATAATCCTTATAGCCACGAAGCGTAATCGTCCCATTTTCAGTGAATTGAATACTGTTTTTCACGATGTTCATGACAATTTGCGTTAGTCGGTCATAATCAGCATACACCTCTAAATCAAGCGGCGCATCAACAATGAGTTTATCCTTTTTCTTACTGGCTAAAGGCTCTAACTGTTCACTAAGCAAATCAAGAAAAGCATGAACACCGAATTTTGTTGGGTATAAAACGATTTTATTCGCCTGAATACGCTCATAGTCCAAGTTTTCATTCACCAGTTTAGTCAGTCGTTTAGCTTCCGTATCAATTAACTTGATAGCACGACTTGTTTCACTTTTAGGAATAACATCACTCACAAGGCCTTCTGTTAGGCCGCTAATCGTTGTGAGTGGTGTGCGCATTTCATGGGAAACATCTGTGATAAACTGTCGTCTGCGGCGCTCTTGTCGCTCGATTTCTTCGCGTGATTCCGCTAAATTTTCCGTCATAAGGTTAAAATCGTGCGAAAGCTCGCCAATTTCATCCACATTATTTTCTTTTAGCCGCGTCTCATAATCCCCACGCGTCACACGCTTCGTTGCGTCACGCAGTTTATTAATTCGATTGACTTGAAGCTTCGACATAAGGAAACTTAAAATCAAAGCTACCAGAATGGAAATCAGAATCGTATAGAACATATACTGATTAATCGTCCCAACCACTTTTTCAGTCCCACTAATCGGAGCATTTAAAATAACCGCGCCCAAATAGGTTTCGCCGTTCATAATAGGCACATAAACCACAGACATTTCCTGATTAAAACGACTGTCCACTTTAATCGTCACGGTTTCACCTTTTTTTTAATTTTTTTCATATCCGCGTCTGAAATTTTAAAATCAGGTGGGAGTGGACGACTTGAACTCGGAAAAATCGTCTGATTCTCATTATTCATAATCGTATAATGAATATTATTCACATCTAAAATGCGCTGGTAGGAATTTAATACCGAAACCGTTTGATTTCCCGGCGAATATTTAAGGTCATTAGAAATCGTATCCCCGTATTTAGTTAAAATACCCACTTGTTCCTCAAAAAAATAATCTTTTAAAAAATGCGAAATGGATAGCCCAATCATCAAGCAGGCAATGAGTAAAATGACAAATTGCGTTAAAAATAATTGGTAAATATATTTAAATTTCACGCTCATCATTCCGTTTCATCGAATTTATACCCCACACCCCAAATCGTATGTAAAAAAGGGTGGTTTTCCGTAGCAATCTTCTGACGAAGGCGTTTAATATGCACATCCACCGTCCGTTCATCACCATAAAATTGATAGCCCCATACACGTTCTAAAAGCTGTTCACGTGAGAAAACTTGGCGAGGGTGTTGCATTAAAAAGTATAATAAATCAAATTCTTTTGGCGTCAGCGCCTCTAATAACTTACCTTCATAGAAAATTTCACGTGTTGTTTTACTAATTTTAAAATAGGTAGTTTGTAAAATGGAATCCCCCGCATCATTTGAATGGGATGCAGTGCGGCCACGACGAGCCACCGCTTTAATACGTGCCATTAAGGTAAGGGGACTAAACGGCTTTGTAACATAATCATCCGCCCCAATTTCAAGTCCTAATACTTGGTCGGATTCGGATTCTTTTGCCGTTAAAATGATAATCGGAACATCGCTTGTCTCACGAATTTTTTTACAAATTGTCATCCCGTCCATACCCGGCAACATTAAATCGATAATGATCATATCGAAATCTTCTCTTAAAAAAGTTTCATAGCCTCGTTTGCCATCATGAATAAATGTCGCCTCTATATTTTCTTTCATAAAAAACATTTCAATCATCTGACAGACACTTTCGTTATCTTCAATCATGAGTAATCTCACTAAAATCCACTCCTCTTACAATAAAATTAGCTCAAAAAAATAAAATTAGCAAGTATTTACGGAAAGTTTAAAATCTCTATCATACTTTGTTCATATTTCGTTCATACTCTTAAACTAATCTTGTTATAGCAACAGCGAATGGAGGAAAAAGTATGAATTTTATAAAACGGGCCTTTTTTAGTATGAAAACAAGAATAGGTCGGACTGCCTTACAACTTATTATCTTTACCATTGTTTCAGTCCTTATTTTATCAGGCTTTACAATTCAGTCTGCAGCAAATAAGGCGAGTGAAATGGCAAAAGAACAACTAGGTGGAACGGTTACATTGACCGTTGATAGAGAAAAGCAAATGAAACAACAACAATCTGAACAAAATAATAGTAATGCCAGCGAAAGAACGCCTCCTTCGTTTCAGAGCACGCCGATTTCTTTAGCGAATGCGGAGAGTCTAGCGAAATTAGACCATGTTGCGAGTTGCAATTATTACTCAAGCACGCAAGCACTGGCGAAAGATTTTGACCCGGTGAAGTCAGAAGGAGATAGTAGTGCGGGGACAGAAGAGTCTGGGGCAGGAAGTAACGAAATGCCGCAGATGGGTGGAGAGAATTCAAGTAGGCAGATGACGCAAGCGGATCTTAGTATTAGTGGCGTTCTGGATTCTAAAACATCAACAGATTTTTCCGGTGGGACTTCTGTGCTTAAAAGTGGTCGGGCTCTAACGAGTAGTGATGTAGGAAAGAAAGTTGTCCTCGTAGAACAAACGCTTGCAGATCAAAATGACTGGCAAGTTGGGGATAAAATTAGTGTTGTGTCGAGCGATGAGGAAACGACGGTTGAACTTGAAATCGTCGGCGTTTATAAAACAAGTGATTCAGGTAGTGATATGGCGAGCAACTTCTCATTTTTAAATCCGTACAATAAAATGTATGTCCCGTATGAGGTCGCGAATACATTAAAGGGTTCTGATTATAAAAATACGGTGGATTCCGCTGTGTATACAATGGATGATGCTTCCAATATTTCTAGCTTTGAAAAGCAAGCTGAAAAAATCGATTCAGTGGATTGGGATACGTATAAATTAGATGCGAACGACACGCTTTATCAGCAAATGATTGGTCCGATTAATAATGTGGCCTCTTTTTCAAAAAATGTGGTCTATATCGTTACGATTGCAGGCGCTTTAATCTTAGCTTTACTGATTATGATGCAAGTGCGAGAACGGAAATACGAAATGGGCGTTTTACTCGCGATTGGCGAAAGTAGAATGAAATTAGTTTTGCAATTTTTTACAGAAATTTTAATGGTCGCGGTAATGTCGTTTATGCTAGCCGGACTAAGTAGCCATTATGTGGCTCAAATAGCAGGTAACCAGTTACTCAGTCAGCAAAATGAAACGGCGCAAACAACGAGTGCAAATGGGCAAAATGAAAATGTTGGCCCTGGAGGTTCAAACGGTCAAGTAGGTCCACGAGATAGGATGCAAAATGGCATTTCAAGCTTAACCCAAAATACCGAAGAAATTAAAAAACTAGATATTCAAGTAACTTTAGCGGATATGTTGAAAATGGGAGGAATAGGTGTAGGAATTGCGTTTATTTCAGTACTTCTTCCAGCAATGACCATTCTACGTATGAATCCAAAAACCATTTTAACCAAACAAGAATAGAGGGATTGTGATGACCAAAATAATAGAGTTTGAACATATTGATTATTGGTATGACAGAAAAGAAGAAAGTATTTTAACGGATATAAATTATACATTTCAAGCAGGCGTATTTTATACGGTTGTCGGAAGTTCTGGTTCAGGGAAAACCACCTTTCTTTCCTTAGCTGGCGGCTTAGATTCACCAAAATCAGGCGATATTTTTTATAAAGGAAAGTCTTTAAAAGAAATGGGTTTACAAACGTTTCGAAATCAATATGTATCGATTGTTTTTCAAAGTTATAATTTACTCACTTATATGACCGCTCTTCAAAATGTCACCACTGCGATGGAAATTACAAAAGTCAAACATCCAAACCGTAAAGAATTTGCTTTAGAAATGCTCGAAAAGGTTGGTATTACAGAAAAAATGGCTAAGCAGCGCGTTTTAACACTGAGCGGTGGTCAACAACAACGTGTCTCGATTGCGCGCGCTTTATGCTGTGAAACAGAGCTAATTGTGGCCGATGAACCGACTGGGAATTTGGATGAGCGAACGAGTAAGGAAGTGGTGCGATTATTCCAAGATTTAGCGCACAAAGAAGGAAAATGTGTGATTATGGTAACGCATGACCCAGAAATTTCTAAAGTATCCGATGTGAAATTGACGCTTAAAAATGGGCAATTCATGTCAAAAGAACAGATAAAATTAACAGTTGACAGATAAGTGCCTCTTCTCTATAATTTAGATGAATAAGGTAGACTATGTAAGAATATCTTTTTAGAGACGCTTTCTTAAGAAGAGAACTTTTCCTTAGGCTGAAAGAAAAGTAGAAGCACCTAAAATGGCTCTCTTATACAAAATAGTCCGTTCATCTGCGTTAAAGATGCTAAAGAGGTAATGATACAAGTCTTGTATCGTTGCAAACAGGGTGGTACCGCGAAATTTTCGTCCCTGTCGCAACGATTTCAAGGCTTATTTTTTTTGAAGGAGGAAAAATAAAATGAAACAACTGACGAGTAGTGAAGTAAGACAAATGTTTCTTGATTTTTTTAAAGAGAAGGGGCATATGGTTGAACCTAGTGCACCTCTAGTTCCAGTAAACGATCCAACACTCCTATGGATTAATAGTGGTGTGGCAACGATGAAAAAATATTTTGACGGATCGGTCATTCCTGATAATCCGCGTCTTGTGAATGCGCAAAAGTCGATTCGTACAAATGATATTGAAAATGTGGGGAAAACGGCTAGGCACCATACTTTTTTTGAAATGCTTGGCAATTTTTCAATCGGCGATTATTTTAAAGAAGGCGCGATTATTTTTGCTTGGGAGTTTTTAACAAGTCCTAAATGGATCGGTTTTGACCCGGAAAAACTATATGTAACGGTTTATCCAGAAGATACTGAAGCAAAAGCAATTTGGAAAGAAAAAATTGGTTTATCAGATGACCACATTGTCGAAATTGAAGATAATTTCTGGGATATTGGCGGCGGTCCATGTGGGCCGGATAGTGAAATTTTTTATGACCGCGGAGAGGCATTTGGAAATGATTCAAGTGATCCTGAACTTTATCCGGGTGGGGAGAACGAACGCTATTTAGAAATTTGGAATTTAGTTTTCTCCCAGTTTAACCACAATCCAGACGGCACATATACCCCGCTTCCTAAACAAAACATTGATACAGGAATGGGCCTTGAGCGTATGGTTTCAATTATTCAAGATGCTAAAACAAATTTTGAAACAGACCTCTTTATGCCTATTATTCGCGATGTCGAACATATCTCTGGTGAAAAATATGGCGTTTCAGATGAGCTTGATGTGGCGTTTAAAGTGATTGCTGACCATATTCGGACTGTCGCTTTTGCGATCGGAGACGGAGCGTTACCTTCAAATGAGGGACGTGGCTATGTGCTTCGTCGTTTGCTACGCCGTGCCGTTCGTTATGCGAAACAATTAGGTATTAATGAGCCCTTTATGTATAAACTTGTGCCTACTGTTGGCAAAATCATGAATGCTTTTTATCCTGAAGTAGAAAAACAACAAGCCTTTATCGAAAAAGTCATTCATAGTGAAGAAGAACGCTTCCATGAAACATTAAATGAAGGACTAGCTATTCTTGAAACTATTTTACATGAAGCTAAAAACGGAGAGGGCGTTATTTCCGGAAAAGACATTTTTAAATTATATGATACTTACGGATTCCCAGTTGAACTCACAGAGGAATACGGAGAGGACCATGGCTTAAAAATCGACCACGAAGGTTTTGAAGCTGAAATGAAAAGACAACGTGACCGCGCACGCGAGGCACGAGCGGACGTCCAATCGATGCAAGTGCAGGGGGAATTGCTTGCAAATCTTAAAGACGAAAGCATTTTCGTCGGTTATGAAAAAACAGAAGCGGAAGCAGAAGTGTTGTACATCATTATGGAGGATAAACTTGTCAATGAGGCGAAAGCCGGTTCGGAGGTTCAAGTTATTTTCACGGAAACTCCATTTTATGCCGAAAGTGGGGGGCAAGTAGCGGATCACGGAACCGTACAAGCTGAATCTGGACTAGCCTTTGTAAGGGATGTCCAAAAAGCGCCTAATAAGCAAAACTTGCACCAAATCACTGTACAAGAAGGCGTAATTAAAGTAAAAGATAAAGTGCGCCTAACGGTAGATGAATATGACCGCAAGAAAACTGTGAAAAACCATACGGCAACCCACTTACTACACCGAGCGCTAAAAGATGTGTTAGGGGAACATGTTAATCAAGCGGGCTCTCTAGTAGCGCCGGACCGTTTGCGTTTTGACTTCTCACATTTCGGCCAAATCACAGATGAAGAACTCTCCAAAATGGAAGCTATCGTAAACGAAAAAATTTGGGAGCAACTCGCTGTAGACATTCGCGAAATGCCGATTGCAGAGGCAAAAGCGCTAGGGGCAATGGCTCTTTTCGGGGAAAAATACGGTGAAGTGGTTCGTGTTGTTAAAATTGGTGACTACAGTATTGAACTTTGTGGTGGTGTCCACGTTAAGAACACAGCGGAAATTGGCCTGTTTAAGATTCAAAGTGAAACAGGCATCGGTGCCGGCACACGCCGAATTGAAGCTTTAACAGGCGAAGCGGCATATCATTTCGTGTCCGAACAAGAAAACAAATTAAAGGAAGCGGCAAAAGCCTTAAAAACAAAACCGCTTGAAGTACCGCAAAAAATTGAACAGCTTCAACAAGAGTTGCGTGACATTCGTCGTGAAAATGATTCCTTACAAGCCAAACTTGCGAGTGCTGCGAGTGATGATATTTTCTCTAGTGCCGAACAAATTGATGGCATTAAAGTCATTCATAAACAGGTAAACGCAAAAGATATGGCCAGCTTGCGCCAATTTGCTGATAACTGGAAAGATAAAAAAATTGGTGGTGTGCTCGTTTTAGGCGCCGTTTCAGATGAAAAAGTCAATTTAATTGCGGCGGTCTCAAAAGATGCCATTGAACAAAACTTGCATGCTGGAAAAATTATTAAAGAAGTGGCCGCACTTTGTGGTGGTAACGGCGGCGGAAAGCCTGATCTTGCGCAAGCTGGCGGAAAAAACCCGGATCAGTTAGCTGCTGCACTTAATGCGGTGCCGTCGATTGTTCAGAAGTTAAGATAACTAGGCGCGCTAGGCGGGATTTAGGCAGCAATTCACAAGACTCATCCCTTTTTAAAACTCCTTTTAAACAATATTAAAATTGTGTTAAACCTGTATAATTTCTTTGTCAATTTAGACTGGGTAGTGTAAAATAGGTGGGAGAGCGAAGGAATTGAGGTGTATAGAGTTATGGGTACGAAAGATCAAACAATGTTTTACAATTTCGGTGATGGCTCCATTGAGGAAGATGTTAAGAAAATCATGAGTCAAGTTTATTCGGCACTTGAAGAGAAAGGATATAATCCCGTTAATCAAATTGTCGGGTACTTGCTTTCGGGTGACCCTGCTTATATCCCGCGTCATCTAGATGCACGAAATTTAATTCGTAAATTGGAACGGGATGAAATCATCGAAGAACTGGTTCGCGCGTATTTAAAAAACAACGAAATTGGTGGAAAATGAGAATAATGGGTTTAGATGTCGGCTCTAAAACAGTCGGCGTTGCGATAAGCGATGCACTAGGATGGACGGCACAAGGCATTGAAACGGTTACGATTAATGAAGATGCTAAACAATTTGGTTATAACCGTATCGCAGAACTTGCGAGTACGTATGAAGTGGAAAAAATCATAGTCGGCTTGCCTAAAAATATGAATAATACACTTGGCCCACGCGCTGAAAGTTCTAAGAAATATGCGGAAGTGCTTCAAAATCGGACAGGGATAGAAGTTTTGCTCTGGGATGAACGTTTAACGACACAAGCAGCGGAACGCACGCTACTTGAAGCAGACGTGAGTCGAAAGAAGCGAAAGCAAGTGATTGATAAACTTGCTGCTGTCATGATTTTACAATCTTATCTAGATGCAAATAAATAAACGAGGTGACAATATGTCAGAAAAGCATGATCATAATCACGAGGAAGAACAAAATTTTATTACAATTGTAAATGAAGAAGGCGTGGAAGAGCAGTTTGAAATTTTATTTAACTTCGATTCCGAGGAGTTTGAAAAATCTTACGTCCTATACTTCCCGGCTGGTGCAGGAGAAGACGAAGAAATTGAAATTTTAGCTTCTTCATACATACAAGATGAAGACGGAAAAGAAGGCCAACTTATGCCGGTCGAAACAGATGATGAGTGGGATATGATTGAAGAAATCTTGGCTACTTTTTTAGCGGACGAAGACGAAGAATAGAAAAAAGGAAATGATAGAGGTTTTAAACCTTATCATTTCCTTTTTTTACTGTTTAGCTCGTGCTTTTTTATTCCAAATTTTATAAGCCAGCCAGATAACGAACAGAATACATAACGCAAGCATTGTGTAGGAAATCGGACGAGTATATTTTTCAACAACTGACCAGTTGGAACCTAGCGTATATCCGAGCCAAGTTAAAAAGAGGTTCCACGGAATGCATCCTAAAATGGTATAGAGCACAAATTTTGTTAAACTCATTTTCGCAATACCAGCAGGGAGCGAGATAAATGTGCGAATGACAGGCAAGATGCGCCCAAAAAATACAGCACTTGCACCATAGCGATTAAACCAAATTTCTGCTTTATCTAAGTGGTTGACATTTAAAAAGATATATTTACCATATTTCAACACCAGTGCGCGTCCGCCAGCTTTTCCAATGTAATAGGCAATGAGTGAGCCTACTAGATTTCCTAAAATTCCGGCAAGGACGACAAGCCAAAAATTTAGTTTTCCAGCTTCGGCCATAAAACCGCCGAATAGCATAATGACTTCACTTGGCAAGGGGATACAGACGCTCTCGATGAGCATAGCAAGAAATATACCAAAATGACCTAGTGTATCAATTAAATACATCACAAAGTCTTGCAAGCTTTGAATAATTGTATGTAACATATAAAGACTCCTTCTAGATTCCATTAACTTTTTTATTATAGCACAAGGAAAATAAATGAGGTATTTTTAAGAAAAGAAAAAGGTTTTGATATGTTTTATCGCGTGACGCTTATAAAAATCTTTGTTATGATGGGAGTATTCAAAATTGAGAAAGAAGGGGTATTATGCAAAAATTTGTTGTCACTGTGCATATGGTGAGCGGTCGTACATATAGTAAAACAGTTGAAAGTGATACGCAAAAAAAAGCCATTTCAGAAGCACTCGTACCAACAGGAGAAGGAACATTCTTACTTGATGATGATGAGGGTTGTTCTGTACGCTTATATAAACGCAACATTGAATCGGTTGAATCTGCTGATGCATAAAAGTGCCGAAAATTCTGAAAGTGATTCTGCTTTCAGAATTTTTTTTGTAAAAGATTAAAATTTGTTTAAAAATAAAAATACACATAGATAAATCTGAAAAAAGTCGGTATAATAAACGGGATAATGTTAAGAAACGAGGGGTTCACTTGAGTAAGTCGAAGGGTAAAAAAATAACCCTAATTATTTCAATCATCATTCTAGTTCTCATAATCGCAACCTTTTCAGGTTATTTTTATGTTCAAAGTCAACTAGAATCTAAAGATGCGGGAAGTAAAAAGGAAATCATTGTAGAAATTCCATCAGGATCAAATGTGAAAGATATTGGAACCATTTTAGAAGATGCGAATGTTATTAATAGTGGGCGTGTTTTTTCTTATTACGTCAAATATACCAATGAGAATAATTTAAAAGCTGGAAAATACCAACTCAGTCCTTCAATGGATACAGACGATATTGTTAAAGTTTTAAAAAATGGTAAAACTGTAGCTCCAGAAAAATTAATAATACCAGAAGGTTATTCACTCGATCAAATTGCGGATAGAATTGTGAATTACCAACCAAATTTAAAAAAAGCTGACGTTTTAAAAGTCATGGATGACCCTACTTTTGTTAAAAAAATGATTCAAAAATATCCAGATACTCTAACAAATGTTGTTTTAGGCAAAGATATCAAACATCCGCTAGAGGGCTATCTATATCCAGCAACCTACACGCTAAAAGACTCAAATGCAACAGCAGAAGCAATTGTTGAAGAAATGATTAAAGCAACAGATATGAACCTTGCGCCTTATCGTGATGAGCTAGCAAAAAAAGAAAAAAAACAGTTCATGAGTTTTTAACCATGTCCTCGATAATTGAAAAAGAAGCGACGCAAAATGTCGATCGTAAAAAAATTGCCAGCGTCTTTTATAATCGTTTAGAAGAAAATATGCGCCTGCAAACAGATCCTACCGTTCTATATGCGCTAGGGAAACATAAGGATAGAACACTTTATTCGGATTTAAAAGTGGATTCACCGTATAACACTTACCGGGTAAACGGCTTACCGCCCGGCCCAATCTCAAACAGCGGCCAAAGCTCCATGGAAGCAGCCCTGTATCCTGAAAAAACTGATTTTCTATACTTTTTAGCGAATACAAAATCCGGTAAAGTTTATTTTTCAAAAACATTAGAGGAACACAATCGTTTAAAAGAAGAACATATTACAAATAATCAAGAATAAAGATAAGTTTATTATTAAAGAGGGGTAGTTTATGAAAGACACCATTCATGATTATCTTGTTGCACAAATTCCTGAAAGATCCGCTTTTTTTAGAGAGATCGAAGAATTTGCAAAAGAAAATCAAGTGCCTATTATGGAAGTGGATTCGTTACACGCGATGTTACAAGTGATGGCGATTCAAAAGCCAAAAAGAATTCTTGAACTTGGAACGGCTATTGGCTATTCGGCTTTACGTATCCAAGAAGTGTTACCTGATGCAGAAATCGTCACCATCGAGCGAGATGAGGAACGCTATCAACTGGCAATCTCGAATTTTAAACGGTACGGGGAAAATCAAGTGGAAGCTGTACTCGGAGATGCTTTACTGGATGCAGATAAATTGGTCAGTAAAGGACCTTACGATGCGATTTTTATTGATGCAGCAAAAGCACAATATGAAAAGTTTTTTGAAATCTATACACAAGTTTTAAGTCAAGAAGGCGTTTTATATAGCGATAATGTCTTATTTAAAGGCTTAGCGCTTGATGAGCCGGATGAAGTGAAAAAAAAGGCGCGTGTTGCTCGTAAAATGCGAGACTTTAATCAATTTTTAGTGGAACAAGAAAATTTTATAACGACTACAATTCCACTAGGTGACGGACTTGCCATTACGAGGAGGAGCGGAATTTCATGAAGAAAAAACCAGTTGTTGTTGGCGTTACCGGAGGATCTGGCTCTGGAAAAACAAGTGTTTGCAAAAAAATATTTGACCATTTTGATGGCCATTCCATTTTAATGATTGAACAAGATTTTTATTATAAAGATCAAACAGAATTATCTTTTGAGGAACGTTTAAAAACAAATTATGACCATCCATTAGCTTTTGACACCGATTTATTAATTGAACATGTGAAGCAGTTGCTCCGCTTTGAAGCCATTGATAAACCAGTTTACGATTATACAAAACATACGCGCTCAGACATGCTCATTCATCAAGAACCGCGGGATGTCATTATTTTAGAAGGAATCTTAATTTTAGAAGATCCAAGATTACGCGATTTAATGGATATTAAAGTATATGTGGATACAGATGATGATATTCGAATTATCCGTCGTTTATTAAGAGACATTAAAGAGCGCGAGCGCTCACTTGATTCTGTTATTGAGCAGTATTTAACGGTTGTGAAGCCGATGCATAATGAATTTATTGAACCAACAAAGAAATATGCCGATATTATTATTCCAGAAGGCGGCCAAAATCATGTGGCCATCGATTTAATGACAACTAAAATTGCTAGTGTACTACAAGAAAATATGGAATAATAGGTTCGTTGGGCTTGTCAAAGCGCCTGATTTACTGTAAAATTTGCGTTATGAAATGAAAGAGATTTGCTTGCTATTTGTAGAAAGACATGATATCTTTCTCTGATGAAGTAAATATTCGATCATGGTGCGGGGATAGTCTCCGTACTTTTCTATACAAAGAATCGTCTAAAAGGAGAGAAACTATTTTGGCAACTGAAAAAGTATTTCCAATGACCCTTGATGGGAAAGCAAAATTAGAAAATGAATTAAACGAACTAAAAACGGTAAAACGTAAAGAAGTCGTTGAGCGAATTAAAATTGCGCGTGGTTTTGGAGATTTATCCGAGAACTCGGAATATGATTCTGCAAAAGATGAGCAAGCGTTTGTTGAAGGTCGTATTACAACGATTGAAAATATGCTTCGTAATGCGCATATTATTGACGGATCCGAAGTGGATAACGATACTGTATCATTAGGTAAAAAAGTAACCTTTGCTGAAGTACCAAATGGTGATGAAGAAACCTATACGATTGTAGGTAGTGCAGAGGCTGATCCATTTGAAGGCCGTATTTCGAATGATTCTCCTATTGCAAAAGGTTTAATCGGACGTTCTATCGGAGAAGAAGTAAACATTCAAACACCAGGCGGAGATATGACGGTTAAAATCGTTAAAATCGAAGCATAATCTGGTATTTTTAACAAGGTGGTGAGACTCAAAAATATGGTGACGAAGCAAAATAAGAATCGCCGTGTGAAACAGAATAGTGTAGAAGGATCTAGACTAGAGTCAAACACGAAACGTAAAAAGACGAATTTAATTCTAAACATTCTTATCATCATTGTATCGATTTTAATTATCGTATCGCTTTATTTTGTTATTTTAGCGACCGATAATACCGATACCCCAACAGAAACAAAAACGGCATCTTCTACAAATAAAAAGGAAGATGCCAAAGCAAGTCGTGAAAAAGAAAAAGCAAGTGAACAAACTGAAAAAGACGACCAAAAGGCAGAGGAAGAAGCATCTTCAGAGAAAAGTGATGATCCTAACGTGTCGAACGTGATTACAAAAGACTGGAAACCAGTTGGAACAAAACAAAGCGGGGAACATGTTAATTCCTACGATGCCACAAGTCGAGATTGGAAAGAAAAAGTCCAAGCCTTTTCAGATGCAACAGGCATTTCAGCAGATAATATGACACTGTGGTTTGTTGGTCGTGGTGCTGACCCTGCAACAGAATCCATAGGAACTGTGTCAGAAAAAAGCACACCTGATAAAGCGTATCGCGTATATATTGCTTGGCGTGACGGAGAGGGCTGGCAACCGATGAAAGTAGAAGAATTAAAGCAAAACGATAAGCGATAAACGCTGGTAATTTCCCGGCGTTTTTGTTTTTTATAAAAAGGAGGTTAGTACCTGTGATTGGAATTATTGGTGCCATGGAAGAAGAAGTAAAAATTTTAAAAGAGCAAATGACGTTACTACTCGAAGAAGAGATTGCGGGAGCGAAATTTTACCGAGGAACGTTAGAAAATCATGAAGTTGTCTTATTGCAATCAGGTATCGGCAAAGTAAATGCAGCTATCTCCACAACGATTTTATGTGACCATTATAAACCTGAGTGGATTATCAATACAGGTTCAGCAGGAGGAATTGGTCCAGATTTAAATGTTTCAGATGTTATCATTTCTAGTCAACTTACATACGGGGATGTGGATGCGACAGCCTTTGGATATATGCTTTTGGACAAGTCCCGCAAATGCCAGCTATGTATCAAAGTGATAAAAAACTATTAGATATGGCAGAAAAAGTCTATATAAATCAATTGAAAGAATCACCCAATAAAGTCGTTTTTGGCCTTATCGTTACAACAGATTCATTTATCGCAACCGATGAGAAACGTGAAGCTATTAAAACATATTTCCCGGAGGTAAAGGCTGTCGAAATGGAGGCAACCGCAATTGCTCAAGTGGCTCATCAGTTTGATACGCCCGTTTTAATTGTTCGAGCACTATCAGATGTTGCGGATAAAGAGGCCGCCATTTCATTCGATGCTTTTTTAGAAACAGCAGCCAAAGCATCATCTGCTTGTATTTTAGCCCTTTTGAAAGAATGGGATGCATAAAAACAGCCTGTCACCAAAAGTGACAGGCTGTTTTTTTATAAGTCTTCTGTTAATGATAAAAATTCTTCGACATCTTGAACCGTAATTTGGACAGCACTTTCCCAGAAATCAGGTTTGGTTAAGTCCACGCCCAGATGTTTTTTTGCAAGTTCTTCAGTTGTCATGGAACCTGTATCTTTTAATAGCGCGATATATTTGTCTTCGTAACTATCGCCTTCTTGAATGGCTTTATGATAGATGCCAAGCGAGAAGAGGTAGCCAAACGTGTAAGGGAAGTTATAAAATGGTACTTCTGAAATATAAAAATGGAGTTTTGAAGCCCAGAATTGTGGATGATACTCATCCAGTGTATCTAAATACGCTTCTCGCTGCGCTTCTTCCATTAAGCGATTAAGAGCATCAACAGATAAAATACCTTTTTTGCGCGCTTCATAAAATCTAGTTTCAAATAAGAAACGAGCATGAATATTCATAAAGAATGCAATACTACGTCCAATTTTATCTTCAAGAAGGGTAATTTTTTCTTCTTTTGAGGTTGCTTCTTTCACGGAAGCATCTGCGATAATCATTTCCGCGAAAGTCGAAGCTGTTTCTGCGACATTCATCGCGTAGTCCGTATTTTCAAATGGTTCATCACGGATTACGTAGGAATGAAAAGCGTGCCCAAGCTCATGCGCCAGTGTCGCGACAGTACCAGGTGCTCCGTCATAGGTCATAAAAATGCGACTCTCTTTTGCAACCGGAAAATCAGTGCAAAATCCGCCGGGGCGTTTATTGTCGCGATCTTCTGCCTCAATCCAGCGATTCTGAAAAGCATGTTCTGCGAAATGTGCCATTTTAGGGCTGAATTTTTGAAACTGCTGAATAATGAATTCGGCACCTTCTTGGAAACTATATTTTTTGGACTCGCCTTCGAAAACGAGAGGAGCTTCAACATCATAAAAACTAAGTTTAGGAATGCCAAGTAATTTGGCCTTACGATTTAGAAACGTAACAAAAGTACTTTTATGTTCGCGAATCACATTCCACATCGCATCAAGTGTCCCTTGTTCCATTCGATTAATAGAAAGCGGTTCAGCAAGCACATTTTCCCAGTTGCGCATCTCGTATGTAGCTAAGCGGAAACCAGCTAAATGGTTTAATGTATCTGCAAAAAGGCGGCCATTTTCTTGCCAGCTATTCGAATAGGCTTTAAACACAGCTTGGCGAACTTCGCGTTTTGGATGGTTTAACATATTGAGAGCCTGACCAGCCGAAAGGTCTTTTATTTCGCCATCTATCTCTACTTTTACGCGAACTTTTGAAACGATTGTATCATAATGATCAGACCAACCTCTGTACCCGTCAACAGAAAGGGCGTTAATCGTTTTTTCTACTTCCTTTGTGCCTTTCTTTTTACGATTTGTACGCGCTTCGTTTAAAACAAAAGCAATTTGTTCAAAACCGTTTTGTTGTAAAATTTCTTTCCAAACTCGGTCTGAAATTTGTGCAAACTTTTCATACCATTCATCTTCTGCTGTTTTTAAAATCGATTGATGTTGGTAGACAAGGGCAGCTAATTCAAGGGCGCGCTCATCCATGACATCAGCGGAGGCTAAACATTCTAAGTAGGAACTTGCCGTTAATAAAACACGTGCAACATCTGCATTTTGATTAATTAAAATGAGGAATGTAGAGGCATCATCTGTATTTTCCGGTATTTGCCAATCCTTAACATTTTGAACAAATTGGTCTAGCTCTTGTTTATTTTCTTTTAGCGCAGTTTGCAGTTCTGTTGAGCTACTGCCACCAGAATAAATTGAATCAAGGTCCCAAACAAGGGAATACTCTTTTGACATGGTTTTTCCTCCCTATCATACGCTTAATTGAAGTATATTTCTCCATCATTATAGCATTAAATCCATCTTTTTTTGTAAAAAAAGCAGAAAGATGGTAAAATTTGTAGATTATCTCTGTAAATCACGGTATGATAGTACTTGCAGAATTTATACTATATAAAATGGGGTGCAAATGAGTGTTAAAGCAATTTTCACCAGACAGGATGTTAAACTCTCCGTTTGGAATTACGGCAGAACATGTTAGAAGTTTAGGCAAAACCACAATTTTAACAGATTTGGACAATACTTTACTTGCTTGGGATGAGATGGATGCGACGCACGAAATTATGAACTGGTTTACATTACTTGAAGCAGAAGGTATTAAAGTGATGATTTTATCGAATAATTCAGAGGAACGTGTGGACCGGGTTGCTCGCGCTACACGAATTCCGTATTTAGCCAAAGCGAAAAAGCCACTTAGTAAAAACTTTAAAAAAGCACTTCGCGAGCTTGACTCGGCGCCTGAGGAAACCATTATGATTGGCGACCAAATTATGACGGATATTTTAGGTGGGAATAGACAAAAGTTGATGACGATTTTTGTTCGCCCAGTAAAGGAAACGGACGGGCTTGCGACAAAGTTTAATCGTTTTATGGAACGTATTATTTTGAAACGATTAGCTAAAAAGCAAAAAATGGAATGGGAGGATTCACTTTGACCGAAGAATTAAGATGTATAGGGTGCGGGGCGATTATTCAGTCGGATGATAAATCAAAACCAGGTTATGCACCAAAATCTTCACTAGAAAAAGAACAAGTGATTTGTCAGCGCTGCTTTCGCTTAAAACATTATAATGAAATTCAAGATGTTTCTTTAACAGATGATGATTTTTTGAAAATCTTAAATGATTTGGGGAGTCAAAAAGCTTTAATTGTCTACGTTGTGGATATTTTTGATTTCGATGGTAGCTGGTTACCTGGCTTACATCGTTTTGTTGGGAATAATCCTGTACTTTTAGTCGGCAATAAAGCGGATTTATTACCAAAATCTTTAAAACGTGATAAATTGACACGTTATATGCGAACTCGTGCGAAAGATTTGGGTTTGCGTGCGACTGATGTGGCTCTTATTAGCGCTGAAAAGGGTTATGGTTTTGAGTCCTTGATGGAGCAAATTGAAGAGCTTAGAGATGGCGCAGATGTTTTTGTAGTAGGTTGTACAAATGTTGGAAAATCAACGTTAATCAATCGCATTATTAAATTTGCAACTGGTGAAAATAATGTCATTACAACATCACAGTTCCCTGGAACAACACTTGATAAAATTGAAATTCCGCTTGAAGGAAATCGCGTTTTAGTTGATACTCCTGGTATTATCAACCACCATCAAATGGCACATTTTATAGGCCCGAAAACATTAAAACTAATTACGCCTAAAAAGGAAATTAAGCCTGTCGTCTATCAATTAAATCAATCGCAAACGCTATTCTTTGGTGCGCTTGCACGTCTTGATTTCACGGAAGGGGAGCGTTCTTCCTTTATTGTGTATATGTCGAATCAGCTTGAGCCGCACCGGACGAAGCTTGAAAAAGCGAATCACCTTTATGAAACACAACGAGGCTTAATTTTAAACCCACCAAGTGAAGAAGATTTAGCTGATTTGCCTGAACTTGTTCCACATCAGTTTGTGATCCGGGAGAAAGCGGATATTGTTTTTTCAGGTTTAGGCTGGGTTTGTGTTCCAAATGGCCATGTGAAAGTGACGGCTTGGGTGCCAAAAGGTGTCAACGTAACGATTCGCGAACCGCTTATTTAGGGAGGGGTGGCATCATGAAAAATTTTGCTGTTATTGGAAATCCTATCTCACATTCATTATCGCCGGAAATGCACAACGCTGCGATTTTGGATCTTGGAATAGACGCCCACTATACGCGGAAGCGATTATCAATAGAACAGTTCGACACGGAATTCCCTCTTTTTTTGGAAAAAATAGAAGGTTGTAATGTGACGGTTCCATTTAAAGAGAGAGTCATTCCATTTTTGGACGAACTTGACGATTTTGCAAGAAAGTGCGGGGCGGTCAATACGATTGTGCGCAGGAATTCGAAGTGGGTTGGCTATAATACAGATGGTCTTGGCTATCTTTTGGGTCTTACTGAAAAAAGAGCGCTCCATAAAAATGACCACGTCTTACTCATTGGAGCAGGTGGTGCAAGTAAGGGCATTTATTTAGCGCTAAAGGAAAAAGTGGGTTGTCAGGTGACCGTTGCAAACCGAACTATCCAAAAAGCGGCGGAGATGATTCGCGATTTTGAAAATGACCGAGCGATTTCACTGGATATGGCGGAAGAGGAGTTAGGAAGTTTTACAATCGTGATTCAAACAACATCCATTGGTCTGCCAAAAACAATAGATGAAACGCCAATTTCACTCCATCATTTAAAACCAGGCACCATTTGCAGCGATATTATTTATAACCCTGCGAAAACATTATTTTTAAAAGAAGCGGAAAAAAGACAAGCTATCATTCAAAATGGTTTGCCAATGTTTATACATCAAGGGGCACTAGCCTTTAGATTATGGACAGGCCAGAAGCCAAGTACGGACGTAATGAAAAAAGCGGTACTGGCTTCATTATAGGAGGAAAACAATGTTAACAAATCCACAAAAACGATTTTTACGTAAAAACGCCCATTCTCTTCATCCCATTTTTCAAGTGGGAAAAGGTGGCGTAACACCGAATATGATTATTCAAATTGCGGAGGCACTTGAAGCGCGTGAACTTATTAAAGTATCAATTTTACAAAATTGCGAAGTGCCAAAAGAAGAAGTGGCTGAAACGATTTCCAGCCGTTCAGGTGCTGAATTAGTGCAAGTGATTGGGCGCACGATTATTTTATACAAAGAATCGAAAAATAAAAAACAAATTGTATTACCTTAATGTGAGGTGAAACTATGAAAAAGCGGGTTGGTATTTTAGGTGGAACGTTTGATCCGCCTCATATCGCGCATTTAATTATTGCAAACGAGGTGAGGGTGGCGCTTTCACTATCAAAAATTATTTTTCTCCCAAACTCCGTTCCACCTCATAAAGAAGCAAGCAGCGCGAAGGCAGAAGACCGCATTGAAATGTTAAAATTAGCAATCTGTGATAACCCTTCTTTTGCACTGGATGAGAGGGAACTCACTCGAAGCGGAAAATCCTATACCTATGATACGATGAAAGAAATGGTGGAAGAAAATCCAGATATCGACTACTATTTTATTATTGGTGGGGATATGTAGAATATTTACCAAATTGGTATAAGATTGACCAGTTAGTGAACTTAGTGCAATTTGTAGGTGTAAACCGGCCAAAATATGACCTACAAACACCTTATCCCGTTTTGAATGTAGAAGTACCGGAGATGTCAGTTTCTTCTTCACTTTTACGCGAACGTGTCGCACAAAAAAAACCAATTGATTATCTTTTGCCAAAAGAGGTTGTCTCATATGTGAAGGAGCATCAGTTATATGAAACGTGAGGAAATGCTTGAAAAAGTTCGCCTAGCTATGCCTGAAAAAAGATTTATTCATACGCTTGGTGTTGAAAAAACGGCTGTAGAATTAGCAAAACGCTATTTTGAATCCGAAGAAAAGGCGAGTATTGCGGCGATTTTACATGATTATGCCAAGTATTATGATGATGAGCTTTCGCGCGAATTAATTATTCGAGAAAAAATGAACCCGGAGTTTTTAGATTATAATAACGCCATTTGGCATGCCCCAATAGGCGCCTATTTGGCGGAGCATGAGTTTGGGATTACAGATAACGAAATTTTAAATGCAATCAGATGGCATACAACTGGAACAGAAAATATGTCCACACTTGATAAAATTATTTTTTTGGCTGACTACACGGAGCCCGGTCGAGATTTTCCTGGCGTAGAAGAAGCAAGAAAAATCACCGCGGCTTCTTTAGATAAAGCGATGTTGTTTGCTCTTTCTCGTACAATTGGGTATTTAGCAAGTAAAGAGCAACCTATTTTTCCGGATACTTTCTCGGCTTATAATCATTTTGCGTTTTCAATAAAGAAGGAGATGTTTTGAAATTTGAACAGTTATGATGTACTGATGTTAGTTGCAAAAGCGGCTGATGATAAACGCGCGGAAGATATTTTAGCGCTGAATATGAAAGGCTTATCTAGTTTTGCGGATTATTTTGTGATTTGTCACGGGAATTCTGATAAACAAGTGGAAGCCATTGCACGTGAAATTAAAGAACAAGCACAGCTTCATGAGATAGAAGTTAAGAGACTTGAGGGCTTAGATGCTGCACAGTGGGTGTTAATTGATTTAGGCGAAGTGATTGTTCATGTATTCCACCGCGATGAGCGTTCTTATTATAATTTAGAGAAGCTTTGGGGCGATGCGCCACTTGAAAATGTATCAGAAGCCTTTACTTCCTAAAGGGGTCTATGCGGATGAGTTACGAATTTTTCCCGATTGTTTATGATGAACTGATGGATGCCGAATTGTATGATGAATGGGCGGATTTTGCACGTCAAGTATTGCCTCAAGCTAAAGGGGCCTTACTTGATCTTGCAAGCGGAACAGGCGAGTTTGCGATTCGGATGCATTTTCTAGGTTATGATGTGACAGGGCTTGATTTGTCAGCGGAAATGGTTCGTGTATCCCAAGATAAAATAAATGCGATTAACTTACCTATTTCTTTTTCAAAAGAAAATATGGCCTATTTTCATCCCAAAAGCGCTTTTGATGTTGTCACCTGTTTTTGCGATTCCCTTAACTATTTAGAAACCGAGGAAGAGCTTATGGCCACGTTTCAGCGAGTTTATGAGCATCTTAATCAGGATGGTGTATTTCTTTTTGATGTGCATTCCGTGTACAAGGTGGATGTAGGCTTTCGTGATTATAGCTACGGCGATAGTGATAGTGCTGTTTCTGTGATTTGGAATTCTTTTGTAGGGGAGCTGCCGCATTCTGTTGAGCATGAATTAACGTTTTTTATTGAAAATGCGGACGGCACGTATACAAGAAAAGACGAACTTCACAAAGAACGCACCTATCCCATAAACGTTTATGAAAATAAATTAATGGCAACAGGATTCAAAAAAATAGAGGTCTATGCAGATTTTTCACTGGAAAAACCACATGAAAAAAGTGAGAGAATCTTCTTTTTAGCAAGAAAGTAGTTTAAAAAGCTACTTTCTTTTTTTTCGTTAATGACGAGGAAAAGGGCTGTTTATGGCGAATAAGTAAAAGTAAAAGGAGAAAAAGAATGAAAGAACTATATGAAAAATTTCCAAAGTGGGTTTGGCTTGGTGTAGGAATTGCGTTTTTGCTTCTTGTCGGCTATATGTTGTTACAATCACCAAATAGCAGTGCAAAAGAAGAAATTAGACCACTTTCAGAAAAACAAGAAGTAGAAAAAGTGGAAAATACTAAAAAACAAACAGTTATTGTGGATGTGAAAGGAGCGATTAAAAAGCCAGGAGTTTATGAAATTGCGGTTGATGGAAGAGTGAAAGATGCGATTGCTGTCTCAGGGGGATTTACAGATGAAGCGGATAAAAATGCCATCAATTTGGCTGAAAAGTTAAAAGATGAAATGGTGATTACAGTGTTTAAAATTGGCGAGACGGAAATCGCTTCTAATGCAAACACGTCTAATCAAAAAGAACAAAAGATAAATGTGAATCAGGCTTCTATTAGTGATTTACAAGAGGTTCCGGGGATTGGAGAGGCGAAAGCAAAAGCTATTCTTGATTATCGCGAAAAAGAAGGGCTGTTTCAAACGATTGATGACTTAAAAAATGTGAGCGGGATTGGAGCAAAAACCGTCGAGAAATTAAAAGAGTATTTAGAAGCCTAAAATTTTGATTGACTACCTAAAAGTTCAAATTTATACTTAAAGATGAAAGTGAGGTAGAATCATGAAACGTATTGCTTGGGACCAGTTTTTTATGGCACAAAGCCATTTAATTTCTTCAAGAAGCACATGTACACGTCTAATGGTAGGAGCAACCATTGTGCGAGATAAGCGGATTATTGCAGGCGGCTATAATGGCTCAATTGCAGGAGGGGATCACTGCGCTGAACATGGCTGCTTAGTCGTGGAAGGTCATTGTATTCGCACGATTCATGCCGAAATGAACGCGATTTTACAATGTGCTAAATTTGGTGCATCCACAGATAAAGCAGAAATGTATGTGACTCATTTCCCGTGCGTGGCATGTTGTAAATCTATTATTCAAGCTGGGATAAAACCGTTTGTTATGCAGAAGACTATAAAAATCACCCTTATGCCATCGAATTATTTGAACAAGCGGGTGTTGAACTTAAAAAAATCCCGTTTGATTCACATATTTTCCGGGGTGAGGAAATCAATAAAGCGGAGATATTAAATGAAATCAAACAAGCCGCAATCGATGAAAAAATACCAGAAGAATATGCAGAAAAACTCTATTTAAACATGACAAACAGACTATCTTAAGAAATGGAGTGAAAGCCATCGAACGATATGTATTTTTTTCGGTCTTGGTTATCATTTTTTCAAGTTTGGGAGTCTTTTGGACTCCTCTTTTTTTTATTGTTAGTATTTTATTATGCGTATACCTTAGTTTAGCGAATAAAACAATTTTTAATTCTTTTTATGGTTATGTGTATGACATTCGTTTATGTGACATTTATAGAACAACGAAACGAGTCTCGTTTACGACCTGGAGAAATTCAGTTAGACGCTACAATCGAATCAAAATTTAAAATAGACGGGGATAAAATGCAATTTGTTTCATCTTACAAGGATGAAAAAATTTTGGTCACCTATCAAATCAAAACAAAAGCAGAAAAAGCATCCTTTCAAAATTTGAAACTGGGAACTTCCTTTACGGCTGTTGCCAGCTTAGAACAACCTTCCCCAAATCGAAATGATTTTCAATTTAATTATCAAACCTATTTAAAACGTTCAGGTATTCATTATATCGCCAAGGCTTCGAATATCGCACTAGGCTCTGTGAAGCATCCTACCTTTTTCCAAAGAGTGGAAAATATGAGGCATTCGATTATCCAATATATTGACCGAACTTTTAATCCGGAAATCACACCCTACATCGCTGCATTAACGGTGGGAGAGAAAGATCTTTTTGACGAACAGATATTTAGCCAATATCAAAAATTGGGCGTGGTCCATTTATTAGCTATTTCTGGTTTGCATGTCAATTTATTCGTATCTTTATTTTATAGTGCCTTACTACGCTTTGGGATAACACGTGAGACAAGTCGAATTATTCTACTTTTTTTAATCCCTGCCTATGCGCTCTTAGCTGGTTTTAATCCACCAGTTTTAAGAGCAGCTGGGATGAGTTTTTTAGTCTTGCTTACTGCAAAAAAAATATCCACACTCACAGCGATTTCACTAACCTTCATTCTGTTTGTTCTCTTAAACCCCTATACTATTTTTGAAGTAGGATTTCAATTAACCTATAGCGTAGCCTTTGCTATCATACTCTCTAAGCGGATTTTAAACACTATATCCAATAAGTGGCAACTGGGATTTTATATTTCTCTTATCTCAACGCTAGCCTCTTCCGTTGTGATGATGTTCCATTTCTATGAGTTTTCGATTGTTGGTATTTTACTTAATATCGTGTATGTCCCGCTGTTTTCAGCTGTTATTGTGCCACTTGTTTTAATTAGCTTTTTCGCATCGATTCACCCAGTTTTATTTTTTGTTCCAAACTATATGCTTACCCTAGTGCTTCAATTTACTGAATGGATGACTCAAATATTGGCAAATTTTCCTGTAAAAAGCATTATTTCTGGCAGACCAAGTAGCCTATTTCTTTGGTCCTTTATCATCGGCCTCTACTTTATTTTTTATTTTGTAGAAAAAGGATATACGAAACGAGCATTAGTTTTAGTTGTAGTATATTTTAGTGCGTGCTACTGGCAACATTTTCCCTTAAATGGAGAAGTCGTAATCATTGATGTATCACAAGGCGACAGCATTTTAATCCAACTACCCAAAAACGCCGGAACCTTTTTAATTGATACCGGAGGAACACTACCTTTTGAAAAAGAGGAGTGGATGAAGAAACGAAAAGAATATTTGGTTGGCTCGAGTGTTCTTGTGCCTAGTTTAAAAGCAAGAGGAATTAGGCAACTTGATAAAGTTTTTGTCACGCATGCTGATGCAGATCATATGGAAGCACTTGATGAGTTAGCTGATGAAATTCAAATTGAAGAAATCTGTATTGGAGCGGGATCCTCTCAAAAAGCTATTTTAAGCAAAATGCTAATGAACTTACCTGAAATTCCAGTAAAAGAACTCTTGGCAGGAGCAACATTTCAGTACGGAGAAAATAGGCTAGAAGTCATCTATCCTGCTCAAAAAGGAGAAGGAGGTAACAATGATTCACTAGTGATTCGAGCGCACCTTGATGGCCTAGTCTGGTTATTTACTGGCGATATTGAAGCAGATGCAGAGGAAGCCTTACTCAAACAAAATATTTCTGCTGATATTTTAAAAATAGCGCATCACGGGAGTAAAACCTCCACAACCGATGCTTTTGTTAAAGCTGTAAAGCCACAAATTGCGATAATTTCATCCGGTTTAAATAATCGTTTCGGTCATCCACATCCTGAAACCTTATCCACTTTGAATAAAAATCAAGTTTCGATTTTACGTACAGATGAGAATGGAATGATGACCTATACCTTTCAAAAAGGATTTCACTTTACGCTTGAAAAGACCGTAAAATTCGATTAGGATGAAAAGGAGGAGTGGTTCTTTTGATAGAGGAATGGAAAAGAATAGAACAGAAAAAAATCGCATCCGTTTATTTAATAATCGGGGTGGAAGATTATATTATTAACGAAACCAAAAAACGACTACTTGAGAATGTTCTTTCTGAAGATGAATTAGAATTTAATTATGCCAATTTTGACTTAGACGAAACGCCAATCCAATTAGCGCTTGAAGAGGTTGAAACCTTACCATTTTTTGGCGACAAGCGACTTGTTTTAGCAAGCAACCCTAGCTTTTTAACAACTGAAAAGAACAAAAGCAAAGTGGAACATCAACCAGAAAAATTAGAGGCCTACTTAAATAATCCAGTTGATTACTCCGTTCTGTGCATTGTTGCTCATGTTGAAAAGCTCGATGAACGTAAGAAATTAACCAAGTTGCTCAAAAAAACAGCCACTGTCATTGAAGCGAAACGACCTAATGAGAAAGAGTTTATCGCTTGGATCCAAAATAAAATTAAAGAAAATCAATTTGAGATGCAACAAGAGGCCATTTTACACTTGTTTGAACTTACAAGCGGTAATCTGACAACAGCTATGAATGAATTAGACAAATTAATGCTTTATAAGTTTGAAGAAAAAAAAGTGGTTCTGCAAGATGTAGAAAATATCGTTGTTCGCTCTTTGGAGCAAAATATTTTTTTACTGCTCGACAAATTGATTGCCCAAGACATCGCGGGAGCACTTCGGATTTATTATGATTTATTAAAGCAAAAAGAAGAACCTATTAAGATAATGGCTTTAGTTGGTAGCCAGTTTCGCTTATTAAATCAACTTAAAATTTTAGAAAAAGAAGGCTATAGCTCTCAGCAGGCAGCGGGGATGTTAAAAGTCCATCCATTCCGTGCGAAACTTGCGGCTAAACAGGCCAGAAGCTTTACTCAAGAAGAACTTAATTTTGCGCTACTTCGTGTTTCAGAAATAGATTTAGAGCTAAAAACAGGCTTTGGTAATCGTGAACAGAAGTTAGAGTGGTTTTTATTTGAGCTAGAAGATTATCGTAAGAAACAAAAAGGATTAATTTAAAACAAAAATAAAACGCAGGTTGCATGCGACCTGCGTTTTTAAACAAAATAAAAAACACCACGAACGTGATGTTTTCCGCAATTATTTTACTTTTGCAGCTAAGCGAGATTTGTTACGAGCCGCTTTGTTTTTATGAATCAAGCCTTTAGATACAGCAGAATCGATTTTTTTGCTCGCAGCAACAAATAATTCTTCTTTATTGTCAGCGTTAGTAGCAGCAGCTTCTTCTACTTTTTTAATGGCTGTACGCATTGCGGAACGTTGAGCAACGTTACGGCTGTTGCGTGTTTCAGTTGTTTTTACACGTTTAATCGCAGATTTAATATTTGGCATTCCATTCACCTCCGTCCAAACTAATGAGGTACTATTTATTTCAAAACATACCTTTTTAAATTACACCAGAACAAATGCTATTATACATAAAGATTGGCGGTTTTGCAATAATACTTTCTGATTTTTATTTAAAAAAGCTTATTTTTAAAAGAAGTCATTGAATAATCATGTTTCTACTGATATAATCAACCTTAGCTTGCCATCTTATAAGGGATGAGCCAAAATCAGGAGCTGGGATAATGAATAAAAAAGAAATGCTAGAAAGACAAGGAAAAATAAGAAATTTTTCAATTATCGCTCACATTGACCATGGGAAGTCAACTTTAGCTGATCGTATTTTAGAAAAAACACATGCACTAACGCATCGTGAAATGAAGGATCAACTACTTGATTCAATGGATTTGGAACGAGAACGTGGAATTACAATAAAACTAAATGCTGTTCAATTGAATTATACAGCAAAAGATGGCGAGACCTATACTTTCCATCTTATTGATACACCAGGGCATGTCGATTTTACGTATGAAGTATCGCGTAGTCTGGCTGCATGTGAAGGCGCTGTTTTAGTTGTAGATGCGGCGCAAGGCATTGAAGCACAAACGTTAGCCAATGTCTATTTAGCCCTTGATAATGACCTTGAAATTTTACCTGTTATAAATAAAATTGATTTACCTGCTGCAGATCCAGAGCGCGTACGTGAGGAAATAGAAGATGTTATTGGACTGGATGCCAGCGAGGCTGTTTTAGCTTCTGCAAAAGCTGGGATAGGTATTGAAGAAATATTAGAACAAATTGTTGAAAAGGTGCCAGCACCAAAAGGTGACCTAAACGCGCCGCTAAAAGCGCTCATTTTTGATTCTGTATTTGATGCTTATCGTGGAGTTATTGCTAATATTCGTATTGTAGAAGGAACCGTAAAAGCGGGGGATAAAATTCGCTTAATGTCTAATGGGAAAGAATTTGAAGTAACAGAAGTAGGCGTATTTAAACCAAAAGCAACTGCTCAAGATGTTTTAATGGTTGGCGATGTAGGTTATTTGACAGCATCGATTAAAAATGTTGGGGATACGCGTGTCGGGGATACTATTACGCTTGCGAACAATCCGGCATCTGAAGCGTTACCGGGGTACCGGAAGTTAAATCCAATGGTATACTGCGGATTATATCCGATTGATTCCTCTAAATATAATGATTTACGGGATGCACTTGAAAAACTAGAATTAAATGATTCAGCTCTGCAATTTGAAGCTGAAACTTCTCAAGCATTAGGTTTTGGATTCCGCTCTGGATTTTTAGGTCTTTTGCATATGGAAATCATTCAGGAACGAATTGAACGAGAATTTAATATTGACTTAATTACAACAGCACCAAGTGTTATTTACCATGTGAATTTGACAGACGGGGAACAAATTATTGTGGATAATCCTGCAGAAATGCCAGAACCGGGTGTTATTTTATCTGTAGAAGAGCCTTATGTAAAAGCAACTGTTATGGTACCAAATGAATATGTTGGTGCTGTTATGGAACTTGCGCAAAATAAACGAGGCAATTTCATTACGATGGAATATTTAGATGATATTCGTGTGAGTATTATTTATGAAATTCCACTTTCTGAAATCGTATATGATTTCTTCGACCAATTAAAATCAAGTACTAAAGGGTATGCCTCGTTTGACTATGAAGTGCTTGGTTATCAGGCTTCGAAACTCGTTAAAATGGATATTTTACTGAATGCGGAAAAAGTAGATGCGCTTAGCTTTATTGTTCACCGTGATTTTGCCTATGAACGCGGTAAAATTATTGTTGAAAAATTACGCGAACTAATTCCGCGCCAACAATTTGAAGTGCCTATTCAAGCTGCGATTGGTACGAAAATTGTGGCCCGCTCGACGATTAAAGCATTACGTAAAAATGTTCTTGCCAAATGTTATGGCGGGGATGTTTCAAGAAAACGAAAACTTTTAGAGAAACAAAAAGAAGGTAAGAAACGAATGAAACAAATCGGTTCCGTTGAAGTGCCGCAAGAAGCTTTCATGGCAATTTTAAAAATGGACGACAATCAATAAAAAATGAAAGAGTTGCCGCTTTTCTGGCGGCTCTTTTTTAAAGAAAGAAGTGGCGCAAATGACCGCTGTATATATTCATATTCCTTTTTGTGAACACATTTGTTACTATTGTGATTTTAATAAAGTATTTTTAGAAGGGCAGCCAGTTGACCACTATGTTGATTTACTCATTAAAGAAATGGAGATGAAAACAAAAGGGAGGTCGCTTGATACTGTTGAAACGGTATTTGTCGGGGGCGGGACGCCAACGACTTTAAATGAATCACAAATTGAGCGCCTTTCTGAATCTGTTCACCGCATCTTCCCCCTTTCTAAAAATGTAGAATTTTCGTTTGAGGCGAACCCAGGAGATCTTTCTGTTTCTAAATTAAAAGCGATGAAACGAAGTGGCGTCAATCGTATTAGTATGGGGGTTCAAAGTTTTAACAATGAACTGCTTAAAAAAATTGGTAGAATCCATACTGTAAAAGATGTTTATCAATCCATTCGCAATATGGAAGAGGTTGGTTTTGAAAATGTGAGTATTGATTTAATTTTTAGCTTGCCAGGGCAAACGGAAGCGGATTTTAAAGATACGTTACATCAGGCGTTAGCACTGGATTTACCACATTATTCGGCGTATTCGCTCATTATTGAACCAAAAACGATATTTTATAATTTGATGCAAAAAGGACAACTTATTTTGCCCACTCAAGATGCGGAGGCGAATATGTATGCCTTTTTGATGAATGAAATGGAGCGTCACGGAAAGAAACAGTACGAAATCAGCAATTTTGCCAAAGAAGGTTTTCAAAGTCGCCATAATATCGTTTATTGGAGCAATGAACATTATTTTGGGTTTGGTGCAGGGGCACATGGCTATTTAAGTGATACGAGGTATAGTAATTTTGGTCCGCTTAAGCAATATATGACGCCGCTTGAAGAAAATCGACTTCCTGTTTTTCAAACCAAGGATTTAACGCCAAAAGAAGAAATGGAAGAAGAAATGTTCTTAGGGCTTCGTAAAGTGAGTGGTGTTAGTAAAGCACGGTTTTTTGAGAAGTTTGGGCAAGAATTAGATACTACTTTTAAGGAAGCGATTCAAGTGACATCGGAAAAAGGATGGTTAGAAAATACAAAGGAAAATGTAAAATTAACAAAAGCAGGTCGTTTTTTAGGAAATAATGTATTTCGTGAGTTCTTATAAATCGCATGGTTGACCAATTTTGACCAAACATGTCAGTCTTTAGTCGGAAATGAAGTGTTTTCAGTTGACTAGAGCTGATTTGTTTGGTAAATTTATACTTGTATTTAGCACTTGGACGATTTGAGTGCTAAAAAAAGAGGTGAAAGGTATGTTGACGGAAAGGCAGCTTCAGATTTTTCGAGCGATTATCGATCATTTCACTTGGACTGTTCAGCCTGTAGGTTCAAAAAATCTATTAAAAGAAAGCGACCTTCCATACAGCTCTGCGACAATTCGAAATGAAATGAGCGTGCTTGAAGAATATGGATTCATTGAAAAAACGCATTCCTCTTCTGGACGTGTCCCGTCTGAAAAGGATACCGGTTTTATGTAGATTATTTATTAAAACCGAAAAAACTTTCCAAAGAGGATAGGCAGATTATTCAGTCCGTGTTTCAGGCAGATTATGATGAGGCAGAAGAAGTTATTCAAAACTCAGCATCGTTACTTTCGGAATTAACAAGTTATACATCCATTGTACTTGGGCCGAATTCAGCTGTGAATAAACTTAGTGGCTTTCGTTTTGTGCCCATTAGTCGCCAGCAAGCTATGCTGATTTTAATCACGGATCAAGGGCATGTGGATAATCATTTGGTGACACTCCCAATTGGCGTGACACCGTCTGATATGGAACGAACAGTGAATATTTTAAATGATCGTTTGGTCGGAGTTCCGCTTGACGCACTGGAAACCCGCATTGAACATGAAGTTGAGGAGCTTCTTACCAAACATGTTGAAAATGCCGAGTATATGAGCGAAATTTTATTAAATACATTTCATCGTGTCAATAAAGAGCGCATTTATCTCGGAGGGAAAACGAATATTTTAAATCAACCTGAATTTCATGATGTTGCGAAAATTCGTGGTTTCTTACAACTGGTAGAAGCAGAAGATGTTCTTTATGATTTATTCCGTGACATTCCTGATGGGGTTTCGGTCAAATTTGGCCGTGAACTAAATAATGAATTCATGGATGATTTAAGCATCATTACAGCAACTTACCGAATTGCGGATGAGCGAGTCGGTGGGATTGTCTTACTAGGCCCAACAAGGATGGAATATAGCCGAATGCTTGGCTTAGTAGATGTGTTTAGTCAAGATTTAACGACTGTTTTAACAAAACTTTATCATGAGAATCAAAAATAGAAAGGGCTGGAGAAACAAGCGTTTTTTCAGGAGGTGACACTTTTGTCTGAGAAAAAAGATAAGCAAGCTAAATTGGAAGAAGAAATTCAAAAAGAAGCAGATGTTGAGATTAATGAAGTAGAAGTTGAAATGAAAGATCAAGAAGCTGTAAAAGCTTTGGAAACAAAGATTGAAGAACTTGAAAGAGAACTTTCGAAGCAAGAAGATCGCTATTTGCGTTTACATGCTGATTTTGAAAACGTAAAAAAACGCCACACAACAGAACGTGAGGCAGCGACAAAGTTTCGTTCTCAAAGTTTAGCTGAGGATCTCTTACCGGCGCTTGATAGTTTTGAAAAGGCGCTTGATACAGAATCTGATAATGAGGAAGTACAAGCGATATTAAAAGGCATGAACATGGTTTATAGCCAGATTATGACAGCTTTTGAAAAAGAAGGTATCGAAAGTATTCCTGCTTTAGGTGAACAATTTGATCCCAATTTCCATCAAGCTATTATGCAAGATCAAGATGAAAATGCGGCAAGTAATGAGATTACAGCAGAACTTCAAAAAGGTTACAAAATTAAAGACCGGGTCATTAGACCTTCGATGGTCAAAGTAAACGAATAAAAACTTTAATTTTATATATCAGGAGGAATTTAAATTATGAGCAAAATTATTGGTATTGACTTAGGAACTACAAACTCAGCAGTTGCAGTATTAGAAGGCGGAGAAGCTAAAATTATCCCAAATCCAGAAGGTGCTCGTACAACACCATCTGTTGTCGGTTTTAAAAACGGAGAACGTCAAGTAGGTGAAGTGGCAAAACGTGCTGCTATCACAAACCCAAACACTGTAAGTTCCATTAAACGTCACATGGGAACAGATTACAAGGAAACAGTGGAAGGAAAAGATTATTCGCCACAAGAAATTAGTGCGATTATTTTACAATATTTAAAAGGCTATGCAGAAGATTATTTAGGTGAAAAAGTAGATAAAGCAGTTATCACAGTACCTGCGTACTTCAACGACGCAGAACGCCAAGCAACTAAAGATGCAGGTAAAATTGCAGGACTTGAAGTAGAACGTATTATTAATGAGCCTACTGCAGCAGCCCTTGCTTACGGTATGGATAAAACGGAACAAGATCAAACCATTTTAGTATTTGACCTTGGTGGTGGTACGTTTGACGTATCTATCCTTGAATTAGGTGATGGTGTATTTGAAGTTCATTCTACAGCTGGGGATAACCATCTTGGTGGGGATGACTTCGACCAAAAAATTATTGACTATTTAGTTGCCGAATTTAAAAAAGAAAATGGCATTGATCTTTCCAAAGATAAAATGGCATTACAACGTTTGAAAGACGCAGCTGAAAAAGCGAAAAAAGATTTATCTGGTGTCACAAGCACACAAATTTCCTTACCATTTATTACAGCAGGCGAAGCCGGTCCGCTTCACTTGGAAGTTAGTTTAACCCGTGCGAAATTTGATGAATTAACTCACGATTTAGTTGACCGTACAATTGGCCCAACTCGTCAAGCGCTTAAAGATGCAGGACTTTCTGCAAGCGATATTGATCAAGTTATCTTAGTTGGTGGATCAACGCGTATCCCAGCTGTTCAAGAAGCGATTACAAAAGAACTTGGTAAAGAACCTCATAAAGGTGTAAACCCTGATGAAGTAGTTGCCATGGGTGCCGCTATTCAAGGTGGCGTAATCACTGGTGATGTAAAAGACGTTGTTTTACTTGATGTAACACCGTTATCACTTGGTATTGAAACAATGGGCGGTGTATCTACAGTCTTGATTGAACGTAATACAACCATTCCAACTTCTAAATCACAAACATTCTCAACTGCAGCAGATAATCAACCGGCTGTTGATATTCATGTCTTGCAAGGTGAACGCCCAATGGCAAAAGATAACAAAACACTTGGCCGCTTCCAACTTGCGGATATTCCACCAGCACCACGTGGTATTCCACAAATCGAAGTATCCTTTGATATTGATAAAAATGGTATCGTAACGGTTCGTGCTAAAGATCTTGGAACTGGTAAAGAGCAAAACATCGTGATTAAATCTTCTTCAGGTTTAACAGATGAAGAAATTGATCGTATGGTAAAAGATGCAGAAGCTAATGCAGAAGAAGATAAGAAAAATAAAGAACATGCGGAACTTCGTAACAATGCCGACCAACTTGTATTTACAGTTGATAAAACTCTTAAAGAGTTAGAAGGTAAAGTGGAAGAAGAAGAAGTGAAAAAAGCGGAAGCAGCGCGAGATGAACTTCAAGAAGCACTAAAAGGCGAAGATTTTGAAGCTATTCAAGCGAAAACAGATGCTTTAAACGAAATTGTACAAAATCTGTCTGTTAAACTTTACGAACAAGCGGCAGCTGAACAACAAGCAGCTCAAGGTGAAAACGGAGAAGCAGCTGCTGGCGCTTCAGATGATGTGGTGGATGCAGAGTTTGAAGAAGTGAATGATGACGAGAAAAAAGAAGATAAATAAGTTGTTTTAAAAGAAGGGGTCAAAGTCTTGCTGGCTTTGGCCTTTTCGAACTTATGAACTGTTCTTATCGATTTTCTTGTGATACAATACGTAAGGATAATGGAAAAGGAGTGATGGCGGATGGCCAAACGCGATTATTATGAAGTACTTGGCGTTTCAAAGAGCGCTTCAGCAGATGAAATAAAAAAAGCATACCGGAAACTGTCCAAAAAGTACCATCCGGATATCAATAAAGAAAGTGGCGCCGACGAAAAATTCAAGGAAATTTCAGAAGCTTATGAAGTATTGAGCGATGAAAACAAACGTGCGCAATATGATCAGTACGGACATGTTGATCCTAACCAAGGGTTTGGCGGAGGCGGAGGATTTTCCGGTGGTTTCTCTGGTGGCGGATTCTCTGGCTTTGAAGATATTTTTGATACATTCTTTGGCGGTGGAGGAGCTAGACAAGATCCAAATGCACCACGTCAAGGGAATGATTTGCAATATACCATGCGTCTTAAATTTAAAGAAGCCGTTTTTGGTAAAGAAGCTGAAATCGAAATTCCTCGTGAGGAAGAGTGTGATACATGTCATGGTTCAGGTGCAAAACCTGGAACCCACCCGGAAAAATGTTCGCACTGTGACGGAAAAGGAACGATTAATGTTGAACAAAATACACCATTTGGACGAATCGTCAATAAACGCACATGTAGTTACTGTAACGGAACCGGCAAGGAAATCAAAGACAAATGTTCGACTTGTCACGGAACAGGTCGCGTGAAGAAAACGAAAAAAATCAGCTTAAAAGTTCCAGCAGGTGTTAATGATGGCCAACAAATGCGTGTTGCAGGTGAAGGTGAAGCTGGAATTAACGGAGGACCAAACGGCGATTTATTCGTTGTATTCGTTATTATTCCAGATGAATTTTTCGAACGCGAAGGAGATGACATTTTTGTAGAAGTGCCGCTTACTTTCGTTCAAGCCGCACTTGGCGATGAAATTGATGTCCCAACTGTACACGGAAAAGTACGGCTTAAAATCCCAGCAGGTACCCAAACAGGTACAACATTTAGAATGCGCGGGAAAGGTGTGCCGCACTTACGCGGAAACGGTACGGGAGATCAACACGTGTCTGTTAAGGTTATAGTACCGAAGAAACTAGATGATAAACAAAAAGAGCTTTTACGTGAGTTTGCGACCACAACAGGCGATAAAGTGGATGAGCAGACATCTGGTTTTTTTGATAAAATGAAAAAAGCATTTAAAGGCGACTAATTTAAGACCGTATGTTGACTAAAAATTGGTTTTCAACATACGGTTTTTTATATAGGAGGAGTTAGTAAAATGGAGTGGTCTGAGGTTGAAATCCATACATTAAATGAAGCGGTGGAACCCGTAGCCAATCAATTGACTGAATACGGAGCTAGCGGCGTTTCTATTACGGATGCGATTGATTTTCACAGAGAACGAGAAGATAAATTCGGTGAAATTTATGCGCTAAACGCCGCTGATTATCCGGAAGACGGAGTAGTCATTAAAGCTTATTTTTTAAAAACGGATGAATTTCTGGCGCAATTAGCTGAAATGGAACAAACGATCCGAAATTTAAAGCAATTTGATATTGCACTAGGCGATCTTAGTTTCCAAGTAAACGATGTGAATGATGATGATTGGGCGACGGCTTGGAAAAAATATTACCATCCTGTTCAAATTACGGAACAAATCACCGTCGCACCAACTTGGGAAAACTATCAAGGCAGGGAAAATGAAATTGTCATTGAGCTAGATCCTGGGATGGCCTTTGGAACGGGCACACACCCTACAACACAGCTTTGTATGCGCGCACTTGAAACTTATTTAAAGAAAAATGATTCGGTTATTGATGTTGGGACGGGATCTGGTGTTTTGTCGATTTTAAGTGCGAAACTAGGCGCGGAAAAAGTTCTTGCGATGGATTTAGATGAGGTCGCTGTTAGAGCGGCTGAGGAGAATATTAATCAAAATCATGTGGAGGCAATTGTTACGCTGAGACAAAATAATTTGCTCGATGGGGTTTTCGAGCGGGTTGATGTTATTGTGGCTAATATTTTAGCCGAGGTGATTTTACTTTTCCCAGAAGATGTATATAACACGCTAAAACCAGGCGGACTATTTATTGCATCTGGAATTATTGCAGAAAAAGCGGAGACTGTGAGAGAGGCTATCCGTGCGGCTGGGTTAACGGTTCTTACTACGGAAGTACAAGGGGACTGGGTCGCGGTTATTGCGAAACGAGGCGAAAATTAAGATGCAACGGTACTTTACGAATGAAAAGTTAAGTCTTTTTGAGCCGTTTTTTATTTCGGGTGATGACTTTCATCATATGTCTCGCGTGATGCGTATGAAGTCCGGAGAAAAAGTGTATATTGTGGACAAAGAGGAAAATGCGTTTATTGCGGAAGTGATTGAAATTGGTGAGAGCGCGGTCAAATTAAGTGCACAGGAAAACATAGAAAAGAGTCCTGAATTACCTGTACAAATCACGATTGCGAGTGGTTTGCCAAAGGGTGATAAATTAGATTTAATTGTGCAAAAGGCAACCGAGCTAGGCGCATTTTCTTTTGTTCCTTTTGCGGCAGAGCGTTCTATCTCTAAGTGGGAGACGAAAAAAGTGCGTAAAAAAATAGAACGTTTAGAAAAAATTGCAAAGGAAGCAGCTGAACAATCTCACCGGACGCATATTCCAACTATTTCGTTTTGTGAGAGTTTCACGGTGCTTATGAATAGGCTTGCTGAATTTGATTATGTTCTTTTGGCGTATGAAGAAAGTGCGCGTTTAAATGAGACGAAGACACTAGTTTCAACATTTGAAAAAATGAAGCCTGGAGAAAAACTTTTAGTTATTTTTGGCCCAGAAGGTGGTGTTGGTGATAAGGAAGTGAAGTTACTTACACAAGCGAATGTGCTTTTTGCGGGGCTTGGTTCGCGGATTTTAAGAACGGAAACAGCACCTTTATATTTTTTAGCAGCCGCTTCTTATCATTTTGAGCTTGAAAAAAGTTTTTAAAGAAAATTAGTAAAGTTAACGATTTCATGTTGACGCAAAAACAGGTTTCATATATAATTTTAAGTGAGTGAATGCTTATCCTGTTATGCTTTCAGAATCTCGCTAACAGTTCGCTAGCATTCTGAAGCCTTATAAGGACTTTCACTAGTCCATGTAAGTGTCGGAGGGAGGGAAAGAGAGATGTCAAAAACAGTAGTTCGATAAAAACGAATCGCTTTAAGAAGATGACTCTTCGTCGCTTTAAACTGATACTGGTTTTCCCAAAAAAGTGGAACTTTGCGGAA
>NZ_ALWW01000008.1 GCF_000344175.1 Listeria fleischmannii subsp. fleischmannii LU2006-1 | reverse complement strand
TGTTAACTAACCAATTTTGTTAAACATTCCCATTTTATTTTCCTTTCTAATACTAAATGAAATTAATTTAATTTTTGAATTGACAAATTGTGTCATTCCGCTTTGTATCACGTGATTCAAAAAGACGAATCGTTTCCTCGCTTTCAATTAAAAGGCTGCTAATGTAACTTAACACTTCTAATCCTTGTGGTGACAACTTTTCAGGGGCAAGTAGCACAATAAATGTTTCGACTTCCACGTCCATCCCGTTCATTCCAGGCACATTCACTTTCCCTTTTAACGGGAAAATTTGAAAAAGCGGTTTTGATATATGCTCATTACGTGCATGAAATAGCGCCATTTTAGTCCCACTTATCCCAAACCCACCCCATTTTTCGCGTGATAAAAGAGATTTTCTAAGGGCCTCGACTTGAAAGTCTGATCTTTTTCCATAATTCGCATTAAAATCGCACGAATCATATCTTCTAAACTTGGTGTGACTTCTTCCATCACCATGACTTGAAAGTTTTTTAATACATCTAAAATAGTTTCTGTATAACGTTTTTTATTTTCTAACCGGTGAATGGTTTCTAACATGGTTAGCTGTTGCTCTTTTTCCAAATCGTCGTAATGATGATAAGTTGAACTTTTTCCGTGTAAATAAAGCTCAATTTGTGAAATTTCTCTTTCTGATAACATGGGCGAAACGAGAAAATAATCAAAATCGACTTCTCCTAAATCGATGGTAGACACGACCACATCATGTGGTGATTTCACTTTATTAGGGAGTTCAAAAAGGGATACCGTTTCGAGTTGCTTAAGTTTTGGAATCGCTTGTCTAAGCCGCGTTACAAGCATTCTAGAAGTGCCGATTCCACTTGCACAAACCACAATACCACTAAAATTAGACTCTTCTTCTAGTGTCAATAAAGCAGCCCCAAAATGTAGGACAAGATAACCGATTTCTTCCTCCGGTACAGCCTCCTTCAAATAAACCGCTGAAAATTCTTCTTTTACGATGTCAAAAAGTTCAGGGTAGTCTTCCTTAATGGATGTGACAAGCGGATTATGAATCCGCATTTTTTCATTCAACCGCCTTAAAGCTGGACGAAGATGGGCTGTTAAACCTTTTAAAAGGGCGCCTTCTTCAAACTTACGATGAATCCGATTTTCTACTCGGCGAATTAGTTGTTTAGCAAGCGTCACAGAAAGAACATGTTCGTTCCCTGAAAAATCATGCGCCTCATAGTCATCTGATTTTGCACCGCGGAGATGTATCGTCACATAAGCCGCTTCCCCGTCCGGCACAACTTCTGCTTCCATTTCTAAACAGCTAGATAAAATTTCTTTAGCTACTTGAAATTCCGCATAACCTCTGATCGTATCTTTTTGTGCAAATTCTTGGATAAAATGGCCTGTTAACATGCGGTGAACTGAAATCGCAATATGAATAACTAAGTTTAAATAGGCTTCATCCGTAATTTTATAAGGGAGTTCACTACGCCAAATCCGCGCTTTTTTTTCCACGTTTAAAATGGTTTCTTTTCCAACAAGGTGAAGCAAACGCTCATCTACAAATTGGCTTGTTTTTTCTGATTGTGACGTCTCATTAAACAATTGAAATAATGTCTTTTGAGAAAACTGTTCGGCGATTAAATCGCTTAGTAGCGAACGTTTTTTTAGCTCATCACCCGAAAGTGAAATACCTGCTCCGCGTCGTCGCTCAATTTGAACGCCTTTTGGTAAATCTTCTTCAATTTTGGTTAAATCATTACTAATGGTTGACACGGTAACAGATAAATCATTCGCGAGCGCAATCAATTTAATGGGCTCATCTTCTTTTAAAAGCGTCTTTAAAACAAACTGTTGGCGTTCTAGAGGGGTGTATTCATTATAAGAAAGGTCCAGTAACTGCCATTTGAACGCCTGTTTGTCGCTATCTGCTCCAGTAATCGATAAAACTTGATCACTTCCACGTTCTAACTGCAATTTATAACCATGTAAAATTTCGGCGACATCTTTTAAATCTCGGCGAATTGTGCGAACACTAACAGACATATAATCAGCTAAAATACTTGTCGTAATCGCTTCTTTAGACATGAATAAATATTCTAAAATGAGTCTTGCTCGCGCCGAAATATACATGTTTCAAATCTCCTTTTATTCTTGTGTGGCTAATTTTTCAACCAGCTCATCATATTTTTCACTACTCAAGAAGTTGTCTACTGACAAATGATAGGCGTGTGGTAATTTTTCAGTAGCACGGTTTGTTAAGTCTTTATGCGTCACTACAATATCCGCATCATTTGGCAGCTGTGCAATGGCGTAATTCACAACCTCAATATCGAGACCTGCTTTCTTCACTTTATTTCTTAAAACAGAGGCCCCCATCGCACTTGATCCCATTCCAGCGTCACAGGCAAAAATAATTTTTTTCGGACTATCCGGTAAATTCACACTCACTGCCATCTCTTCATTTACAGCTCCAGCAAGAGAAGGTGTCATTGCTTTCTTCCCTTTAAGGGCTGTCATCTTCGTTTCCGCTTCTTCTAAATCTGTTTCTTTCACTTTCGATGTTTTTAAAACGAGTGCGGAGACTAAGAATGATGCTGCAGCTGCTGCCGCAACCCCAAGAATAATACCCAAATAATCGCCTCTTGGTGTCATCGCTAAAATCGCGAAAATACTACCCGGTGAAGCCGGGGCAACAAGGCCCACTCCGAATAATGAAAATGTAGCAATTCCTGTCATCCCACCGGCAATAGCCGCAATTAAAAGGGTTGGTTTCATTAAAATATACGGGAAGTAAATTTCGTGAATACCGCCTAGAAATTGGATAATAATCGCACCTGGCGCCGTTTGTTTCGCTGTACCGCGACCAAAGAACGTGTAAGCTAGTAAAATCCCAAGTCCAGGTCCAGGGTTTGATTCAACAAGGAATAAAATCGACTTTCCAAACTCAGACGCCTGATCAATTGCAATCGGACTTAAAACGCCATGATTAATCGCATTATTTAAAAATAAAACTTTGCCTGGTTCAACAAAAATGCTGACAAGTGGTAATAAATGCATGTTCATTAAAGCAGATACCCCAGCTGCCATCGCATTATTAATGGCTTCAACCGCCGGCCCAATAGCTAAAAATGATAAAATGGCTAAAATCCCAGCGAGTATCCCAGCAGAGAAATTGTTTACAAGCATTTCAAAACCGGCTCTTATTTTACCTTCATATAATTTATCTACTTTTTTCATCAAATAAGCCGAAAGCGGCCCCATAATCATAGCACCTAAAAACATCGGAATATCTGTCCCTACAATAACACCCATTGTAACCATCGCACCCACGACGCCACCACGAGTATCATATACCAATTTACCACCTGTATACCCAATTAAAATGGGCAATAAATACGTAATCGTTGGATCTACCAGTTTCGCAAGCGACTCATTCGGCCACCATCCAGTCGGAATAAAAAGTGCCGTGATAAGTCCCCACGCTATAAATGCCGCTATATTCGGCATAATCATACCACTTAAAAAGCTACCAAATTGTTGAATTTTTACTTTCCATCCTGCTTGTCCCGCATTCACGCGTATTCCTCCTCTTTTATAAAATAGAGTGTCTCTTCACCTATTTTATTTTCCTCTTAAGAGTAGGCGGGTCAAATTTTAAAGAACGTTCTGCGCAGCGTTTCTTTAACTGATTCCGCTTTCTAACTTTATTGTAGCCCTAGTGGAAACGTTTTCGCAATAAAATAAAAATAGAATTTTGTCCCCCTCTAACGGACAAAATCTGACTTGCAACAAAAAAGATGAAATTGCAATGTGTACAATTCCATCCCCATTTATTTTTCTTTAAATCGAAAGCTTACTTCTCTCATGGTCAAAGCCATTAGGGTAACGCTTTTGCAACTTTAAAATATTCGCATGTGCCACGTCTTCCATCTCAATATCTGCCCATTTAGCAATTTGTGAAACATACCACAACACATCGCCTAGTTCTTTCGTGAGCATCTCTTTATTTAAATCATGCCCGTGAAAAGCATATTTCTTAATGATTTCTGTCACTTCACCAGCCTCGCCTGCAATGCCTAAGCCATAATTTGTGAGTGCCTGTTCGTGATGAGCTGCTGTTCTACTTGCTTTCTCCTGATACTCATTAAAGTTCATTCCTACTCCTCCTGCACTATATTCTACTTTACTATATCAAAAAAAGAATTCTAATTGCAGTCTTGACTAATCCAAAAAAATGCGAACCTACGCTCCCCGTATCTTTTTTCTTTAAAAATTATTTCTCTTTGCCCCCTTAAAAATTCACCGCACTTTCGTTATAATAAATGTACAAGACTTTTTGAAAGGAGCTTATTTTGTGAAAATGACTGGTCTAATTTTACTTATCCTTGGAATTATCGGTGTTGCCGTTTCATTTAGTATCCCAGGTTTAATCGGTTTTTTTGTGTTCTTACTTTCCCTTTTATGTATTATCGCAAGCATTTTACTTTTTATTAAAGCTAAAAAACGTCGTTCAAGAAGCTATTCTTTCCGTTAAAATAAAAAGCCGCGTATCGCCTGATTTTCCTATAAGCGTTACGCGGCTTTTGCATTAAAACCGGCGCCGATTCTTCTCTAATTTTTTTGAAATAACTTCCGTAGCATCTTCCCCTAAACTATCAATAAGTTGAAGAGCATAAATCATAACATCCGCCACTTCTTCCAAAATCGCCTCCCGATTTTCACTAACCGCTTCTTCTGTCGATTTCCACTGAAAGCATTCTAAAAGCTCCGCAGCTTCAAGCGAAATCGAAATCGCCAAATCTTTTTTATAAATATATTGATCTGCCCAATTTTTTTTCTTTTAAAAAAAGAGAGCAATGTCTTCCTGTAGTTCTTTCATGTTCTCACCTCTATAAAAAACCTCCCTAAAAAGGAAGGTTCAGATTGTAGAAACAAAATGTGATAGGTCGAGACTATTCAGTTCGTGCCCTACAAATGACTAAGCTTCTGCTACAAGAGCTTCTTCGATTTTATTTGGCGGGATAAAGCCATTTAAACGTGTAAGTTCTTCTCCCCCGCGATATAAAACGAGCGTTGGCGTTTGGCGAATATCTTGATCAAAGAAGAAGTTTTCGCCCATTTCTTCTAATTTCACTTTTAAAACTTTTACTTTTTCAGCATGATCCGAGTTTTTAAACTCTTGAAAGGAAAGGTCTAGCATTTTGCAGTTCGGGCAATTATCTTTCCAAAAATCCACATAAACTAACTCATTACTTGCCATATGCTTTTGAAATTCTTCTAATGATTTAATCTCAATACTCGTCAAAGTGTTTCACTCCTTTTATCCAGAACCTGCTGGACATATTCTTTTATTTCTTGTCTGTCTTTTTCTGTATGAGGCATTTGTTCAATTTTTAAAGTTGGATAGGTGGAAGAAAAATATTTTTGCATACGATCTACTGCTCCGCAAAAATGTTCCACACCCCACTGTGTTTCGCCTGTCCCAAAGAGTGCTACATGGCTAGGCTTTCCTAACTCAAAAATAAAGTCTTTCATGTCTGGTGGTGTTCTCCCGTAATCGACTGTCCATGCCCCTAAAATGTACAAGTCGTAGCTCTCATTAAGTGGGTAGTTGGCACCTTCTGAAACTCGAAAAGCCGTAACCTCATGCCCAAGCGCTTGAAGTTCATCCGTGATTTCATCTGCTACCATTTTCGTATTGCCACTTAACGAATCATACGCGAGGAGAATTCTCATAAATCGTCAAATCCGTTATCAATGTTTGTCTTTTTATAACTTGAATTGCGCATTTCGAAAAAGTCGGTTTTCGTTTCTGTAAAGTTATCTGCGTAAGCTTTAATCCATGTCATGGTATTGTCGCTGTAGCCTGGATAAAGTTCTTCCATGCCCAGCATACCTAGCATTTTGTTCGCACGGTATTTAACATAGTCGACCATCTCCTCTACATCGATACCTTCAATGCCTTGAAGAACTTCTTTCGACCATTCGGATTCTAGCTCGACCGCATGTTTAAAAGCATTATTCGTATATTCTATAAGTTCATCTGTTAATAATTCTGGGTTTTCACCTAAAATAGCTCGAATCACTTCAGAAATAAACTTAGAATGGGCAAGTTCATCACGGTTGATAAAACTAATAATTTTACCTGTACCTGTCATTTTATTTTGACGAACAAGATTATAGAAATAAGCAAAACCACTATAAAAGTTAATGCCTTCTAAAATAGAAGATTGAATGAGCGCCTTAACAATAGTTTCACCAGATTTATTTTGCATAAAGTCATGGTACGCATCCATAATCGGTTCGTTTCGTTTAATAATTGTTGGATGTGTCCGTGCTAGTTCAAAAACGCGATTTTGTTCTTGCAGGTTCGTAATGGAGGCTAAAACGTAAGAATAGCTCTCATTATGAATCACTTCTTGTTGCGCAATAATCGCTGCATTGGCATGAACAGCTGGATCAGTAACATATTCAGCAATATTATAAATAAAGCGTGTTTGCGGGGAATCAAGCGTTGCTAGTAAACCGATAATCGCGTCAAACGCATAGCGCTCTTCTTCCGATAATTCCGGATACTGTTTCGCATCCCCTTTCATATCCACTTCATCTGGAATCCAGTAATTTGTAGAAAGTTCCTTATACGCTCGGTAAAAAGACGGATAAGGGATATCATTCCAATTTAAAATACCGCTTGTTTCCCCATTAATAATCGCTGTTGAACGATTAGGGTTTAACGGTTCCAAGATTTTAATTCGTGTTAATTCTTTGTTTTGATCAGCCATCCAAAAGCTCCTCCCTAAAATAGGCTTTGTAAGAAAAACGGTCAGGCCAGTCATTTTTAAAATACCGACCTGATTTATCCTATTTTCTCATTTATTTCGCTTAATCAGCTTGAGCACCATTCGCACTCTTCCACATCAATATCATTCGAACGCACATAGTACGTTGTTTTTAAGCCTTCTTTCCAAGCATTTAAATGTAATTCTAATAGTTTACTTGCCTTGATCCCACTTGGCACATAAAAGTTAAAACTTAAAGATTGATCCACGTGGCGTTGTCTACGTCCATTTTGGCGAACACTAGCAAATTGGTCCACTTTATAGGCACCCTTTTCATAATACGGATACGTGTTTAAGCTCAAATCAGGTGCAATCACAGGTCTACGGTAATCTTTCTTCTCTTCGTAATAAAAAGCGCTGTAGATTGGGTCGATGGAAGCTGTTGAACCCGCAATTTGTGCTGTACTCATATTAGGGGCTACGGCTACTAAATAGGCGTTTCGAATTCCATTTTTGGCAACATCTTCTGCGAGTTCACGCCAAGCATCACTGGTGTACTTACGACGCGCAAAATATTCGCCCGTATTCCAATCGCTGCCCTTAAAGATTTTATAAGCGCCTTTTTCTTTAGCAATATCCGCACTTGCTTTTATAGTTAAAAAGTTGATTTTTTCATATAACTCGTCCGCAAATTCTTCGGCTTCTTTTGAGTCCCACGCAATATTTTTTTGCGCTAGTAAGTGATGCCAGCCAAATGTACCAAGGCCAATGGAACGATATTTTCTATTTGTAATGGTTGCTTGTGGCACTGGAAGTTCATTTAAGTCAATGACATTATCAAGCATCCGCACTTCGATGGCCACTAGGCGTTCTAGTACTTCATCACCTGCCGGTACAGCACGACCAAGGTTCACAGAAGATAGGTTACATACAACAAAATCACCAGCTTGTTTAGTAATGACAATTTGATCCCCGGAAATCATTTCCTGAATCATTTTCGTTGGACTCATATTTTGCATAATTTCTGTACATAAATTACTGGAATAAATCATACCTTCGTGTTTGTTTGGGTTCATCCGGTTTACTTCATCGCGATAAAACATAAATGGATTTCCTGTTTCTAGTTGACTGACCATAATTCGTTTCATAATATCAATGGCTTTGACAATTTTTTTGCTAATTGTTTCATCTGCTACTAGCTCTTCATATTTTTCTCTAAATGTACCTTCGCCCTTTTCCTCATCATAAAAGTCTTGTAAATACCAACCTTTTTTCGCTTTTACTTCATGAGGATCAAATAAATACCATTCCCCACGGCGCTCAACTGTTTCCATAAATAAATCCGGAATACAAACAGCCGTGAAAACATCATGTGCACGAAGACGTTGATCACCATTATTTAGACGTAAATCTAAAAACATTTCGATGTCTTTATGGAAAACATCTAAATATACAGCAATAGCACCTTTACGTTGACCAAGTTGATCAACACTTACAGCCGTATTGTTTAGTTGTTTAATCCACGGAATTACTCCGCCACTTGCTCCTTTTACTCCGCGAATGGCAGCTCCCGTTGAACGCACGTAGCCGATATAAGCTCCGACACCGCCGCCGTGCTTCGATACACGCGCCACGTCTGTATTACTGTCATAAATCCCCTGTAAGCTATCATCAATGGTATCGATGAAACAACTTGACAGCTGACCACCCGTTTTCCCAGCATTAGCAAGGGTTGGGGTTGCGACCGTCATATACAAGTTGCTAAGCGCCCAGTAGGCTTCTTTAACGAGTTCCATACGTTTTGCTTTTGGCTCTTCTTGCATTAAATAAAGTGCAATGGTAAGCCAGCGTTCTTGTGGCAACTCATAAACATTTCGTGCCTGATCTGTTGCTAAATAGCGTGTAGCAAGTAAATAAAGACCGTTGTATGTAAATAATTTGTCTTTTTCCGGGTCAATCATTTTCCCTGCTTCAATCAATTCTTCTTTCGAATAGTTCTTTAAAATATTTCCAGAATAAATACCACGTTCGCCTAGACTCTCTTGAAGTCCAACGTAAGAACCATATTTATCATCATCATTATAAAAGCGATTTTTACTTGCTTTTTTATATAGTTTGTTTAAATATAAACGAGCGGCAAAATGTTCCCACTCTGGCAAATGAATGTCCGTACGCGCTTCTGCCTCACGAATTAAATAGTCTACCAACTCGTCTGCAGCATACGCTTCTTTTTTCTCAATAAAATTGAAAATTTTGCGTTTGTACTCTTCAATATCTAATTTAGGAAACTCTGTATGAATTTTATCCAAGTATCTGTTTAAACGCTCTTGATCAAATGGCAATTGACGGTTTCCACCGTCTTTAATAATATACGTCGTCATTTGCACTCCCCATTTCTTCTACAATATAACATCAAACTCCGTTAAAAATTAGATTGCATGCATTTCTACATAAAAATGAACTTTTTTAAAGGCTTCTTATCGGCTCTAAAAAAAGCTAACTCTTGTGCTGCAATTTATTTTTATGACACTATATATAGTATAACTTTTTCATTGTGAATTCAAGATATAGTACTTCATGATTTTACACTAAAACGCATTCATCTATTTAAGCATCAGCTTTTAGCGCATAAAAAAAAATTTTTTCGTACTCATTTAATTGTGAAAAAACATACAAAATAACGTTTCTAACATACAACTTCTAGTGGATTTTCACAACATCAAAACAACATTTAGTAATCCAAAATTGTCAAATGATTTAAAACAATTATTTTTCACAAACTAAAAGAGCATCCCATGATTTGGGATGCTCTCAGCTTGTAGAAAAACTTAAAGCTTTCGCAAAACAAAACGATCCTCGCCAAAATCGGACTGCTGAAAAATGGTGAGATTCTAGGCAGTGGCGAGTACCGGAGCGGAGCGTACTCGAGTACGTGAGCACCGGAACGGAGGCACTAACGACGAAGATTGCCGTTTGTCAGCAGTCTGAGAGCATCCCATGATTTGGGATGCTCTAGAAAGCTCCATTTTAATTTTGAAAAACATGTTTTTTATAGGCATATATAAAAATTGAAGTCGCAACAATGAATTCTGAAATCGGGATGGCGATAAATACACCTGTCGCACCTAATAGTGGCGGTAAAACTAGTAAGAAAATGACCATTAAAATAAGCTCTCGTGCCACGGTTATAAAAGTAGCCATGCCAATTCTATCCGTTGTTTGGAAATAGGTCATCATAACAAAATTAAATCCCATAAATAAATAGCCGGAGAAAAAGACGCGCACTCCTAAAACAGCTAAATCATGAATTTCACTTTCAAAGTTACCAAATAAGTTTACAATATTATCTGCAAATAGAAGTCCGGCAATAAAAAAGACGAGCCCTGTTCCAAAAGCAACGGATACAGAAAGGCGAATCGTTGCCGTTTCCCTTGACTTCATTTTTGCCCCGCGGTAATAACTAATAAGTGGCTGAATAGCGGAACCCATTCCAAGAAATAACATTAAAATCACACTATGGGTGTAATTTAGAACCGAAAAGGCAGCTACTCCAGCCGTACCTGCAACAGCTGCAATCGCAATATTGTACCCCATTGTAAACACTGACATACCTAATTCGGAAAGAAAACTAGGTAAACCAATCGATAGTGTTCGTTTGATAGACTTTCCTGTTACACGACTTTTGGCTAATTTTAAGTGACTTGATTTTTTAAAGAAATGGGTACATAGAATAAGTACACCAATCGCAATAGCAGACATTGTCGCAAGCCCTGATCCTCTTACGCCAAGATTAAAGACAAATAAAAAAAGAGATAATTTAAAATCACATTGATAACAGCCGTCGCGATTAAGGCAAACATCGCTAAATTGGGGTCCCCATCGTTTCGAACAAATATACTTAAAATATTTTCAAGTGTTAAGACAAACCCGAAAAGTAATAATACATTCATATAATCCATAACATAAGGTAACGTTTCATCATTTGCCCCTAATAAATAAGCAAGAGGAACTCGGAAGATAAAAGCGATGATAGCAAGCATAATGGTGATTGTAATCACTAAAATAACTGAGCGCGTAAAAATTTGCTGCGCTTTTTTCACATTCTTTTCACCTAAAGCAAAAGAATACTGTGTGGCTCCTCCAATACCAATCCAAAGAGAAATGGCTGTAAAGATAGAAAAGACTGGCACCGCAATATTAATACCCGCAAGCGCGACGCCCCCAAGACGATGGCCTACAAAAATACCATCCATCACGATATTAACAGACATGAGTAACATCCCTGTTAATGAAGGAATTAAATACCTTAAAAAAAACTTTAAGCACTGAATCTTGCTCCATTCGAGCGTCCATTGACTTCATATCCTCACCTCTTTTACCTAACGTTCATTAGCTATTCTATTAAACCATATTTTCTAACCAAAAAGCAAGTGTTTTTTAAATGACAAAATTGTAAGGTAAAGGCGTCATTTTGTTAGTTTATACGAGGGATTAAATACTTCAAACACGTTAAACTAAAGGTAATTCATTTAGTAAAAGAGAGGGATTCGTTATTATGAAAAATAAAAAAGCACTTATTATACTTTTATCTAGCTTATTAATCGTGACCGTTTTCGTTTTTGAATATATGCTACCCGACGAGCAAACCGCAGCACCATACTTTGTTAAAATGAACTCAGAAGGAAAAGCCATTAAGAAAAATCAATTTAAAGGCTATGCTTATAAAGAGAAAGTATTCGATAGTAAAGGGCATGCCAAAACGATTTCCTTTTTTAGCGAAAAAAAATTACCGAAAAATGAGCACTTTAAAATTGTTGTCGCTGGCAATAAACTAGTAACAAACTACAAAAAAGTCAATCATCTACCTAAAACATTCAATATTTAGCAGAAAAATAAAAAGCTCACGCCAAACAAAACGATTCTCACCAAAATCAGACTGCTGACAAATGGTGAGATTCTAGGCAGAGCCGAGTAGCGGAGCGTACTCAAGTACGTGATGACTGAAAACAGAGAAAGCGTAGTTGGCCTGACCATGTGAGAAGTTATGTGAAGCGCACCAGAACGGAGGCACTAACAACGAAGATTGCCGTTTGTCAGCAGTCTGACGGAAAGCAGCTGCTTTCCGTTTTCTATTTGATATAACGTTTATTCGTTAAAAATAATCCTGGTAGGAAAATAAACGCTAGTGTAATGGCTGAAACTAAAAAGCCCGCCTGATAACCAGAAAAATGAGTGGCACTGGTGACAGTATTTTGCATAACAGATGCGACGACTGTAGCAATTATGGCTGTCCCAAAACTTGAGCCCACGTTTTCAATAATATTCACGCCAATACTGGCTTCTGGAATTTGTTCATCACTAAGACCCGTATAGGCATCACTCATGAGCGGCAAATTAATTCCCCCTACACTCATACCGCGAATAAAGAGCACAATGGAGATAAAGACCATACTCGTGTTTGCCGTCACAAAAATAAGCGGGAGTGTCCCCAAAATGGATAACACCAAACTAATTAATACCACGTATTTTGCACCAATTTGGTCAATCATTTTCCCAATAAAAGGTCTCGTAATAAGCATGCCGACCCCTTGTGGTGCAAGTGCCAAAGCAGCCTGTATCGCGCTCATCCCCCGCAAGTTTTGGAAGAAAAGCGGCAGCAGGAACATCGGCCCCATAATCGCCATATTCGCTAAAAAAAGGCCCACACTAGAAGCTGCAAACTGCTTATATCGGAATAAAATGAGCGGGACGACTGTACGATTATTTGTGCGATAGTTGTGCCAAACATACGCCAAAGTCGCTGCCAAACCAATGAACATCCAAAAATAAGTTTCTGGATTAAAAAAAGTTTGATAACTCGCGGCTTTTGTGACTCCGTAGATAAAGGCGCCGCTAAGTAACGAAAGCAATATAATACCCATTAAATCGAGTTTACTTGCCTGATTAAAGGGCTTAAAGTCGGGAAGCGTTTTATGCATCAGAGGTATGGCAATCAAAACGACCAACACATTGATATAAAAAATCCAATGCCAGCTTGCAAATTGGATGATAAACCCGCCAAGTACGGGACCTAAAATCGGGCCTAGAATCATTGGCGTACTGACAATTGCCATGACCTTTCCGAGGTTTTTAGGACCTGCCGTTTTAACCAAAAGTGTAGACATCAGCGGCGTAATAATGCCAGCTGTAGCGCCTTGCAATAATCGGAAGAAAATAAAGCTTTCAATGTTCCAACTAATTCCCGCTAGGACTGAGGTGACCCCAAAACAAGCGACTGCGGCAATGAACACTTTCTTTCCATTATACTGATTCATGAGCCAGCCTGAAATCGGGACAGAAATCGCAAGCGCTAAAGCGTAACCTGTAATGGCCCACTGTACGATATCAAGCGTGGTATGGAAATCCTGATTTAGCTGCCCCACTGCAATATTAATCATGGTAGAATCGAGCATCGGAGCAATGGCAGCCAGTGCGATAGCCCATGCGGCTTTTAGTGTTTCTTTTGGTATTCTATCTTTCATTTCGTTCTCCTTTTAAAATTATTGTTTCCTCGTCAACAAAACAATAACTTATTTTTGTTTCCTTGTCAACAAAAAAAGAAATTCCATAATGGAATTTCTTTAATCAATCGTCCGATTCTCTTTTTCAATTTCTTGATCTAAATGCGTACTATAAAGGTCAATGAAACGCAACATCGCATCAAATTGTGATTCAGTCACTTGGTCAAAAATAATTTTATCACGTTCTTGAAAAGTTTGATGCAAATGTTTATGCGTCTGATACACTTTTTCTCCTTCGGGGGTTAAAGAAAAATAAACTTCTTTTTTGTTTGCTTCTTTCTGGTAAGTCGCAATATAACCTTTTTGGATAAGCTTTTTCGTAATTTTACTAATCGCACCTCTCGTCATATAAAGCGCGCCTGCCATCTTTGTGACATTCGAATCCACATGATCTCCAATATATTCCATACAGTGCACTTCAGATGGTTTATGACCTTGCAGGGCTTGTTCCATTTTTTCCTTATTCAGCCAAGCCATTTTATTAAATAAATCGCGAAACTTTAACAAAACTTCTTCCTGCTTTTCCAATTTGCACCTCCTGTTCTCTTCCCTTTTAGTATAATCTCTTTTTGTTTCCGAAGCAACAAAACTTATTTACTGAGCCCTTCATAAAATGCTTGCAAAATTTTGGCTGCCGCTACAGCCATATCTTGATTAATTTGAGCAAAACTGAGGCGAATTTTGTTTTCTTTCACGCCAAAAAGATAGCCCGGCACAACAAGTAATTTTTCGCGCAAAAGGGCATCAAAATCGGATTTTTGTATGGTTTCAAGCGGCAACTCTACCCAAAGATGAAAGCCGCCCACTGGTTTTTCAAAAAGAATTTCAGGCGCATAGGTGGTTAAAGCATCGGTCAAAGTTTTAGCGCGTTCCATTAAAATCACATGTAAGTTTTGGATATGCGTTTTATACGCTTTTCGTGACAAAACTTGATTAGCTAGTACTTGCGGAAAAATACTAAGCCCAAAATCCATTTCCTGCCTAGCAGCCGCAAGACGCCTAACAACCGCGACCGGCCCTACTAGAAATCCAATTCGCGTTGTGGAACCTAGCACTTTAGACAAAGAACCAATATAAAGCACATTTTCCTCATCTAACTTTTTAAGCGGCGTAATAGACTGTCCACTTTTATACGTAAGAGGCCCGAACGGATCATCTTCTACAATTGGAATATGCAGCTCCGAGCAGGTTTGAACAAATTCAAGACGTCTAGCTTCTGACATTACCCGACCAGTTGGATTTTGAAAAGTGGGGTTTACAAATACCATTTTAATTCGGTGTTTATGGTATAACTGTTTCAGCTCTTCCGTTTTAACCCCTTCCTCATCCATTGGCAAAGCAAAAATCCTAAGACCCGCTGATTGAAAGAGTGAAAGCGAATAAAAATAAGAAGGTGCTTCAATTGCAATGGCATCAAACGGGGCGAGTAAGCATTGTGTAATTAAAAATAACGCTTGTTGCGCGCCAGAAGTAACTAAAATTTGCTCCGTTTTCACAACAAGTTCTTGCTCCTCCTTTAATTCATCGCAAATGGTTTTACGAAGGGGCATATAGCCTAACAACTCATTTTCAGTTTCTTCCTGTAAAAAAGTCTGCCATGACATCTCCGGCATCGAAAGGCTCGGCGCAAGCGCAAGTGGTAGTTCCCCAGTCGCCAAATCAATCACATCCGCTTCGGTCGAAACCTCAGCCATCTTTCGAATATACGGAATTTCATGGTTAAACGCGCCTTTTTGAACATAATGACGCCAATTTGTTTGAACAGCCGCGACACCCCATTTTTCCTCATTCACATGCGTGCCGCTTCCTTGTACCGCAACCAAAATCCCTCTTGCTTTTAGTTCATCAAACGCATGCGCTACCGTCGACCGATTAATGTCCAGTTCCTTTGCAAGTTTCCGTTCAGGCGGAAGTTTTTCACCAGGTAAAAGCTCACCAGATGCGATTTTTGCTTCGATAAGTGCTATCAGTTGCGAGTAAAATGGCTCTGATTGTTGTTTATTAAGCTGCCACATCCTACCACTCCTTTTAAAATTGGCTGGTCAAAAAAACATCCAATTGGCTGTTTTTATTTTATAAAAATTAGCTTAACATAAGGGGGATAATAGTACAAGGAGGCGTTTTTATTGGATAAAATGGTTGGTACTGAAATGGTCAAACGTGGTATGGCGCACATGCAAAAAGGTGGCGTTATTATGGATGTGGTGAATGCCGAACAAGCGAAAATTGCGGAGGAGGCTGGTGCCGTTGCGGTTATGGCGCTGGAACGCGTTCCTTCTGATATTCGTGCAGCAGGCGGTGTCGCTCGTATGGCAGATCCACGCATTGTAGAGGAAGTCATGAATGCCGTTTCTATCCCGGTTATGGCCAAAGCGCGTATTGGTCACATTACAGAAGCACGCGTATTAGAGGCGATGGGCGTCGATTATATTGATGAAAGCGAAGTACTTACGCCAGCTGATGAAGAATATCATTTATTAAAAAGTGATTTTACTGTACCCTTTGTATGTGGTTGCCGCGATTTAGGCGAAGCGCTTAGACGAATTGGTGAAGGGGCTTCTATGTTACGAACAAAAGGAGAACCCGGAACAGGAAATATCGTAGAAGCTGTACGTCATATGCGTAAAGTGAATAGTCAAATTAGTCAAATCAAGGGCATGAGCGAGGACGAACTAATGACAGCTGCTAAAAATTTAGGTGCACCCTATGAACGTTTAAAAGAAATTAAAGAGCTAGGGAAATTACCTGTTGTCAATTTTGCAGCAGGCGGAGTTGCGACACCTGCTGATGCTGCCCTCATGATGGAACTAGGTGCCGACGGAGTATTTGTAGGGTCAGGTATTTTTAAATCCGATAATCCTGCAAAATTTGCAAGTGCCATTGTGCAAGCCACTACTTATTACACAGACTACGAATTAATTGGTAAACTTTCAAAAGAACTCGGGGCAGCGATGAAAGGAATTGAAATTTCCAAATTAGATAAAGCTGAACGCATGCAAGACCGGGGTTGGTAAAATGAAAACTATCGGAGTTTTAGCCTTACAAGGCTCCGTTTCTGAGCATCTTTCAATGATTACCAAAACAGGACATCAAGCGGTGCCGATTAAGCATCCGGAGGAACTCGCAACACTTGACGGTCTGATTTTACCTGGTGGAGAAAGTACTACCATGCGCCGATTCATTGAAAAATATCATTTTACCGGGCCTCTTCACGATTTCGCGCAAAGTGGACGTGGTATTTTTGGGACGTGTGCAGGGCTTGTCCTTTCAGCAAGTGCGATTTCAAATGGGGATACAGGCTATAAGTTCGCAGATTATACTGCCGTTCGAAATGGCTTTGGTAGACAAAAAATGAGTTTTGAAGTTGATTTATCCATTGCAGCACTTGGCGAAACGCCTTTCCGTGCCATTTTTATTCGGGCCCCTTACATCGAAAAAGTAGGTGAAGGTGTTACCGTTTTAGCTCGTGTGGATGGAAAAATTGTAGCTGCACATGAAAATAATATTTTAGTCACCGCATTCCATCCCGAACTAACGGATGACACCAGATTGATGGATTATTTTATAAGACATTGTATATCCTAGAATCAAAAACTCTTCGCTTTAGCGAAGAGTTTTTGATTCTTATTTATTCACAGCCTGAGCCGCTGTAATAAGTGAAAGGTTATAAACATCTTGTGTATTACAACCACGAGATAAATCATTCACAGGGGCATTTAAGCCTTGTAAAATCGGTCCCACCGCTTCAAATTTCCCAAGTCGTTGCGCAATTTTATATCCAATATTTCCAGCTTCCAGACTAGGGAAGATAAATACATTAGCGTCACCTTTAAGCACAGAATCAGGCGCTTTTTGAGCAGCTACAGTTGGAACAAAGGCTGCATCAAATTGGAATTCACCATCCAGTGTTAACTCAGGTGCTTTTTCTTTTGCTAATTTTGTCGCTTCGATTACTTTTTCAGTTTCGGCTGATTTGGCAGATCCTTTTGTTGAAAAACTTAACATTGCAACACGCGGTTCGATACCAAAAATTTGCGCTGTTTCAGCACTTACGACTGCATTTTCTGCTAAATCAGCAGCTTCTGGTGCAATATTAATGGCCACATCACTAAATAAATAGCGTTCTGCATCGCGTACCATAATCATAGCGCCGGCCACTTTTGAAATGCCAGGTTTTGTTTTAATAATTTGCAAGGCAGGTCGCACAGTATCACCAGTTGAATGAATGGCTCCGCTAACTAAACCGTCCGCTTTCCCAGTATAAACAAGCATTGTGCCAAAATAATTAGGATCTTTTAACATTTTGCGTGCATCTTCTTCTGTTGCCTTGCCTTTACGACGTTCAACAAAAGCTTCTACAAGTTCATCAAAAAGTGGATCCGTCTCAGGTGTCTTTACTTCAATGCCGGCAATAGAAACACCTGCTTTTTTAGCTGCTTCTTCAATCTCATTTTTTTGGCCAAGTAAAATAGGTGTAACAGCACCTTCTTTGGCAAGTGCGGAAGCTGCCCCTACAATACGCTCATCTTTCCCCTCAGGAAGGACAATTCGAATGCCTTTTCCAGCTACTTGTTGTTTGATACTTGTAAATAAATCGCTCATTTCCTTTTATTCCTCCAATTTTTCACAAATTCATCGTCCTTTTTAATCATACTATAAAATAAAGAAGGTGAACAGGAAAAGTATTTAAAAAAACTGATTTTAACGTTATTCAACTGTACTATAACTTTGTAAAAACTGTATGATTCACCGTTAAAATGTAACACAATAAATCTTCATTCTTATTTATTTTAAGAAAGATGATTTACTTTTTGCCAAATTGTGATAAAATGAACTTAATTGATAATGATTCTCAAACTCATTTTGAAAATGGGAGGCAAAAATATGCAACTTAACGAACTTGCTCCGGGAGAACGCGCTCAAATCGCTGCCTTAAATGTTTCCAGCTCACAACTAAAAAGACGCCTTCTTGCGCTTGGTTGTACTGAAGGTTGCGAATTATGCATGAAGCAAAAAGGATTTCTAGGCGGCCCTTGTACAATTGAGACAAATGGCCAATATATCAGCATTCGAAGCTGTGACGCCTGTGAAATTGTGGTGAATCGGAATGACTAATACATATTGTTTACTAGGGAATCCCAATACTGGGAAAACCTCCCTTTTTAATGCCCTAACTGGCTCCTACGAATATGTAGGCAATTGGAGCGGCGTGACCGTTCAGAAAAAAATTGGCACTTTAAAAGGAAAAAAAGGGAAACTGGTAGATTTACCGGGTATTTATGACGTCAACCCTATCTCACGAGATGAAACCGTTGTAACGCAGTTTTTATTAGAAGAAAATTTTGATTCGATGCTAAATATTGTGGATGCCTCGCAAATTGAACGGAATTTAAATTTGACCGTCCAACTGCTTGAATACGGGGCGCCGATTGTGATGGGACTTAACATGGTGGATGTGGCCGTCTCAAGAGGAATTAAAATCGATATTCCGAAACTGGCTCGTGCTCTTAAAATCCCTATTTCCCCTGTGATTGCACGCTCCGGCAAAGGCGTTGAAGATATTCTTTTAACCCTAACCGAAGAGTTGCCGAAGCGAAATCGCCCACTCAAATTGGTGTATCCAGCGCCGATTGAAAAGGCCATAGAAGCGCTCACTCCTCTGTTTAAAAATAAATTGCCAAGTAAGCATGTGCGCTTTTTCGCGCTTCAATTTCTCGTTGAAAATCCGGTGATCGAACAAGCCCTTCAAGAAGAGGCTTTTTTTGAAAAGGCGATTTTGATTCGTAGCACGGCGGAATCTGAACTTGCAAGGAGTATTGAAAGTCACATCCATAGTACGCGGCGCCATTTTATTCAAGATATTTGTTTAGAGAGCGTCACGTACACGAAAACGGCGGATGTACCTCTGTCGGATAAACTGGACCGAATTGTGACGCACCGTTTTTTGGGTATCCCTATTTTCCTTATGCTCATGTGGCTAATTTTTCAAATTACGTTTACATGGGTCGGCGTGCCGCTTTCGGATTTATTAGATGGCTTTTTTAGTGGCCCGTTAACAGACATGACTATTCAATTTTTATCCTCCATAGAAGCAAGCCAGTTTTTAATTGATTTAATTACAAATGGTATTATCGCTGGCGTTGGAGGCGTACTGGTTTTTATCCCACAAATTTTAGTCATTTTCTTTTTTATTTCTCTTTTGGAAGATTCAGGTTATATGGCACGGATTGCCGTTGTGATGGATCGCTTGATGGAAATGTTTGGTTTGAACGGAAAAGCATTTATTCCAATGATTATTGGATTTGGATGTAATGTTCCCGGGATTATGGCGGCCCGTTCCATCGAAGAATCCAAAGAACGGACGATTACCATTTTAATTACGCCCTTTATGTCATGTTCAGCCCGTTTACCTGTTTATGCCCTTTTTGCAGGTGTTTTTTTCGTAAAATACCAAGCACTTGTGGTCTTGTCTCTTTATGTAATCGGCATTATTCTGGCGCTTATCGTCACAAAAATTTTATCCAAAACCTTATTAAAAAAAGATGATTCTATTTTTGTCGTAGAGCTGCCGCCTTACCGCGTTCCTTCTATAAAACGCTTTGGCGTAGCACTTCAGAAAAAGGAAAAGGTTTTTTGAAAAAAGCAGGGACGTTTATTTTCGCAGGTTCAGTCATTATTTGGCTGCTCAATTACGCTGGCCCTAGCGGCTTCAATGTTCCAATGGGCGAAAGCTTTCTTGCGATTATTGGGAGCGTACTAGCGCCTATTTTGGCTCCGCTCGGTTTTGGAACTTGGCAAGCAGGCGCCACATTAATTCCCGGTTTTTTAGCCAAAGAAGTGATTATTTCGACGATGGCCATTATTTATTCAGTAGGAGAAAATAGCCTTGGGAGCGTTGTTAGCGCATTTTACACACCTCTTTCTGCCTATTGTTTTATGCTTTTTATCTTACTTTACGTTCCGTGCCTAGCTACCGTTGCAGCAATTAGAAAAGAAACAGCCTCATGGAAATGGACGGCTTTTGCTACCCTGTATCCGCTACTAACCGCCTATCTCATTGTTTTTCTTGTTTATCAAATTGGCCGACTTTTCGTTTAAGAAGGATGAAAAAAATGTTAGCTCTTTTTACCAATCTTTTCCTTGGCAGCCTGATTTTCGGCTATACGCTTTATGCCCTCATACGCTACGTTAAAAAAAGTAAAAAAGGCAAGTGTGCGGCTTGCGAATTAGAGGAAAACTGTGAATTAAATAAGCCGCATTAATAAATTTTAAAATCCCGCTATTATCAAAATAGCGGGATTTCAGCTTGTAGAAAAACTCAAAGTTTAAGCGAAACAAAACGCTTCTCACCAAAATCAGACTGCTGACAAATGGTGAGATTCTAGGCAGTGCCGAGTACCGGAGCGGAGCGTACTAGAGTACGTGAGCACCGGAACGGAGGCACTAACAACGAAGATCGCCGTTTGTCAGCAGTCTGAAATCCCGCTATTATTTAAATAGCGGGATTTGCATTCAGCTTAGCACTTGAAATAAATGAAGAAGTTCTTTAGCTTGGATTTTGAAAATGGCATCTCCAACAGTCAGTTCAAATGATGAAGTGTTCGTATCTTTTTCGACCAAATAGCCTGTTACCCCGATATCAGTCTCTTGATGAACCTGAGCTAAACGTGCTTTGACCTCTAACACGGGTTTTAAAAATTCGACATGAAACATATTCGAAACGGGTATTTCGGGTATTGTGCGAACGCCCGGAAGCTGATTAAATTGTTTCGCAAGCTCCACTGCTTTTTCATAATAAAGCGCCATACTATCTTTCCGTTTTTCGTAGTAATAGTCGGCGGATAAAATATACGGATAGAGACTAATTAAATCCCCACCATAGCGCCTTTTCCAAATTTTTGCTTCCTCTAAAAAGTCATTTGGTCCAGCTAAAATCGCACCCGCAATCCCGCCAAGCCCCTTATAAAAAGAAACATATACACTATCAAAGAGAGCACAAACTTCTTTTGCTTCTTTTTGATAAAAAGGGAGAATTTCAAAAAGTCTTGCTCCGTCTAAATGGAGAGCAATTTGATGTTCTCTGCAATACATAGAAATTTCGACTAGTTCTTGAAAACTTGGTAACTGCCCGCCGATTTCACGTTGCGGAAGCTCAAGAAGCACACAGGAAACCTTTTGACTAAGCGCTTTAATGTCCGCTAAGGTCACGACACGGTCACTTTCGCCCAAAAGCAAGGTTTCAATATGATGAATTTGTTTGAGCCCATCTGCCTCATGAATTTCAAGATGCGCTAGCGGATGATACGCCACTTTTGGGATTTGTTTGCGGTCAGCCCAAATACGCAAGGCAATTTGTTGAGCCATTGTCCCACTAGGAAAAAACACAGCTCCTTCCAAGCCTAAAACATGGGCAATTTTTTCTTCAAAATGAGTGATGATTTCGCCTGTCCCGTAAATATCACTAAGTTCATCACCGCAAATTCCAGAAATGGCCTCTTGCAGGACGGCAATATTTCTAGGGCCATTATTCGATAATTTATAAGTCGTTGCTTGATAGGTTTGTTTTAACTGATCCGAGTTTTCCATCTGTCACCTCTCCTTTTGAAATTCAATTTTAACAGGAAGAATTTCTTGAAACCACCGGTCCATTTTCTTTCCGTCGTAATGATGCCCGCCTTTTTCTGACCAATATAAAACAGCCGCTAAATTTGCTGTATACACATATGTGAGTAAATCGACAGGTAGTTTTTTTGGAAATTTTAACATATCGGCATGTTTTTCTATATCCTGCCGCAGAAGTTCTAAAAAGAAATCCCCCATTGTTTTAAAAAAAGTTTCATCCTCTTTTTGTTTTTCAAAGATGCTTTTCATATCACTATAAAGGTTATCCATAATAGATTCAAACGGGTGGTTAATGCGTTCTTTAATATCAATTGAAAAATAATTTTGAAATTTCTCTTTTAAAATATAACTCAGCAAATCATATTTATCATAAAAATGTTTATAGAAAGTGGTGCGATGAATGAGCGCTTTTTTACAAATACTATTGACCGTCACAGCTTTCATTTCTTCATGTTCTAATATTTCTAAAAAAGTTTCAACGAGCACCTTTTTCGTTTTTTGAACACGTAAATCATTTTCGTTCATCTACATTTCTCCTTAAATGTCGCATAACTATACACGCTTTTAAAATTGTTTCTATCTCTTGTAAGTCAAGTCATGATAAACTACAATGTATCTTTTTATTATAACGCGAACATAAGGAGGAAACAAACTTTTGGCAAAATTACTATTTCGCCTAGGACAAACGTTTGCAAAGCATAGATGGAAAACTATTTTTGGCTGGCTCATTGTCTTAGGTATTATTTTAGCAACACTCGGTATAGATGGGATTCATTTTTCAGATGATATTAAAATGAATGGCTTAAAATCACTTGATACATCCGAAAAAATTGGACAAGAATTTAAGCAAGATTCCCAAAAAGGAAACATTCGCATTGTCTTTCAAACAAAAGATAAAAAGGGGATTGTTCAACCGGAAAATATCGCACAAATCAACCAAGCTTTAAACAACATAAGCAAACAAAAACATGTGGTTAGTACAAGCAACCCCTATGAATCAAAAACGATTAGCCAAGATATGACAACTGCTTTCGCTGATTTGACTTACGATGTGGATTATATGCAAGTGAATGAAAAGATGGTTGGCGATGTAAAAGATGCTTTAAAACCGCTTCATAAAGCGGGTATTCAAACTGAGCTAACCGGTAATGTGATGATTTCGCCAATGGAAATCGGAGGAACTTCTGAGGCTATCGGGATTATCGTTGCCCTTATTATTTTAGTTGTAACGTTCGGATCACTTATCGCAGCAGGTCTTCCTATTCTTTCCGCGCTTGTAAGTTTAGGCGCAAGTATCGGGATTGTAGCTATTCTTTCAAGCTTTATCGATATGCCAAATGTTACACTAACGCTTGCTGTCATGATTGGACTTGCTGTTGGAATTGATTACGCCTTATTTATCTTATTTAAATATCGTCAAATTATCCGCACAGAAAAAGATCCTATTAAAGCAGTTGGCTTAGCCACTGGAACCGCCGGTAGCGCTGTTATATTTGCGGGTATTACCGTCATCATTGCCGTTTGTGGTCTATCCCTTGTCGGCATCGATTTCTTAGCCGTAATGGGATTTGCATCCGCCATCAGCGTCCTTTTCGCTGTTTTATCGGCACTCATTTTAATGCCAGCATTTATAGGTTTACTGTATAAGAAAATTAAGCCGCAAAAAGCGAAAAAAGTCGGCAAAGAAGACACACTATGGACTAAATTTGTCATTGGTAAGCCACTTATCGCTTTTCTCTGTTCCATCATTTTACTTGGTGGCTTAAGCATTCCTTTCGCCAATATGGAGCTCGGTATCCCCGATAACGGGACGAAACCAGCTGATTCCACGGAGAAAAAAGCCTATGATATCTTATCTGATAAATTTGGAGAAGGCTTTAACGGACCTCTTGCCGCGCTTGTTCATATTGAAAAGCCAGAAGATGCCGCTAACCTTGAAACGGTTGTCAAACACATCTCCAGCATGAAAAATGTCGCCTACGCCATACCACAGTTAAACGAGGCGAAAGATTATGCTTTAATCTCTGTTATTCCAAAAACGGGACCTACAGATGTTAAAACCGCTGACCTCGTTCATGACTTACGCGATTATAACAAAACGACCGAGTCAAAATATAATCTAAACCTTGAAGTCACAGGGCAAAGCGCGATTAATATTGATATGTCGCAAAAATTAAATGACGCCATTCCGGTTTTCGCAAGCGTAATTGTCATCCTTGCCTTTTTACTCCTTATGGTCGTCTTCCGCTCCCTTTTAATCCCGTTAAAAGCGGTATTAGGTTTCGTCTTAACGCTCACAGCAACACTAGGTTTTACGACCCTTATCTTACAAGAAGGCGTTTTGAAAGATGTATTTGGCATTAGCGAAACAGGTCCTATACTCGCCTTTTTACCCGTCATAACAATTGGGATTTTATTCGGGCTAGCCATGGACTACGAGGTGTTCCTCATGTCGCGTATTCACGAGGAATATACGCTTTCAAAAGACAATGTTCACTCGATTAAAACAGGATTACGCGAAAGCGGTCCTGTCATCGTAGCCGCTGCGCTCATCATGTTTTCCGTGTTCATAAGCTTTGTATTCGCCCCAGATTCCATGATTAAATCAATCGGCATTGCGCTAGGCTTTGGTGTACTGTTTGACGCGTTTATCGTCCGACTAACCATCATTCCTGCGCTAACAAAGCTCTTTGGAAAAGCCTCTTGGTACCTTCCAAAATGGCTCGACAAAATTTTACCTTCTTTAGATATTGAAGGACATGATTTAAAAGACAAATAAAATAACGCAAGGGAAACCCGTTAAATTGGGATTTCCCTTGCGTTTTTAATTATTTTCATTCAAAAAACTGCAATATATAACCATCAATCGTCTCGATTTGACAAAGCTTGGTTTCAAAGTCAGCGGTATCATTTAAGTTTACTTTTTCCCAACCGCTATTTATGACGTGGGCGTGCAGTTTTTCGATGCCTTGAACTTTCATAAAAGCGACGGTACCGCCTTTTGGTTCGCCGTATAGGAAGTGGAGGCCAGTAAATGGCGCAATGTGTAGGCTTTCAAATTCGCGGGGGAGATCAAACGCGCAGCCGTATGTACCTTGTCCCTCTTCGTTTCGCTCATCAATTTCGCAGTACCAACCAAGTGTTTTCGTAAACCAGGCGATGGTCGCATCCATGTCTTCCGTATAGTACACTGGGCCAGTTTCTTTTACAACAAAGCCGCGTTCTTTAAATTTATTCCAATCGTTCATAGTATTATCCCCTTTCATTTAATGTTCATACGGACGATATTTTTTTCGAAGCCCTTCCTGTGTGGCATGGCGATTTTCAATATCTAATCGGTGGAAAAGAAGGACGTTTCCTTTCCGTATATGGGGCAAAATATTTCGTTTAGCAAGCGACTGAATGGCTTGTTTGGTTATGCCTAAGTAGTTTGCAGACTCTTCTGATGTCAAAAAAGTTTCTTCTAAAAATAGCCGATCTTGTTCTTGTTTACTTACTTCCAAAGAAAGCACATCCTTTCTACTCTTCTAGTGTAGAAAAAATTAGCGTTTTTTTCAAGTATAGCGTTAACATTTTCACTTAAGAACGCTATACTAAATAGTAAAGCAAATTGAAGGAGGTTCTAGTTTTGAATAAAGTGATCGAGCAAATGTTAAATCATCGTTCCATTCGTCAGTACATACCAGGAAAAAGTATTCCAGAAGAGGATTTAGACCTAATTATCCGAGCTGCAAAAAGCGCTCCCTCTTGGATAAACGGCCAGCATTACTCCATAATCGGCATTAAAGATCCCGCTCGCAAACAAAAACTGGCTGAGCTAACGAAAAATCCATATGTAGCAGAATGTTCCATCTTTTTTGTATTTGTTGGCGATTTTTACCGCGTAAGTCTTGCAAGTGCTAAACATGATACACCTTTTCGGGCTAAAAGTGAGGAAGACTTACTACTTGTTGCTGCGACTGATGTTGGCTTAGCTTGCCAAAACGCCCTTACGGCGGCCGAAAGCCTTGGTTACGGTACAGTTTGCATTGGAGGTATCCGGCGTGAGTTTACAGAAGTCTCCGAATTTCTAGGCTTACCAGAATTTGTTATCCCTATTGTAGGTCTTTGTATTGGCTATCCAGATACAAATCCAAAAGTAAAGCCTCGCTTACCTAAAGAAGCCGTTTACTTTGAAGAAACCTATCAAACAGATACGCTTCCGCTACTTGAAAAATATGACACAGAAATTATTCCCTACTCAGAACGTGAAGGCTCTATCGGATATACAGAGCGCCTAGCAAAATCCTATGCAGAACCTTACTATAAGGGAATTCTAGAAGGCCTAAAAAAACAAGGCTATTTAGGCGGAAATAGGTAGCATTTAAATTTCAATTGGTATATACTTTTGATGAGATAACTTATTTAACTTGAGGAGGTTCATAATGAAAGAAGCATTATTTTTAAATCCCGTTTTTCAAGACCGCATTTGGGGCGGTACACAACTTCATGATTACTTTGGGTACAATATTCCGTCTGATAAAACAGGCGAGGATTGGGCAATTTCTGCTCATCCAAACGGCCCTTCCACTGTTAAAAACGGCGAATTTGCTGGAAAACGCTTATTGAACTATGGTCCGAACATCCGGAACTTTTTGGAAATCCGAAAGACCCAGTTTTCCCCCTACTAACAAAGATTTTAGATGCCAATACGGATTTATCCGTCCAAGTGCATCCAGATGACGCGTATGCGAAAGTCCATGAAAACGGCGAACTTGGCAAAACGGAGTGTTGGTATATTATTGATTGCGAAAAAGATGCGGAACTCATTTATGGGCATCATGCGCAGTCCAAAGAGGAATTTATAAAAATGGTTGAAAATGGTGAGTGGGATAAACTTCTTCGCAAGGTGAAAATTGCGCCAGGCGAATTCTACTATGTGCCAAGTGGTACCATCCACGCGCTTGGTACTGGCACACTCGTTCTTGAAACACAACAAAGTTCGGATACGACTTACCGCGTGTATGACTATGACAGAAAAGATGCAGATGGGAACACACGTGAACTCCATTTGGAAAAAGCAATTGATGTTACAACCATTCCTCATCACGATGCCAAACTTGATATACAAGTTGAAAAACGCGACGGGGCAACTGTCACTACATTTGTATCGAATGACTTTTTTAGCGTCTATAAATGGGACATTGACGGAAATGCGGCATTTAAGGCAACAGCGCCTTATACGCTCGTGAGCATTCTAGACGGAAACGCGACGCTTTATATTGATCAGGTCGCAACACCTGTTCAAAAAGGTGATCATTTTATTTTGCCGAATGAAGTTCAGTCTTGGTCACTAGACGGAACGATAACCGCAATTGTATCGACACCTTAAAACTAGTATACGGGGATTTTCCCCGTATTTTTTTAAACAGCAAAAAAGACTTTCGCATTTCACTATGTTAAACTTAATTTAGTGAATAATTTTACATAAGAAAGGCGTGACCCTAATGAATGAAGCAGTCAAAACATTAGATGGATGGTACACTCTACATGATTTTAGAGCCGTAGACTGGACATCTTGGCGGGAAACTTCGCTAGCAGATCGTGAGCGGATTTTAAAAGAATGGAATACCTTCTTAGCAAATTTAGAAGTAACTAAAAATATCGGTGCGGGTGAACATACGCTTTATACTATTTTAGGCCAAAAAGCTGATTTTGTATTTTTAGTTCTTCGCGAAACATTGGAAGAATTAAATGCCGTTGAAAATGAATTTAACAAATTAGCGATTGCCGATTATTTAGTCCCTACCTATTCTTATATTTCCGTTGTAGAGCTAAGCAATTATTTAGCCTCCCATATGACTGGCGGTGAGGACCCTTATCAAAATAAACACGTCCGCGCCAGACTTTATCCAAAACTACCTGAGAAAAAACACATTTGCTTTTACCCGATGAATAAAAAACGCGACGGTGAAGACAACTGGTATATGCTACCAATGGATGAGCGCCAGCGAATGATTCGCGATCATGGCCAAATCGGCCGCAGCTACGCCGGGAAAGTCAGTCAAATTATAGGCGGTTCAATTGGCCTTGATGATTACGAATGGGGCGTCACCTTATTTGCAGACGATGCGCTCGAATTTAAACGTATCGTCACTGAAATGCGTTTTGATGAAACAAGTGCTCGTTACGGAGAATTTGGTGCTTTCTTCATTGGAAACCTGCTTCCGCATGAGGAAATCGAAGGATTTTTTGCTATTTAAAAAACCTCTTCACATTTTGTGAAGAGGTTAGACTGTAGATAGAGTTTTATCTACAGTCTTTTTTTATTCAATTAGTTAGTCACTGTAACGGATTTTGTATCCATTATAAGTCCATTTCTATCAAGCAATTCAATTTTCACATTATCTGATGTAGATGTAATGCGATTGTTGATGCCAACATAGTAACTAAAGTTTCCACCTGTAACATTTCCACCTGCTGGAAGAACTGTACCATTTACGGTTAAACGGATAGATTTCCCTTCCCCTGTATACGTCCCTGTTACAGAACTTGATTTCAAGGAGAAAGTAGCTGGTGTAATCGTCCCAACGGCTGGTTGGGCTGTGCGGATGGTAACTGGTTTAGTGTCTAGTACCACACCATTACGATCCAGTGCAGTAACTGCCACCGTATCCGAAGTCGATTTAATTTTGTCCCCAATCCAGAAGCTTAAACGACCACTCGTAATCGTTCCACCTGAGTAATTTGTGCCATTAATCGTCACTCTAACAGAACTCACAGCGCTTGAAACATTTGCTGTTAAAGTACTATCACTAGGAACGGTAAACACATCTGGTTGGATATCACCACTAACATTTGCAATATCCACAGATTTCACATCAAGTTGTTTTCCAAAAGCATCATATCCATACAATTTCACATCATCGCTAGAAGACGTAATTTTGTTGCCAATATAGAAGCTAATCGTACCACCTGCTACCGTACCGCCTGAGTAAATCGTACCATTAATCGATACTTTTACAGCCTTCACATCATCGGTATACGTACCTGTTAAGGTCGTATCTCGGCCAGCTGTAAAACGGTTAGGTGTTACAGTTCCTTTTGTTGTTGCAGATGCACTTGCAATTGCCACCGGTTTTTGATCTAACATTTGGCCAGACATATCATACGCTGTAATTTTCACGATGTCGCTTGCGGATTTAATTTTATCCCCAACATAAAAACTTACTTGTCCGCCAGACACAGTACCACCCACATAATCAGTACCATTGATGGTTACTTTAACAGATTTCACATCGCCTGTATACGTGGCTGTTAATGTTCTGTCTGTTGGAATTGTGTACGTATTCGGTGTAATCGTACCCGATGAATTTATATTGGTCACGCTAATCGCTGAAGTCGCAATACGATTGCCTTCTTTATCATAGCCATTCACCACAACGGAATCCGTGGTATTTTTAATTTTATCCACCGCATAGAAATTAAAAGTACCATCTTTATTCAATGTTCCGCCACGATATTCTACGCCATTGATTGTAGCGCCAAGCGATTTTACATCACCTGTATAGCTCCCTGTAATGTTTCGGTCTACACCAAGGACAAAGTTGTTTGCAGAAACAGTTCCTGTTCCAATCGAGCCAGGATCTTGGGCATCAAATAACGTAATCGCAGAAGTCGCAATACGATTCCCATTCTTATCATACCCGTACATCACCGCAGATTTTGTTTTATCTTTAATTGTATTTAACGCATAGAAGGAGAAAGTTCCGTTACTGTTCACGGTTCCACCACGATATTCAGTTCCATCATAGAGTAAACCAAGAGATTTCACATCACCTGTTACCGTTCCAGTCACGTTGATATCTTGGTGAATCGTAAACGAATTAGCTACAACCGTTCCTGTTCCAGGAATGTTAGGTGTATTATTTGATACAATCGTCCCTGTTTTGGTATCTAAGACTTTCCCACTTGCATCTAGTCCTTCAACCCTGAAAGTACCTGTTTTTGTAATCTTATCTAGCGCATAAAAAGCATACGTTTTGGCAGAAGCATTGATAGTTCCGCCTGTATAAACCGTTCCATCAATCGTAATACGGAAGGATTTCACATCACCTGTATATGTTCCTTCGATATTTCTATCTTTCCCAAGTGTGAAGTCTTTGGTTGTAATCGTTCCGGTTGTCACAACAGGAGCAGCTACAACAGCTGTAGCAACTGGACTTGCTTTTCCGTTCGCTCCTTTTTGCGTCGCTCTGTATGTGCTTCCTGCCGGAGCTGAGTATACGTTAAAGGTTGCTTTTCCTGTTGCATCAGCCGCTTTTGCTGTTTCCTCGCCGTCTGGTGTGATTAGGGTAATGAGCGCATTTGGCACACCTGTCACAGTCACTTTGGTATCCCCTGCTGCAATCGCGGAAATCACAGGCTTAGCTAATGTCATATCACTCACTGTTACAGTCGCTTGTGGGCTCACATTCTGATTGTTTGGATTCACTTGCACCACTGCTATATTTGTTCCACCATTTTGTTTGGGGATGACAACAGCGTAGCTTCCGTTTTGGTCAACTAGTCCTGTGTACGTATTCCCACCAATTGTAACGCGAATCGTATTGCCTGGTGCTCCTGTACCTGTAACCGTTGTATCCGTATCACTTACAGGATTTAGAGTCGGTCTATTCGGTGTAGAACCATCTTTTACTTTAGTGCTGGCAGTAGAAGTTTGGCTATCCACTGTAGCGGTTGCTGTAATCGTATCATCAAAACGTTGGACAGGAATCGTGAAGCTATAAGCCCCATTTCCATCTGCTTGTCCAGAAGCGATTAATGTGCCAGCACCATTTCTTACTAACATACTTGCATATGGTTCTGCGGTTCCACTTACCGTTTGACTTGTAGTTGTTAGCTCACGAATTGTTGTTTGACGAATCGTGCCTTGTGTCACGGTTGTAGAAGCGGATGTTCCTGTTCCAGGATCTGTTGCAACTACGACAGTCCCTTTACCTTGTTTAGGAATGGTGATGCTATAATTCCCATTACTATCTGCTTTTCCTGTTCCAATCACATTGCCATTTACAGTAATGTTAACAGTTGCTAGTGGATTTGCTTTCCCACTTGCGACCGTACTTGTAGTATCTAGCGGATTAATTGCTACATTATTAGCATCTAAATCTACTAATTTTACATTAGAAAAGATAACATATCCTACTCTTGTTTGCTTTGTACCAAAACCACTTAACGTAATCGTTGTGTTTTCGGAATCCGCAGTAATCGTCGCCTCAGCATTAGCTGGTGCAGCTCTCCATCCTGAATCATATACTTTACGTGAACCACTAGATGCGGACACCGCATACAAACCGTTACTTTCATTACTTACTGAAGCCGTAAAGCGGTAACGATGGCCTGGAATAGTTTTAACATCTTGATTTAACTCTCCTCTATTCCCTACATCTGTTACAGCCCATAATCCAAGTTGGCCATCACCGAATGGTTTAACGGACGAATTCACATACGCACCTGAAACTTGTGTACAATACCAACCATCATGTGTAATAGATGTGTAAGGGAATGTCAGATACCACTGATCAAAACCATTAAACTCGGTATTTTTAAGTACGTTCTCAGAAGTTGCTTGTAACGCGCCTAATTGATTTGTTTTTGTTGTAGATGTTTCTGTAGTTTCTGATGCTTTTGCCGTTAACACATTAAACGGAATACTTGTAGCCAGTGTCGATGCGATAACAGTTGCTGTAACAGCACCAATAGTAACCTTTTTTAACTTTGATTTTTTGTTCATAAAGTAAAATCTCCTTTAAGTTTTAGTGTATTTCATTAGGATTTCCTTTTTGGATTTTAGAACCTCTTTCCTAAGGAAGTTCTATATGATACATGTCGTCAACTCATTTTATTTTAAGCTTAGACATGTGAATACATAATTGATTTTTCTGTATAAAAAGTTCTTCGTTCTTATACATTGTGTGCTAGTGGTATGTCTTAGATAGTCAACACTCATTTAGAATTTCCTTTTTTGAGCCGATAGACACTGTAACATTCAATAGCCAAAACTTATTGTAGAACATTTCATTTGATTTTTAAATATCGATAAAAAAAGGTTTATCTAAAAACCCCTCTTATTTGTGAACAATTTGTTACATTTTATGACTATCTTAAAATCGAGGAAAATAAACAAGAAAAAGGGCTATTTCTTCATATTAAAATAGAATCACACTACAATACTGAACTATCTTTTATTCAAATTAGAGAGAGCTTTTATATAAAATTTGTACACAACCTAAAAAAGCAAAATAGCCTCCCCACAACATCTAGAGATACCATTTATATATGAATGACCCATTTTTCAAAATAAAAAACTTAGAAATCTATGATTCCTAAGCTTCATGAGCCGCTATTGACTTTTTATTTAATCGAAACAGGAAGGGAATGAACAAAATAACGCCAACTAGGCAAGTGATTATTTCCGTTACCGTCATCGACCAAATCACACCTTGCAAGCCAAATGTCATATGCAAAATAAAAATAATCGGAATATAAAGCACACCTTGTAAAACAGCTAATATTGTTGTTGGTATCCCTTGACCAGTTGCTTGGAAAATCCCCATAAATAAGCCTGCAAAACCATTGAATAAAGCGGAAATTAGCATCGCCACTAAAATGAGAGTTCCAACACTTAATAATTCCTTGTCTTCTGTAAATAGCGCAAAAATTGGTGTTCGGAAAATATAAACAATACCAACAAACAAAATGGAAATGGCAGCAATCCAACCGCTAGCTGCTTTAATTCCCTCTTTTAACCGTTTAAAATTCGGTTTCCCGTAGTTAAAAGCAAAAAAATAGGAATCAAACCTAAAAATAAACCCATCGTTAAAAACTCTGGTATTTGAACGATACGAAGGGCAATTCCGAAACCAGCTACAACATCGTCCCCGTAAAAAATCGCAAAATGGTTTAAAAGTAAGGTAGATACAATCATAAAGGCAGACTGGAATAACTCCGCCATCCCAATTTTATAAATTTCCAATTGTTCGCGAACTGATAGGAAGAAATGCTTCATAAAACCCGACAGCGCCGTACTCCTTTTTTCCAAAAAATAGATGTAGTAAACGGCTGACCCTAAATTGGAAAGCGCCATTGCGAGCGCAGCCCCTGCCACGTGCCATCCGAATCCCAAAATAAGAAGTGGGTCAAGAATCAGGCTTAGCCCGGTGGCGATAAAAATGCCATACATCGACTCTTTGGAAGCCCCCAGTGCCCGAACGAGTTGTTCAAGCGCAAAGTTCACAATAATCATGAATCCAGCAGATGAAAGCATAAGAACATATTGTTTGGTAAAAAGGTAGGTCATCTGGTCCGCGCCTAGTCCACTTACAACAGGGTCAACGATAAAGAAGGCGAGAATCGCAAATAAAATCCCCGAAATCAAACTGCCATAAAACGTGTAGCCCGCAATTTTTTTAGCGCGTTCCGTTTCATTTTGGCTAATAAGACGCGTAATAAAGGTCCCACCACCAACACCAAACACATTGCCTAGCGCCATAAGGACTGTAAAAATCGGTAGTCCTAACGTAATGGCTGACATCATATGCGTATTGTGAAGCATCCCGATAAAATACGCATTAATCACGTTATAAATCGTTCCAACAGACATTCCAATCATCATCGGAATCGACAAGTGCATCATCATTTTTCTAATCGGCGCTTCTTCTAAATAATATTGATCTGATAATTTTTTCAACACAAACACTTCTTTCAAATTAAAGTAAATGGTTGCGTACTTTGGTTAAAAGAGCAATTAATGTCTCGACTTCTTGAGGTGTGAGTCCTGCTTTTAAGCTTTCCTCAACAGCTAAAAAATTGGCATTAAATTCATCAATAAGGCGAACGCCTTTTTCAAGGACAAAAAGATTTTTTTGACGTTCATTTCCAGCCGGCCTAACGCGTTCAATATAACCTTTTTCCTCTAGACCCCGGAGCATACTAGAGATACTCGCACCGCGCCGCTGAAAAACCTCTGCCAAATCTTTTTGAATAACGCCTTCCTCTTGATGCCCATAAATATAACCTATCATACGACCTTGGGCGGCATTTAAGCCAAGTTCAGCAAGTCGCTCGTCAGCTTGTTGCTTGGTTCGAATAGTAATTTCTCGAACTAAATTAGATAATGGTGTGTACACATCTTTTTCCATAAACATAACCTCATTTTCGTTTAGTTAGAATTCTAATTAACATAGTGATTATAATAGTTAGATTTCTAACTGTCAAGTATCTAAATAAAAAAACTACCCAGAAGGTAGTTTCGGCTTGTAGAAAAACGCAAAGTTTACGCAAAACAAAACGACGCACGCCAAAATCGGACTGCTGATAAATGGTGAGATTCTAGCAGGGCCGAGTACCGGAGCGGAGCGTACTCGAGTACGTGAGCACCGGAACGGAGGCACTAACGACGAAGATTGCCGTTTGTCAGCAGTCTGAAACTACCTAGAAGGTAGTTTTTTAAAATTATTGCTGATTAGACAGTGCTCCAACAACGGGATGAGGTAGGTATAGTTCCTCTAAGAAGCTCATGTCGCCATTTGTAAGTTGCAAATCAAGCGCAGAAACTGCTCTTTCTAAATGCGTAATTTTTTGCGCCCCTATAATAGGAGCTGTAATTTCAGGTTTGTTTAGTAGCCAAGCAAGCGCTAGTTGATCGCGTGTAACTGCATATTCATTCGCGAGATTAGCTACTCGTTCAATGACCGCTTTATCGGATTCTATCATGCCATCATATTTCGAGCTTTGAATGGTATCCGTTTTGGAACGCGCAGTTGTTTCAGAAATATCACGCGTTAGTCGGCCAGATGCGAGCGGACTGTAAGGGGTTAAGGCGATTTTTTCGTCTTTACAAAATGGGATCATTTCCCGTTCCTCTTCTCGGTAAATTAAATTGTAATGATTTTGCATGGAAACAAATTTAGTGAAGCCATTTTGTTCTGCCACACGCTGCGCTTTTTGAAATTGCCAAGCGTACATCGCACTTGCGCCGATATAACGGGCTTTGCCAGACTTCACGACATCATGCAATGCTCCCATTGTTTCTTCAATCGGTGTAAACTGATCAAACCTGTGAATAATATATACATCGACATAATCGGTTTCAAGCCGTTTTAAACTATGGTCAATTTCTGCTAAAATTTCTTTTCGGGAAAGTCCACCACTATTTGGACGACCTTCTCGCATTGTTTGGTGCACTTTTGTCGCAAGTACAATATCATCGCGGTTTGAAAAATCTTTTAGTGCACGCCCAACAATTTTTTCGCTTTCCCCATAAGAGTAAATATTGGCTGTGTCAAAAAAGTTAATTCCTAAATCGAGCGCTTTTTTTATGACGTCACGGCTTTTCGCCTCATCTAGCACCCATTTGTGAATCCATTTGTCCGCATCGCCAAACCCCATGGTCCCTAAACAAATTTTAGATACGTCCATCCCAGTATTTCCAAATTTCACATATTCCATTTTAATGCCTCCCTTTTACTTCAGTAATTCATCGTAATGTTCAATTTTCATTTTTAAGCGCGTGTGTGCTGCGCTAAGTTCATTCATTTTAGCTTCTAATTTCTCACTTTCTTCCATTAGAAGGTTTTTTCTAGCTAAATTAGTATGTTCGCCTTCGCCGTACAGTTTAATATACTCAATCAAACTCTCGATGGATAAACCAGCACCGCGCATGCACTTTGCGAAATCAATCCACCGCATATCTTCTTCATCAAAATCACGAATCCCTCCGCTTGTTCGTTTAACTGGAGGAATAAGACCAATTCGTTCATAATAACGAATGGTATCGGCTGAAATATCTTTTTCTCGACTTACTTCTGAAATATTCATTGACTCTTCACCCCAAAATTAAATTTCACTTACATTTTAAGAATAAAGCTTGAAGTGAACTCCAAGTCAAGCTTTTTATGCAAAAAAAACAGAGCCTAAACCCTGTTTACATCAAAATCTCGTAATCTGCTCTCCGCCTGCTGTACATGCCCGTAATTATCAAGCTTAAACTGCAAACGATGAATCGCCTCAGAAAGTTCTGCTGCCTTCGCCTCTAATTCCTCTTTTTGTGTACGGATTAAAGCTATTCTTGCGTCAACCGTCTCATCACCTTGCCGAAATAACGATAAATACTCTACCAATGATTCAATTGAAAGACCAGCATTTCTCATCTGACGACTAAAGGTAATCCAGCGAATGTCCTCCTCGTCAAATTCCCGCACTCCATTTTGATTTCGCCGCACAGGTGCAATTAAACCAATACGCTCATAATATCGTATCGTATCCGCCGAAACACCCGTGATTTCGCTCACCTTTTTTATATTCATTTAATCATCTCCTCACCATCTAGTTTACCGCACTCCCTACTATACACGTCAACCAATAATAGACCAATCTCACATTTCTTTTAGCACTACGTTTCATTTTTTTAATTTTTAAGGAGCTTATAAAGCGAGTTCTTTTCTAACCGCTATTAAAATGATGAGTTTTTATAAAAATTGTCAATAATTTGTAATATTTATAATTAAGATAATGAACTCCTATCTATCGCAAAAGTTCACGTTTTTTTTTAAAAAAAATTTTAAAACAAAAAATGAAAAACGCTGATTATACAATGAATAAAATACTATTAATACTTTCTTTTTATATATTTATTTTTTTATTTCACAAAAAACAATTCGTAATTTCAGATGCTTTTAAACCCACTTAAAGGCGCTTTACACTTTATTCCTTTGCTGTTATTATGAATTTAACAGAATTATCGTTAACAATAATATCGAGAGGTATGTGATTCTATGCCTAGTACAGAAATAGGAAAATTGCTTACAGAAATAAAAAAACAGGTTGAAAATACCCACTACAAACCCCAATAAAGAAATTAAAAAAGTAGCTCTAAAAGCTGGCATAAGCGAAACGGATGCACAAGATGTTTTTCAAATGATAAAAAACTTTTACCAGGAAGTTGAAAATCGTGGTGGAATTGAAAAATATATGCATTCTAATCTTAGTTGGCTCAAAATTGAACTCACATTATTAAACAAGTGTTATCAATTAGCAGCTTCATGTGGCATGAAAGTTATGGATATCTCTGAAATGCTTAGTTTAAATGATTTAAATATTTTCCCAAAAACACCTAGTCAGCTTCAAAATACCTATTATAAGCTCAAAAAAAACATTATCTCCTTTGAAGACATTCCTAAGAATAAACCAGGCCGCAAACGGAAATCTGAAAAAAATGCAACAAAAGAAAAAAGAAATATTTTTGGACAAGTGGTCACAGGCATCCCCTCTGACGCAACTTTAAAAGGAAAAAAGAATTTTGATAAAAACGCAGAAAAAAATTTAATTGATTTACTTTCCGGCATGAAAAGTAATGTCCAACTTTTAAGTGAGCGTGATGGCGATTATAGTAGCGTCTATAACTTGCTTAAAAGTATTTACTCCTTATCAAGTTTAACTATTCAAAAAGATGAACTCGACCGGAAATATCAAAGGCTACAAAATAAAACCCAAGAACTTGAGAAAGAAAACTTCTATTTGCGCCAACAAAATGAGACAATGACAGTAGAATTTCAAAAATTAGTTTCCCTAATCGCCAAATTTGTTTTCACCTCAGAAATGGATCAAATCAGCGCACTTCCTATTTTTACACAAGAATCCATCGTTTCTTTAAACAAATTAGGTGTTTTTAAAGAAAATTATGAGGAGATGTAAACTTTGTATATTGAAATTTATACGGCAAGTGGCGAATCTATTCGCCTCGATGATGACGCTAAAATCAATGGTATTCCCATCCAAGATTTAACAAATGAGGAACTAAAGGCACTTTTTGAACTTAAATGTATCGAATTAACCAAGTATGACTTAACTTATTTTGTGAACACCAATCAAATTGCATGGTTTTTAACAAGTAAAGGTATCCGTTAAAAAAACGCGGTTGGGACATAAATCCCAGTAAATAAAAAAGGCGTTAAGTTTCTATTACGAAACCTAACGCCTTTTTTGCTCAACATGGAAATAGATAAACATATACTATATGAAAAGCAAAAAAAGTATTACAATTTGCCATACTTTTAGTTAGGCTCTCTTTCTATAATGCCTTTTTTATGTTAGCAACCTTAAAGGAAGGATATTGAGCTTCAAAGCCTAATTCATTTTCAATAGCATTAGTTGATAAAATCATTCCAAAAGGATTGATTTCAGGAGAGTTTTTACTGAATGCAGATGATACGCCCACTATATTTAATAGTTCACGGACCGATGACGGAAAACAATCTGAAACGTTATATATCCCAGTTGAAACATTTTCAGTTATACTTGCCAGATAAAGCGCTTGACAAATATCTGCATGATGAATCATTGACATTTTTTGCTCTGGATTCCAGGTGCGCATAATAGGCATAAACTCGGCTAGATGTTCATCGCCATCTCCGTAGACAAAAGCAAAACAGTAAAATTCTTACATCTAACCCTTTTACTTCTTTTAATTGAATAAGGGTATCTTCTGCGACCTTTTTTGTCTTAGGATACAAAGCTTTTGGATTAAGAGCATCTGTTTCAACACACGGAGCTAGGCGAGGAACGTCCATGTATATAAGACTAGTACTACTAAAAACGAAGCGTTTTATCCCTGCTTTCAAAGTAGCTTCAGCTAAACATTGTGTGCCAACAACATTCGATTTCCATGCCACCTCCTCTGTTACACCACGAAATTGAGCTGCCAAATGGACCACCACATCTGTTCCAGAAATTGCAGCCACTAGCTTTTCTTTATCAGACAAATCACCTAAAACAAGCTCAGCTCCTTGTTCTTGTAAGCTTTTGCCTCGGTCTAAGTCCCGTATCAAAGCACGAACTTCTATCCCTTGATTTAGCAAGTAAGTTGCAAAACGACTTCCAACTTTTCCGGTAGCACCCGTTAAAAAAACTTTCATAATATTTTCTCCTTTAGAATTATAATTTGATTATGTTACTATTATAGTAAAAAAAATGATGGTTATCCTGACTCTTGTTATCATAGGGTGCTAAATAGCAGGATAAGGAAGGAGAGAAAGATGGATGAGAAAAGTATTGGTGCATTCTTGATGTCTGCTCGAAAAAGGGTTCAACCCGAAATGGTTGGGCTAACACGAACAAAGCGTCGCCGGACAGCTGGACTTCGTCGTGAGGAGGTTGCTGAAATTGCTAATATAGGAGTTTCTTGGTATACGTCAATTGAACAGGGGAAAGTAGCCCACCCATCTATTCAAGTATTAGAAAGTATTGCGAATGCGTTGCTACTAAACACAGCTGAAAAACAATACCTATTTAATTTGGCTCAAACTTCTGAACAATTTTCTCATGATCACATAGAAAAGTTCCCTGATGCAATGAGGGCTATGGTTGTTGCCTTAGAACCTAATCCTGTATATGTTATTAATCACCAATGGAATTTTATCGATTGGAATGAATCAGCAGCACTGATATTTAATTTTTCATCTTTTGAAAAATTAAATATCAAGCAACCCAATTTGCTGAATCATTTCTTGTTAAGTGACCATATGATGGTTTTGATTGATGAATGGGAAATGCGAGCAAAAATTATGATTGCTCGCTATAGAGCTGATTTTTTGAAATCACCCCAAGACCCTGATTTCTTGGACAACATTGATTATTTAAAAAAAGAGAGTGCTTTTTTTAGAACAGAATGGGCTCGAAATGATGTAAGAATATTAGAAAATAGTAATAAAAAATGGCAGCATCCACTAATCGGAGAAGTATGCTTTGACCAAATTATTTTAAGTTCACCTGAGTTAGCAAACTACCAAATTATGACATTTATGGCCAGCGAAGAAACTAAGGATAAATTAGAGCAAATGAGAAAGAATACTAACTGAAAAGATATTTGCTATAGAAACCTCTTAAAATAGCATATCACAGCCTACCCTAGACGAAATTTCACCTGAGGAGATTTCACTACTCATTACTCTCATAATTGCCAACACTATAGCTTCCGTTCTCGTTGATTGTATTCTTAACTTTCAAATATTAGTGGGAACCTTGAAGCAATACGAATAAGTAGTAGAAGTCTTAAAGTTCTAATTAGGAAAAGAACCTGAAATTCTTTATATATTTAGCCCCAAAAGTTGGCTTTTTAGTCTAACTTTTGGGGTGCAAATAGGCTATGTTGTGCAAATGGATAAATAGACTCGGAACCTATAACTCCATTTACTTTTTCATTAAATAATCACTAGGTATAAGTTCATCCATAATGGCAGCCAATTTTCCTTACACTTGTTGTTGATATTTGGATGACACTCCTTTTTGATACATCCAGTAAAACAAAAATAGACGGTAGACAAAGAATTTTATTACTTTGTCTGCCATCTATTATTTTAGTTATTTTTTTAGACTCAAGTTTTTCTTCCCAAATCTCAAAAAGCACATCACATTCTTCTTCAATGTCCGCACGTGCCATCTCAGGTTTTACTTCCACACGCTCTAAAACTTCAAAAGTAATTTTGTCGACACCTGGTTTTTTAGAAAGAAAAGATATTTGGAACAAAGCTGTGTGATGCTATACATCAACCACAAAATAAATCATATCACTTTTTCAATTAAAAACCTGTAGCTATTTTTTGAATTTTTCTCTCAAAATACCTTTTTTATTGCTCATTTTATCCCTAACACATCAAAAAGCCAGCTCAAAAAGAGCTGGCAAAAGAGATTTAATGAAAACTGGTTACTAGTTTTCTAGCGCCAAAGCACTATATTCAGTATGTCATAGAAACGGCTCAATGTCTGTGGATAAAAAATGAATTAGGCACCCAAAAACTTGCATATTCTGTCTTATTTACACATGCGATTATACAAGAAAAATAAAAAATACAACAAATTGCCTTAAACAAAAAAAAGAACGCTATAGACTCGTATAAGCCAACTAGCGCCACAAAAAGGGAGTTTAAGGTAAGAAAGGATAACTTACTACTAAAAAGGGAGAAAAAGTAAATAAGTTATCGTTGCTTATGACAGTTAAATACCCCGTCCAAATAGAACTAATCCTCTTTTTTTGATTTTTTTATATTAAAATTTTATGACGAACGACTTTTTTTTGAAATAAAATGTCGTTTTCCTTTTTAAAATGAACGGAAAGTCGGACGCGATTTGGCTGCGGCGATGATGAAACAAATCCAAGCCGCAATAAAACATACACCGCCAATTGGTGTTACGGCACCTAAAACGGTGATTTTGGTTATGCTCAGTATGTACAAACTGCCGGAAAATAAAATGATGCCTGCAGAAAATAGGATGATAGCAGCACCGACAAGACGGCTGTTTAATTTTTCGTAGGCTAGGGCGCAAACTAAAATCGCGACAGCGTGGAACATTTGATATTGTACGCCCGTTTCATACGTAGTGCGATAGCTACCTAAAATATCCTTTAAAGCATGCGCTCCAAATGCGCCAATAGCAACCGCAAGCATAGCAAAAATGCCACCTATTATGAGTCCTTTTTTCAATCCTAACTCCCCCCTTCTAAAAATCAAACAGCGAATCACCATTCGCATCGTCTGACATATCGAGTTTTTTCCCTTGGTTTAAAGCCGGAGGAACCGTTTTCTGACGCTCACTGACAATTTGCGCCGCATCATTTTGGATCACAACATCCGTTTTTGTTTCAGAAAGAGCAAGTTCTGTAAGGATTTTCAAGGCATGGAGATGCGCTTTTTGTTCGGCACCGCCTTGTTTCGCTTGCTTTAACTCATCTTCCATTTTTTGAAATAAAGCTTGGTCTGAAACTTTCACTAATCTAAACTCCTTTTACTTCTTTAATAATACGTGCGGGATTCCCGCCGATTACCACATTATCACCAAAACTTTTGGTAACAACAGCGCCTGATGCGACGACAACATTATCGCCGAGTGTAACGCCAGGGTTAATAACGGCCCGACCGCCAATCCAGGCGTTGTCTCCAATTTTAACAGGCTTCCCTAATTCGAGCCCGCTATTTCGTTCAGTTGGTTCAAGAGGATGCGTGGCTGTATAGATATGCACTCCAGGCGCAAACATGCAGTTATCACCAATATGAATTTCACATACATCGAGCATGACGCAATCGAAATTAGCAAAGAAATTTTCGCCAAGATAAATATTTGACCCGTAGTCAACACGGAGAGTTGGCTCTAAAAACACTTTTTCTCCTGTTCCTCCGAATAGTCGTTTTAATAATTCTGTTCGCGCCGCTGCGTCCATTGTATCGTTAATTTCGCGAATTAATTTACGTGCGCGTGCGCGTCCATGTGCAAGTTCATGGTCAGATGGATCGTATAATTCGCCTGCAAGCATTTTTTCCACTTCTTTTTTCAAATTCTAGCACCTCTTTCCACTATACTTCATGCTTTATTATAGCTAACTTTTACATGGGACGCAAAATGTGGCGCTTTTTTAAACAATACAACTGCTTTTTTCCTGAAAAAGTGCTATTCTATTAGGGAGGGAAAACACTAGGAGGATTATTATTTATGATTAAAGTTATTGCTTCTGATATGGATGGTACACTCTTAAATTCTGACATACGTGTTGCTTCGGAGAACGTAAAAGCGATTGAATACGCAAGATCAAAAGGGATTCATTTTGTTTTATGTACTGGTCGAATGTATGATGACGCAATGGGGCTGATTCACAAAGCCAATTTATATGCACCAGCCATTTGCATGAATGGTGCAGAAGTTCGTGATGAGCACGGCAAAATTTTACTTAAGCATGTTATTGATAAAGATATTGCGAAAAAAACATTTCAAATTCTTTCTGATTTAGGCATGTATACGGAATTATTTACGGATATTGGCCCGATTTCAACCAATAAAAAACAAGGCAAAGAATTCCTCATTGATATGTATCGTAAAATGCATCCTGAAAAGCCTGTCGACAATATTATCGAACAAATTGAAGAACGCTTTGAAGCGAAAGACATACACGAAATTACAGATGCTAATCGCATTTTTGAAAATGAGGAGATGGAAATCTTGAAATTCATTTCATTTTCACCAGATCCTGAAATTTTAAAACGAGCAAAAAAAGAACTTAGTGTGTCTAATGAACTTGCGATTACCTCTTCTTTTTCTGATAATATTGAAATTACGAATCGTTCGGCGCAAAAAGGGATTTCTCTGCAGTATTATGTGGAGCATCTTGGTGTGTCACTTGAGGAGACCTTTGCAATTGGCGATAATATGAATGATCTTTCAATGATTAAAATGGCCGGTTATAGTGTTGCGATGGGGAATGCGGAGCCTGAGGTAAAAAAACGCGCGAAATATCAAACAACGACAAATGACGAACACGGCGTTGCTGAAGCAATTTATAAAATGCTTGAAACAAATAATTAATTTGGGGGAATAAACATGACAATCAAAAAAACATTAACCGTTGCAGGATCTGATTCTAGTGGTGGTGCTGGTATACAAGCTGATTTAAAAACCTTTGAAGAGTATGGTACGTTTGGTTTTTCGGCACTAACAACGATTGTGACAATGGACCCAGATAATAACTGGTCGCATGGTGTAACGCCAATCGATGCTAAACTTGTTCGGGAACAATTAAAAACCATTTTATCTGGTGGAAAAGTGGACGCAATGAAGACGGGGATGCTAGGCTCGGTAGATATTATTAAAGCGACTCGCGAAGCTATCGATAAACACGCTTTAACCAATATTGTGATTGATCCGGTGATGGTTTGTAAGGGTGAGGACGAGCTTATTCAGCCGGAAAATGCTGAGGCAATACGTGATTTGCTTCTACCTGTTGCGACTGTTACTACACCAAATTTATTTGAAGCTGGCCAGCTATCAGGTCTTGGCAAGTTAAAAACAGTTGAAGACATGAAGGAAGCGGCTAAAAAAATTCACGATTTAGGTGTTAAATACGTGGTCATTAAGGGCGGTAAAGCGCTAGAAAGTGACAAAGCGATTGATTTAATGTACGACGGTCATGACTTTACAATTTATGAAGTGGAAAAAGTAAATACTAATTATAACCACGGAGCCGGTTGTACATTTGCAGCGGCAATTACGGCTGGACTTGCAAAAGGCTTATCTGTTCCTGATGCGGTCAAAAAGGCAAAAGATTTTGTAACAGCGGCTATTCAAAATGGATTTGCGTTAAACCAGTTCATTGGTCCGGTTTGGCACGGGGCCTATAATCACGCTGAAAAACGTTAAGTTTCTGATAAAAAAATCAAGTGGAATGCTTATTCATATCCATTTGATTTTTTATTTGGTTTAAATCATGTATAATGGATTTGAACTGATTTTAAGGGGGATTTATTTAAATATGGAGCAAAACAAAGAAAAACTATCGACACCGTCAACAGATAAAAATTATTTTTGGCCGATTATGATTTTCTCAGCCGTAGCCGTCATTATTATTTTATTACTTTTCTTCTCACCTATTGGCTATCAGGGAGCCGTTCATTTTGACTTAACGATTTTCCCTAGAATGAACGCCATTTTTAATAGTTTTACCTTTGTTTTTCTAGTGATAGCACTTTGGGCGATTATTGTGAAAAAAAATATTAAAATGCACCGTGGCTTTATTTTAGCAGCGTTTACGTCAACATTATTTTTCCTTGTATCATACCTAACGTTTCATTTTCTATCAGCTGAAACAACTACGTTTGGCGGGACTGGTTTTGTTCGCCCGCTTTATTTCTTCATCTTAATCACACATAGTTTTCTTGCTGCTGTTGTTGTACCACTTGCGCTTTTCGCGCTCGTTTGGGGTTGGACGAATCAAGTTACTAAACATAAGAAAATTGTACGCTGGACCATGCCAATTTGGCTTTATGTCAGCTTAACAGGTGTTCTCGTTTATCTGTTTATGGCTCCTTACTATTAAAATAAAAATGCTTAAGCCTGTGTGGCTTAAGCATTTTTATTTTTCCATATTAGGAACAGTTTTTAAATTTGCATTGTTTTCGCCTTTTAGTCCATCTGGTAAATTCCAAAGAAACTGGCTAAGTAAAGCATCTACCTCAAAATTTTCATGTAATCCACTGTGCGTAATATCTTTTCCGGAAATTAATCGCTCCTGGTAATTTGTTTTTGGGAAAAAGTTTTTTGCATAAAAAACACTATCCACATCAACAAGTCCATCAGAACCAGAATGATTTCTATCTCCGGCGATAGCTAGCATTTGAATATTTTTAGGGATTTTTTGTTTATTTTTCACGAGATTTTTTAGTGCATCGGAGCCTGTTTTTAAATCATGCGCCGCTGGATCTTTTTGTAGTTTAAAATAATCCGCTTTATTTATCCCATTAAAAGGGGTCGCGATGGCGACAAATTTTTGTGGCACAGGATAAGCGGCATCAACTGGCGTATCTTCTAAATAATTTAAAATCGCTAGACCTCCCATGGAGTGGCCGACTAAATTGACTGTTTTAATATGTTCCTCCTCGCGAATGTAACGCATGGCATTTTGGAGCCACATCGTTTGTCTGGCGAGGCTTGCACGGTTATCTTGAAAGATAATTTGAATAGCCGAGTCACCATTTTGTTTCGTGCTATCTAAATCTCCATTTACTTTTAGCTTACCATTTGTTTTAACCATAATTTGCATGGCAATATCTTTCGTACCTGAATTACTTCCAACACGGTTTAATAAATGTCCAAATGAATTTGCAGTTCCTTTATATCCATGGACATAGACGGTTGGTATAATAGTTTCTCTCGCTTTCGCTTCTTCTTGTTGTGTTTTGACGTAGAAAACGATAAAAACCGAGACTACGCTAATTAAAAACACGGCAAGCAAGCTAATAATGGTTGCTTTCCGCATACTGACACATCCTTTAATTTTAACATGTGCTTATTGTAACAAAACCCTATTAAAATCACTATCCAACAAAGGATGCACTTTATTTTACTGCAAAAGACTCATTTATCAACACGAAATAGTTTCGTTACTGCATGTTCTTCTACGACAATGGCGTTTAAACTCCCGCCATATACTGCGCCCCCGTCAATATCTAACCTTGTTTGGTCAGGGGATATCCAGATATTACTTGATCCATCACTATGTAAATTTTGAACGGGTGTATGCCCAAAAATAAAGACTTTACCTGTATGATTTTCACCGAATAAAAATGGTTCGCGTATCCAGTAGAATTGTTTCTCCTCCGTTTTTTTCCAGTCCGATATAGTTAAATCTACACCAGCATGAACAAAAACGTACTGCTTTTCCTCATAAAATAAAGGGAGGTTTTCGATGAACGTAATAAGGTCGGCTGATTCTTCCATCACACGTTTAGCGAGCTCCTCAGGTGTTACTTTTTCTTCAATATTTTCAGGGAGAAGGGATTGGATGGTTTCCATACCTCCTTGACTGATATAATATGCCATTTTTTCTGACGGGGCGGCTAACCAGTCTAAAAGCATTTTTTCATGGTTTCCGGTTAAAACAATGACCTCCTCTTCCAGAGATAACTCTTTCACAAGCCGAAGCACTGCTCCAGGATTTTCACCACGATCAATTAAATCACCTACAAATAAAAGTCGTTCTCTTTCTCTATCCCAGTCTTCAAGAATTTTTTCAAGCAAACCAATTTCACCATGTACATCACCAATTACAAAAATAGGTTTCAACTAGCTTCACCTCAATTTTTAAGCAAAAACGCCCGGAAGTTTATCATATGGGCGTCTTTACTCCTCTATTCAATCGCATCTTTTTTTTAAGTGCTTTTCAATTTTTTTAATTTCATGTCTAAGACCACTTAGACGAACTTCTGCTGCATTCATTGGACCGTTTTGCAACTGCGGGTCTTCAAAATCACGTGAATCAGCCACTTGATTTTGATATTCTTGTCTAAGTTCAATTAAACGGTCTTCTAATTCTCTTCGTTCCGACTCTTTCAAAAACAACACCTCCACTATAAATTAAAGCTTAATCTTTCTTTTCCCCAAATTAATGAAAACAATCCTATTTTTTTGATAATTTAGAAGAAATTTAATTTCTCTACCCTTTTACTGTAACTACAGCACAGAATATGCTATTTTTAATACATAAATACGCAAATTTTTTAATAAAAGGAGAGATTATTATGTTAACGAATGCGGAAATTCGTCGTACAGCTAAAAGTACGTTGCAAGGTCATTGGGGGATATCGATTGGGGTATATTTGCTTAGTGTGATTATTTCCTCTGCTGTCTCTTCTCTTTTAGGCTGGATTCCTGTTATTGGATGGATTTTAGGTATGCTTATAACTGGACCCATTTCGATTGGGGTAGTATGGTTCTTTCTTGCGATTAGTAGACAGGATGAACCAGATGTTTCATATATGTTCAGTGCCTTTAAAGATTTTGGACGCACTTTTTTAGCCTTTTTACTCGTTAGTCTTTTTACATTTTTATGGTCGTTATTATTTATCGTTCCTGGAATTATTAAAGGCTACTCTTACTCTCAAACCTTCTTTATTTTAAGAGACAATCCGAGTATTTCTGCTTTAGATGCGATTACAGAAAGTAGACATATGATGAACGGATATAAAGGCAAACTATTTGGTTTATCTTTAACTTTCTTACTCTGGTATTTAATTCCCATCGCCATCTTGATTGCCTCTGCTGTTATCTTTTCAATTGGTGTTTTAACAGGTGATTATAATTATATGAATGGTAATGGATCTGTGGTTAATGCCCTAGGATTTGGTATCTCGATGGGTGCGATTGTCCTATTTTTCCTAGGCCTATTAGTTATGGTCGCAATTTCGATTTATTTATTCCCTTACATGGCAACAACATTTGCCGTTTTCCATGATGAACTTTTCGGAGATACAACAACGCTTGAGGAAGAAGTGTTTACAGAAACAGATTATACAACCAATGATTTTGATGCCCCATCACATCCAGATGAATTTGGTCCTGATAAATTGGAGGAAGAAAAACCTAATGACCCTAGATAAATTTACAAAAAATAATCTTACTTTTGAAATACATCAAGCCACAGCAGAAAACCGCGAACAAATTGATCAACTCATGCAAAAAACTGCAACCTGGCTAAAAAACGCGGGTTCAACCCAGTGGAATGATATTTTGGAGGGTACCGATGTCCATCAAATTGGGGAACGCATTCACCAAAATGAAGTTTTTATTTTAACCCAAGGGAAAGAGACAGCAGGTACAATGATTGTGAGAAAAACACCTAGCTCATGGGATGACAATTTATGGGGCGAAAAGGCGACAGAAACCGCCTACTATGTGCATCGCCTAATGATAAGCCGAACGTATAAAGGAATGGAACTCGCAAATAAAATGCTGCAATTCGCTGAAAAGCAAGCCGCACTAAACGGTGTCTCTTATTTACGTTTAGATACATTAGCAACAAACGTGGCATTAAATCGCCTCTATAGTCAAAGCTTTACCTTTCTTTTTAGTAAAGACGGCTATGCTTTATATGAAAAGAAGGTTGAACCTTTAAAATAGACGACATGTAGCTCAAAGAAAAACGCACTTTTCAATATTGAAAAGTGCGTTTTTTTGAAGTTCATTCTAAATTTTTAACGAAAAGCATGTGTACTATAACTTAAAAATAATTTTTTGATTTCTGAAAAGGCATTTTCATAATCTTTTTTATTCAGATAAGAAATAATAACACCAAATTGCTTGATATTGCGCTCGCGCATTTCTTCATTATGATTCGTGATGCCATCTGCTGAAAAATACTTGATGTTAAAAAATACTTTTTTCGCCATATCTTTAAAATAAGGGTTACCAGAATAATTAATTAAACGTAAGAAAAATTGATGCTCATTAAAAGTGTATTCATCTAGGTCACGAAGATAAGAAGCTCTATCCATTGATTGTACACATTTTTCAAGTTCTTCGATATCCATTTCTTCTTCTGATTGTTCAATTTTATCGAAAGTTGCTTTCACAAACAGTTCAATAACTTCAAGAAGTTGCACGTAACGTGTGGAATCAACTAAAGAATCCTTTACAACAACCCCGCTATATGTCCGGTAATCTAAAACACCTTCTGCAACTAAAGCAGTGATGGCTTTACGAATTGGTGAACGGCTTACACCTAGCTCTTTTGAAAGTCGTTCTTCTGTAAGATGTTCGTCTGGTTTTAATTCACCATTCTTAATTTTCTCAATGACACTGTAATAAACAACTTTGTCGAGGGTTTTGTATTCTCGTTTACTTTTCAAAATTCTAACGCTCCTTCAACCGATGAACTTTCTCATATTATATCATATGCCCTCGATGAAACAAAGCTCGTTTTTTTGAATGCATCATCTTCCCTATTCTATCGAAATACGACAAATAGTAAACAGAAAAACTCAAAGTGTGGATTATTTCTAAAATAGAGTATGTGAATTAGCTTCATAAAGCCATTTTGTTCCCTATTCTCTTCTCAAATTTCATGTTAAATATTTTTGTTCTTTTAAAACGTGTTGTTTGTACACAAAAAAATAGGTCTTTTTAACTACTAGTGGATAAGTTTACTTTTTTTCACTTTTGCCGCTAACTTCGGAACAATTTTATCTAATGGTTTTTTCAGTAATGTGCCAATAAGAATAAACAGAACGCCAAAACCGGACAGAACAATAATATCTAGAATCATCGTTGGATAATAAATTCCTCCAACACTTTCCCGGAGCAGGCTAACCGCATACGTAAACGGCAAGAAAGGATAAATGGCCTGGAAGAACGGCGGAGAAACTTGGATAGGGAAATTTCCTCCAGCGCCCGAAATTTGCAGAACAAGTAAAATAATCGCAAGCCCCTTGCCGACATTATTAAATAGCGAAACGAGTGTATAGACAATAATCAGAAACATCGCGCTTATAAACACACTAAAGACAACATGAAGAAACGGCTCCTTAATAGCTACTTTGAGCAAAAAGATATTCCCAAGTGAGACCGTTATCGCTTGGAAAAAACCAATCGATAGAAATGTTAGTAAGCGGCCAAAATAGCGTTGTATATTGGAGTACATCCCCGCTGGAACTTCCACATCCACCCTGAGCAACGAAATGAGTAGCAATGCGCCCACCCATAAACAAAGTGCCGTATAAAACGGGGAAGAGGCAGAACCGTAATTTGGAATCGCATAATAAGACGTTTGTTTCAAATCAATTGGATTTTGAATAAATTCGCTATCTTTTTCTGCATCATTTTTTTAAAAAAAGAAATGATTTCTGATAGGTCATATTGTTTATCAAAATCCGTTATTTTTTCGGCGGCCTGATTAATTGCGGCTTCAAATTGAGGTAAGTCTGAACGGGATAGGCTAGCGGCCAATTTAACCGCTCTTTCAAATTCAGGCATTTTTTCTTGTATAAGCGTTGACGCGTTTGCGATTTCAGCTTCTAACTCCGGCAAGTCTTCGCGAATAAAATTAGAAGCGGTATGAATCTTTTCTTTTACAGCAGGATAATCGTTTTGGTAAAAAAGAACCGCCGTATTTATCCCTTGAATGACTTGTCTGAGCTTCATATCGATTAGTTGACTAGCATCATTTAAAATCGCTTCAATTTCAGGCAGACGTTCTTGAAACGCGCGTAAATAACTTTGACCCGTCTCGAGTGTTTCACGCGAATTTTGGAGCACCGTTTTAATTTCCGGCAGTTTATTTTGAGCGTTTTGTAATAGGCCACTGCTCTTATTTAAATCGCTTTTTAAAGTAGTTAGGCCGCTTTTTATTTTTGGAACAATCGCACTATCATACGCATTTAAAACTTGTTTGAGTTCACTATTTACTTGTCTTGCTTGAGCATTCAAGCGGTTAGTCAGCTCATCAGATGGCATCTTCCCTGAATTTATCTCCGAACGAATTGCGTTAACTGTTGCTAGTTCTTGTTCCACGCTTTCTTGGACTGTTTTTAAACCATCAATCGTGGGTGACAAGGGGTGATTAGGTAATGTGTTATTTAGTTCTGTTAGTAGAGAAATTTGGGATTTTAGCATATTGTTACTGTTTGTAAGTTCTTTTTCAACTTTGTCTAAAGCTTTTGTCGCGTCCTCTTGCGATAAGTTCCCGTTTTTTAGTTCTTCTGTAATCGCCACAATCGTCTCTGAAACTTGTTCTGCTAGTTGTAAATTCGTTTTAATCGCTGGCGCTACTTGATCAAAGGAGGCATCAATTTGATTCGCAAACTGACTGGCTGATTTGGCATAAGAAGAGCCGTCTTTCACGATTTTTGCGACTTCCGGTAACGCCTCTAAACTTGTATTAATAATGCCCAGTGCGGCCTCTGATTCTTTTGAGGCATCATTTAATGTTTTCTTCACAGTGCTGAAATTTTCCTGTACTTCTTTAACACCGCTTGCCACTTTTTGCAGTTCTGGGATTTTGGCTTGCAGCTTCACAACTTCTTGGAAAAGTTCATCTACTTTAGGGAGGGCTGCCTCTACTTTTAAGATTTCATCTGCCGCGTCATTTAACTCCCCAACACGTCCATTAAGTTCGACCACTTGATTGGCTTTTTCTTTTATTTTAGGTAACTTTTTCTCAATATTTTGAGCTTCTTCGCCCATTTTTTTAATTTCCGGCATGGCTTGTTGGACATCAAAAATTTTAGCTTTTACCTTACGAATCGTTGGCAATTCGTTCTCAATATCTATTCCTGCCTGATTAAATTCTGCTAGAACAGCTTTACTTACTGTACCAACGAATTCCTCACTCATTTGATTCACAATGGTCGTTGCCCCACTATCCGTCATTTTAGGTGCAATCGCATTTATTTTTTCATTAACCGAATAATCGACAGTCGGTTTTTTGTCTTCGCCCGTTACAACGGATACCATATCTTTTGAAAAGTCAGCAGGGATGTGAATCGCTGCATAGTATTTGCCGCTTTTCACTCCTTTTTGCGCTTCGTCATTTGATACAAAGGTCCAGCCTAATTTATCATTTTTCTTCAAGGTTTTTTTTAGTTCTTGCCCAACATTTACTTTTTTTGTTTCTCCGGGAACAGTAACTTCTGCCCCCTTATCATCAATTGCAACAGCAACTTTAATACCCGAGGTGTTTGAATACGGATCCCACAACGCTTCGATGTTAAACCAGGCATATAAGGAAGGCAAAATGATTAAGGCGATTACAAGAAGCAAGGCTAACGGTGCCTGAAATAGTCGACGCCAGTCCAAAATAAAAATATCAACTATTTTTTTCATTTCGCTCCCCCTTTTTTATCTAAATGTTTGAACAATATATTGATTCATAATTTGTTCGACTTCTTCTCTTGCTGCGGCAAAATTATAATCCCGTATATTTTGTAAAGATCGTTCTAAACATTGCAGCGTTTTTTCTGCTAAAAGATACGGTATAATTTTAATTTCTTTTTGCGCTTTTAAATCAAAGTCATTTTCAATTAATTGAATAAAACGATTTGCATAATGATTTCCCATTAAACGAATAAATTCAAATAAATAATCAAATAGCGCCATAATAAAAGACTCTTCACTGCCATCTTGATAGAGCTTTTTAAGTTGCTTGATTTTTCGTTCAAATTCTTCTATATCCATTTTAATTCGCTTATTTTCCATTTTAACAAGCGTCTGTTTGACTAGGGTTTCGACAATTTCAAGCAATTCCACAAACCGGTTGACCGACATACTACTTTCAATCACCACAGCACCGCGATTGGCACGAACTTCAATCAGATTCTCTTTTTCTAAAATAGCCAAAGCTTTGCGGACTGGTGTGCGACTAATCTTTAACTCTTCCGCGATGATACTTTCTGTAATCCGTTCCCCTACTCGCAGTTTACCAGTTAAAATTTTCTCTTTTATCGTATAGTAAGCTAGTTTCTCATAAGTTTGTTTTTCCATTCTGTTTCCTCCCTATGCCGAATTAAAAGTATTTCTTTCGCCAAAAAATAACGGTAACAATCAGTGTTAGGATAATCGTAAAAATCATAATACCTGAAAACGCATGAGCCTCGTGGGCAAATGGAAGTGACACATTCATCCCGTAAATGCTTCCCACAATAGTTGGTAACGATAAAATAATGGTAAAGGATGTTAGAAATTTCATCACCATATTTAAATTATTGGAAATAACCGATGAAAAAATATCTGACATACCACTAATAATTTGAGTATATGTATCTGTCATTGCAATCGCTTGTTTATTTTCAATTACAACATCTCTTAGCAAATCGTGGTTCGCCTCATTTTGCATAAAATGTTCAACATCTTGCATTTTATCTAAAATAGCTTTGTTGGATTGCAAGGCTGTAGCGAAAAAAACGAGACTTTTTTGAATGGCCATAAAGGCGTAAAGCTGTTCATTTTTCATGGATTGCTTAATTTTCCCTTCTAACTTATTCATTAAACGGATGAGTTTATTCAAATAATTTAAATAAAAGTAGGAGACCGCATAAAGAATTTGCAGTAGAAAACGCGTATGAAGGGACGTATCGTAAGTATCTAAAGGTTTCTGGATAATCGATGTTAGTACAGGGACTTCCCTAAGTGAAATCGTAATAAACACTTTTTCAACAAGTATTATCCCAATTGGTATCGTTTCATACATTGTATAACCCATTTCATCGATTGTTTCATATGGACAATCCACAATAACCAGTGAATGGCTCCTGTCCGTATCGCCTCGTTTTAATTCAATTCTTGAACGTTCCTCCTCATCCAGCGCATCATGAAAATAATGTTTAGGAATATGAAAACGATTGCTTATGTCTTCTATTTCCGTCTGAGTCGGTGATGTGATTTTTATCCAGCAGCCATCTTGCACGTCCTGAAGTTTTTTCATCGCGTGTTTTTTATCTGTGCCAAAGACTTCAATCATTTCAAATCCCCCGTTCTCCAAAAAATGTTACCTTTATTCTATCAATTTTTCAATAGTTTGTCTTTTGATGACTTTTATAAAAAAAGCTTTGAGTAAACTCAAAGCTTAAGAAATTTCTCTTATCTCAATAAAAATGCCGTTCGGGTCTTTCAATTTTAGGCTTGATGAAGACTCATCCATTAAAATCCCTTTCGCATTTAGCGCACTTTTCCATTCCAAAAAATGAGAAGTTAAAATCGTAAAATAGGCTAGCCCGGTTTCCTCTGGTAAGCGTTCAGACAAAGACGACCCCGCCCAGTTATTGCTCCCAATATGATGGTGATAGGAGCCATCTGCAAAAAAGCGCGCTGTCGGAATTTTAGTTGGTACGTTTAAACCTAGGATACCACTATAAAAATCTTCTGTTTTATCCATATCTCTCGCCTGCAAATGGATATGCCCCATTTTGGTCTCCGGATGAATCTTTTGAAACGGAGCCCTCGAAGCCGCATCAATAATCGCATCTATATCCACCTCTTCAGTCACAGCAGGATACTTGCCGTCTTCCGTAACACGCCAATCATCAAACGGCCGGTCGCGGTAAAGCTCAATCCCATTCCCCTCAGGATCAGAAAGATAAAGCGCCTCACTATAAGCATGATCCCCAGCTCCGTCAAGCGGATATTTGGATTTCACTAAATGAATAAGCATATCCCCAAGTGCTTCCCTGCTTGGTAATAAAAAAGCGATATGAAAGAGCCCTGTTCTAGGGGAACTAGGCGTCTTCCCATTTTTCAGTTCTTCTAAAACAAGTAATACTTCTCCGTCTTTTTTTGCCCCGAAAGCGGCAGAACGCTCCGTTTCATTTAGCTTAACTAGGCCAATGACATCAGAATAAAAAGTGGTCATTTTAGCTAAGTCTTGGACGTTTAAAACAACTTCACCTAATTTAAAATTCTCGCTCATCACACACGTCTCCTTTTTGTTTGCTAACTCTATTACAGCATATTTAGAAGACAAATGCGAATTATTTTACTTACTTTTTATAAGTTCGTTACTTTTCTAAAGAACTATGTTTTTTCCCATAGCTGAAATAAATGATGACACCAATCACAAACCAAATACCACAAACAATCCATGTAAGGGATGCTAAGCGCGTAATGAGAAAGCCACACATAAGAAAGGAAACGATTGGTAAGACGGGATAAAATGGCGCTTTAAAACTTCCTTCAGCGATATTTTTATTTCTTCGTAAAAATAAAATGCCGAGTGATACCATCATAAACGCAATGAGTGTTCCCATATTGACGAGTTCGGCCAGTTTACCAAGAGGAACGAGACCCGCTATAACCGCGACAATGCTTGCATAAATCCATGTATTTTTAACCGGCGTTTTATGTTTAGAATCTACTTCTGCAAGCACTTTTGGTAAGAGCCCATCTCGCCCAAGAGCGTAAACTAAACGCGTTCCACCGTAAGTCATGACTAAAATAACGGTAATCATCCCTACGACGGCCCCGAGCGAAATAATTCCTGCCGCCCAGTCTTGATTAATTACTTGAAGCGCATAAGCCACTGGATCTGTGACATTTAATTGTGTATAAGGTACCATTCCCGTTAAAATAATCGACACGAGCATATATAAAGCTGTACAAATTAAAAGTGAACCGATAATTCCAATTGGCATATTTCGCTTTGGATTTTTAACTTCTTCAGCTGCACTTGAAACGGCGTCAAAACCTAAGTACGCGAAGAAAACTAAAGCAGCCCCGTTTAGTACACCGCTAAAACCGAAAGGCATAAGCGGTTGCCAATTAGCTGGTTTCACATAAAACGCGCCCACGACAATAAAAAGTAAAATCACACTCACTTTTAAAATAACCATAATGGTATTAACGCGAGTGGATTCGCGAATGCCCTTTGTTAGCAGAAAAGCAATGAGCAAAATAATAAATATGGCAGGAAGGTTGATATAAGTTCCTTCTGCCGGATTAAAAGGTCCGGAAATAGCTGCCGGAATTTCTAAGTGAAAACCTCTTAAAAAGGCGTTTAAATAAGATGACCAGCCAGTTGCAACAGAGGCAACAGCTAATCCGTATTCAAGTAGTAACGCCCAGCCTAGTATCCACGCAATAAATTCACCAAAAATAACATAACCGTACGTATAAGCACTCCCGGCAACTGGTACCGAGGAGGCGAATTCAGAGTAACAAAGCGCAGCAAGTGCGCATACTACTGCTGCTATAACAAATGAAAAGACGATGGCGGGTCCTGAATGAAGCGCCGCAACCGTTCCTGGTAAAATAAAAATCCCCGTTCCAACAATAGCACCTACGCCTAGTAACATTAAATCAAAGGCGCCAAGTGATTGTTTTAGCTGTGTATGTCCGCTTTTATTCGGCAGTAATTCCTCAATTGATTTTTTTCTAAAAATTGTCATTGTTGTATCCCCTTTACGAAATAAATTACATTTTACATCATACACTTTTACGCTTTAAAGGTCAATAGCATTAAAGCGAGAAATTATTCCCTTCGAATATTTGCACTTCAAAATTGAGTGCGTTAAAATGAATATAATTGGGAGTAATACCGTTTACCTAATTTTTGAAAGAAAGAGGCTTTTATTTTGTTAATTATTTATTTGATTTTAATTGTTGGCCAGTTTGCCCTAGCCTATTTTCAGGTTTTCCAAGACCCGAATATACTCAGTTTTATTGCGGATTTATCCTTTGTTATCGTGCTTCTTCTTCTCATCCATACTTTTGTTAAGCCGAGAGCTCAGGTTTATGTCTATGCAGGTCTTACGCTCTTTTTAGGCATTTTAATGCTTGTGTTTGTTCTTTACGGTCGCTTTTATAATGAGATTCCGACTTATCATAGTCTTTCTCTAATCGGCGAAGTTGGTGTGGTGAAAGATAGCGCAACGAGTTTATTAAAATGGTATGATTGGTTATTTTTTGCAAGTATTCTTTTGCTACCGGTTGTGCTTTATCTTGATCTAAAAAAGGTGTTCGCTTTAAAGCCTTTTCCATTAAAAGAGGTCCGTTCGGAATAGCTATTCTTTCGCTCGTTCTTTTAATTGGCATTTTCACATATGATATGATGAATAAAAATATTATCAGTGATACTAAACGTGCCGAGCGAATGGGTGTTTTTACGTTTAATTTAGCTACAGCTTTTACAGGGACGACAAATGTTCGGGCGGCTGATATAACCGCTGATAATATCCGCGAAATAAAAGGCGTTTCCTTAAAGAAAAATCCGAAATATTTCGGTGCTGCGAAAGGAAAAAATTTAATTATTATTCAACTTGAATCCTTTCAGCGTAATTTGACGGGCGTTAAACTAAATGGTCAGTCGGTTACACCTACGCTTGATAAGCTTGAAAATGAAACTTTTTATTCGGATTCATTTTTCCAGACTGTATCAAAATCAAATACGGCTGACGCGGAATGGTCCGTTTATACATCTACTTTCCCAAGTGGGTATTATACGAATACTCAAACGTACGGAGACCGTGTGATTCCTTCTTTACCACGTACACTTTCTGATAAGGGATATAAGACGGCAACCTTCCATACGAACGATGCGAGTTTCTATAATCGGGACAATTTTTATCCAGCAGTGGGCTTTAATAAGTTTTATGATCGTTCTTTCTTCGGGGATGATGATGTTATCGGGTTTTCTCCAAGTGATGAGGTGCTTTATAATAAAACCCTTCCTATTTTAGAAGAACATTACAAAAATGATGAGAATTTTTATGCGCAGCTTATTTCGGTCAGTAGCCATATGCCCTTTAAAATTCCTGAGTCGAAGCAGTCGCTTACGTTACCTGAAAACTTAAATGGCACTGAGCTTGGCAACTATTTCCAAGCGATGCATTACGCCGATAAACAGCTTGGTGCTTTCATTCAAAAGTTGAAGAAAAGTGGAATTTGGGATGATTCTGTTGTGGTTATGTACGGGGATCATCACATCATTGACACGACAAAATTGCCTGATGAGCAAAAAACCTATGTGAACCGCTCGAGTGAATTAAAAGCGCAGCCAGCAGATGATTACCGCATTCCGTTTTACCTCCACATCCCTGGCGTAGATGAGAGCGGCAAAATTAATAATATTGGTGGCGAGATCGATATTATGCCGACCGTTCTTAACCTTCTCGGGATTAAAGCAACGGACCAAATTATGTTTGGGGAAGACATCTTAAATACGCAAACGAATTTTGTTCCAGAGCGATATACCATGCCAGAAGGTAGTTATTTAGCTAATGATTATATGTACATGCCTGATGAAAGCTTTGAAACAGGAAAAGCGACCTATTATGATGGTCAAAATAAAGAACTTTCATCTGACGTGAAAAAACGCTTTGAAGCAAGTAGAAAACTACTCCAGTATTCTGACAGCTATGTTAACAACTTACCTAAACAAAAAGATGTTGAAAAATAATAAAAAGCCACTTTTCATTTGAAATGAAGAGTGGCTTTTTTCTTATATTTTTTGTTCGCTCATTTTTGGACGAATATAAACCATCCAAACGACAATGAGGCAAATACAAGCAAAGATGCCTAGGAAAACAAAACCTAATGCAAATGAACCTGTAGACTCTTTGACTGCTCCAAGAACTAATGGTGGGAAGAATCCACCAAGTCCCCCTGCTGCGCCTACAAAACCTGTGACCGCACCTGTATTTCCTTTTGAAACCATCGGGACCATTTTAAACACGACACCATTTCCGAGTCCAACGGCTAAAGCAGTAAGGAAGATACATGTTGTGAAAATAACATAATTTTCTAACAGCACGGCCATTCCAAGGGCAAATAAAATGACACAAATGAAAAGTCCGCTTAATAATTTAGTTGGATTCATTTTATCCGCGACAACCCCGCCAACTGGACGCATTAATGTCGCGACTGCGGCAAAAGCAGCTGAAACTAAGCCTGCATTTACAGGATTCATTAAAAATTGATCGGACATAAAGGATGGTAAATAATTGCTTAGCGCCACAAAAGAACCGAAAGTTAAAAAATAAAAGAGTGATAAGAACCAAGTATTTTTATCTTTTACTACCGAAAGTTGCTGTTTAAGGGTTTTCTTTTCTGAAGAGATGGGCATTTCTTTTGCTAAAGTGGCAAATAATAGGATGATAATGATAAGGGCGATAATTAAGGAATAATAAATCCAATCGAATCCCAAGTTGCTATTAATTTGCGGAATAATTAAGCCAGCGAGCGCGTTACCAATATTCCCCATGCCGGCAATTCCAAGAATGAGGCCTTGTTTTTCAGGTGGAAACCAAGCAGATACATATGAAATAGCAATAGCAAATGTTGTCCCTGCCATCCCAAGCAGTAAGGCTAATAAAATTAGGAGCGGAAAAGACTGTACCATTGGAACAAAAATAAGTGGTAAAATAATGAAAATCATTGTCCCGATATATACTTTTTTACCTCCTAACCGATCACTAAGGATTCCCATTGGTATGCGCATGATAGAGCCAAGTAGAACGGGTGTGGCAATTAAAAGACTTTTTTGCGAAGCAGACAAATCGAAACTAACCGCAATTTGATTTGCGACTGGTGATATGCTGGCCCACACCATAAATGAAACTGCCATCGCTACTGTGGCCATAATAAGTGCTGTAATCGAATCTTTTTTTGTGTTAGACATATCTTATTTCCCCTTTGTAAAGTTTTATCTTATTTCATGATAACCCTTTCACAATTAAACCTCTATAGGGGAAATACCTAAAAAAAGATACTATAAAAGCTTATAGCATCTCATAAATCAATTAAATTTTTCTTAATCGCATAATGTACCAGTTCCGTTCTTTTTTCAAACTCAAGTTTATGCATAATACTCGTTTTATGTGCTTCCACCGTTTTCACGGAAATAAAAAGCTTTTGTGCAATTTCTTTGTTGCCGTAGCCAAGCGCGATGAGGGGTAAAATTTCTTGCTCTCGGTTTGAGAGTAGCTCATATGAATTTATTTTTTCATCAACTTCTTGGTTGGATAAAAATTCACGAACTAATGCTGGAGCCACGCTTGGATAGATATAAATCCCGCCTGAATAAACAGCACGAATAGCCTCAAGCATTTCACCATCATGCGCGTTTTTTAATAAGTAGCCAGAAGCACCAATTTTTAGTGCCCGAAATAAATATTCCTCATCGTCATGCATGGTCATAATAAGTACTTTTACTTGTGGATATTTTTCTTTGATTTTCTTTGTTGTCACAAGACCATTTTCACCTGGAGGCATGCTCAAATCCATTAAAACCACATCTACGTCTGCCTGTTCAAGTTTTAACATCGCCTCAAGTCCGTCCGCCGCGTCACAAACCACTTCCATATCTTCTTGTTTATTAATGATAAATGACAAGCCTCGCCTCACAACAACATGATCATCTGCTACCATAATTCGTATCATATGCTATCAACCCCTATTTTGACGATCACTTCTGTGCCTTTTCCATGTTCAGATTGGATATCACATATTCCGCCGCAAAGTTCTACACGTTCTTGCATATTTAATAAACCTAAACCGGAACCTTTAATTTCCATGTCAGCTAACGTAAAACCTACACCATCATCAATCACCTCTAAAATCAGCAACTTTTCGCGTTTTCTAAGGGTGACCACAATATCATCAATGTCAGCATATTTGGCGGCGTTTAACATAGCTTCTTGAGCCACTCGGTAAAGCGTTGTTTCAACAGTTGAGGAGAAACGCTCGTTTTGCACATCTGAAATCAAAGCTACTTCCACACCAAAAATTTGTTCGTAACGCTTACAATATGATTTTAATGCCGAATATAAACCTAAATCGTCCAGTGCTGCCGGGCGTAGGTCAACTGCCATATTGCGGATTTCTGTTAATAAATTGGTAACAGATGTTTCAACATCATCCATTTGCTTATCAAACGTTCCGCCTTTTTCCATGTATTTCAGCTTTCTAACTTCCATTAATGCACTGTACATTTCTTGTGCGATACCATCATGCAGTTCCCGTGATTAGTTTTTTTCGTTCATTTTCATGGGCATTTAAAACATATTTCGTTAAGGTGGATTTCTGTAATTGTTTCGCAATTTCTTGTTGTTCGGTTAAATTACGCAGAATCAAAACGCAGCGTTCGCTTTTTTCATCAATAACAGAGAAACTTGCACTATACGGGATTTCAAGCCCATTTTTTAATTCTATGTAGATTTGAAAAGAACTTCCGTCTTCGCGTTTTTTTATTCGACAATCACGACACGTATGTTCCTCCATTGACGAGGTGCAGCCTTTACAAACGTAGCAAAAACTACTGATTTGTTTCCAGTCCGTTAAAGCATCATGAAGCAACTTTTGTGCTGCTTTATTTTGATTAATGATTCTTTGCTCATAGTCCATAATAAAAACCGCATCACTCGTTTTTTCAAAAAAAAGCTGAATAAGAGAAGAATTTTCAGTGAATGAGCTCATCTAAATTATCCTTTCCGTTTATAAACTGTATAAGCTTAGGTGCTAGCTCAGTAGAAATTTTTTCTAGCTGTTCTAATTTTGTTTTTTCGAGTTGCGTTTCTTTTCGGTACCCGCCAAGAAAAATGGCCATGACTTCCTGATCAATTAAAATAGGAATGGCTAGAATAGAAATGAGGTTTTCAGTAATGGCAATAGGATACTCTTCCAAAGTGCCATTCATTTCGTTTTTTTAAATTAGTTACGGCCATGGGCCGGCCTGTTTTCCATACTATTCCAGCAATTCCTTTTCCAACCTGTAAAACAATCTTTTGATAGCGATTGTTGCGGTTTCCGGAAGCAAACAACCATTTGATTTCTTTCAGGCTCGTTTTGCTTGTGTTCATCGCGATGCTAAGGAAATCTACAGATAAATCTAGCCTCGCTTCAATTAAAAAGTCCGTTATCTCTTTGGCTAATTCATTCTTCATCTTTGCGCCTCCCGTAGTCTCTTACTACTACTATAACGCAACTCAAATAAAATGAATAGTGGCATTATGACGGATTTTTCCGGTAGATGATATATCTTCTTTTTAGGTAACTAAGCGGTACACTCCACGCGTGAACAAGCCGCGTATAAGGAAAAAGTCCGAAAATCACAAAAGCGCTCAAGATATGTAGTTTAAAAAGGAGCGGGATTTCTGCCATCAAATTAGCGTCCGGTCTAAACATAAAAATTTGTCTAAACCAGATGGAAATGGATTCTCGGTAGTCAAAACCAGGCACTTCTTTTGTCCCAAATAAAGTACTTAGTATCCCTAAAAGAAGTGTTAAAAGTAAGGTTAGATTTACAATGATATCGCCTGATGAGCTTAGGCGTCGCACACTTTTATGACTAATGCGCCGGTAGGTCAGTAAAAACATGCCGATAAATGTCATAACACCAAAAACAGATCCAATGCCAACTGCGATGATGTGATACGTATGTTCACTCATTCCGATGGCTTCTGTAAAGGATTTTGGAATGACTAGGCCGACAAAATGTCCCCCGACTACGAATAAAATGCCCACGTGAAATAAAATGCTGCCTATCATCAGCTGCCTTTTCTCAATTAATTCACTGGATTTCGCGGTCACGCTAAACTTATCGTAGCGATAGCGAAAAATATGGCCGACAATAAAGCTTGCAAAGATAAGATACGGCAAAATGACCCATAAAAAATTATTCCACATAAGCCGAACCCTCCTTTTTAACCATACACGCTTTTAATTCTATTCGAAGAGCTTCCACTAGCGAAGCGTAAGGATGCTCTTCTTCTTTTAAATTTTGGAGTAAAAAATAGGTCCCGTCCTCGATTACACCAAAAGATACTTGTAAATCTTGAAAACGTTCGTCCATGTACCAATCACCCGCTTCATAAAATTCAAGCATCAGGGGTAAAAAATCGGTTAATTCTTCGTCCACTGCAAGCAGTCCGAACATTTCATATAAAAATTTTAATTTAGCAAGCATTTGGCCGCGTTCTCGTGCATCTTCAAATTTGTAGTAGGTCATATAAAGAGAGCGTTTTTTGGTAAAATCAAAACTTTCTGCGTAAAATTGTTCTACTTCGTACAGGCGTTTACTTTTTAAAAACTGCCAAAAATGCTCAAGATGCATTCTCGTGTCAGGTTCCGCAAACTCAAGGTTTTCTGTAATATAACGTTCATTCAAAAATTGTTTATCCGGATAATCCAACAAATGAGATAGTTTACCAAATAAGACTCGTTTTTTATTTAAAATCGCTGCATTAATCACGCCAAATCCCTCCGTAGAAGCTTTCTTCATACATTTCTTGTGTTGTTTTTCCGTCCGTATGGGCTTGCATAATTTGCGCATGATCAGGCGCTAAACTACATCCACTACACGCATCGCTAAATCCAGCCTCCCCTTGGGCACGGTACGTATCAATATAATCTTCTTTGTGACTTGTAGGGATAACAAAACGATCTTCATATTTTGCAATGGCTAATAAGCGATACATTTTTTTCAAATTTTCTTCCGTCAAGCCTACCCGTTCTAAACGTGCGGTATCAAATTCTTTTCCTGAAGAAACATTTCGCATATAAAGGCGCATCATAGCCATTTTATGAAGGGCTTCTTTTATAACGGTTGTATTTCCGGCAGTTAAAATGCTTGCCAGGTAATCTACTGGAAGACGCATTTCTTCAATTGCCGGAAAGATCATATCTGGATTTTGAATGGAATCTTTTCCTTCAAAATAATTCATAATGGGTGAAAGTGGCGGAACATACCACACCATCGGCATTGTCCGATATTCAGGATGAAGCGGAAACGCAATTTTATATTCTTTTGCCATTTTATAAATCGGTGAATTTTGGGCTGCTGTAATCCAGTCTTCCGTAATTCCATCCTTTCGTGCTTGTTCAATCATTTCCGGATCAAATGGATCAATAAATAAATCGAGTTGTGCTTCATAGAGTTCTTTTTCATCTTTTGTTTCCGCCGCTTCTTTTACACGGTCCGCATCATATAACATAACACCTAAATAGCGAATTCGCCCCGTACATGTTTCAGAACAAACCGTTGGAAGGCCCGCTTCAATTCTTGGGAAACAAAACGTGCATTTTTCAGCTTTATTCGTTTTCCAGTTAAAATATACTTTTTTATAAGGACAGCCGGTCATGCAGTAACGCCAGCCACGACACGCCTCTTGATCAACAAGAACGATACCATCCTCATCGCGCTTATACATCGCACCACTTGGACAGGATGCCACGCAAGCGGGATTTAAACAATGTTCGCAAAGTCGTGGTAAATACATCATGAAAGTAGTCTCAAAATTAGAGCGGATTTCAGATTCGATTTTTTTCATATTCGGGTCTTTTGGAAGCGTATTAGGCGCGCCAGCCAAGTCATCTTCCCAGTTTGGTCCCCATTCAATCTCCATATTCGCACCCGATATAACCGATTTGGGACGTGCAACAGGTTGGTTTTTTCTTTGTTCAGGAGAAAATAAATTTTCATAATCATACGTCCATGGTTCATAGTAATCTTTTAACTCTGGCATATCTGGATTATAAAAAATCTTTCCAAGAGCCACTTTACTCCATTTTGAACCCGATTTTAATTCAAGTTTTCCTTTTTTATTTAAAGTCCAACCACCCTTATACTCTTCTTGGTCTTCCCACCTTTTCGGATAACCGACGCCTGGTTTTGTCTCTACATTATTAAACCACATATATTCAGCACCCGGCCTATTTGTCCAGGTATTTTTACATGTCACACTACACGTATGACAACCAATACATTTATCAAGGTTCATCACCATTCCAATTTGCGCTTTAATCTTCAAGCCAATTCACCTCTTCTAGTTTTCTCACATTTACATATAAATCACGCTGGTTCCCAATCGGTCCGTAATAATTAAACCCATAGCTTAACTGGGCATATCCCCCAACCATTTGCGTCGGTTTCACATGGATTTTAGTTGGCGAATTATGACTACCACCGCGATTTCCCGTTAAGACGCTACCAGGTACATTTACATGTTTGTCTTGCGCATGATACATAAACATCGTGCCTTTAGGTATCCGGTGACTCACGACCGCTCTTGCAGTTACGACACCATTTCGGTTATACACCTCTAACCAATCGTTATCTTTTATCCCAGAAGCTTGGGCATCTTCATCGCTTAACCAAACATTTGGCCCGCCCCGGAAGAGCGTTAACATATGCTGGTTATCTTGGTACATGCTGTGAATATTCCACTTCCCGTGCGGTGTTAAATAGCGAAGCGTCAGCGTATTTTCACTTGCTTCTTTTTTAACATCGTCTCTTTTGGCAAAAACTTGAGGTGGCAGTGTCGGTTTGTATATCGGTAAGGCTTCGCCGTACTGTAAAAACAGCTCATGATCAATATAAAATTGCTGCCTTCCAGTGAGCGTACGGAACGGCACTAAGCGTTCAATATTGGTCGTAAACGGTGAATAACGTTTCCCGTTCGTATTCGAACCCGTAAAAACAGGTGTTGGAATAACTTCACGCGGCTGAACGGTAATACTTTGGAATGTAATTTTTTCCGCCTCACGGTCCTTTGCCAGATCTGTGAGTGCTACGCCGGTTGTTTCTTCGGCGCTTTCCCAAGCGCGCACCGCCACTTTTCCATTTGTCGCGCTTGAAATTCTAAGAATCGCATCGGCGACTTGCCGTTCATCTTTAATAATCGGTTTGCCACTTTTAATCGTATCATCTAGGTATGTGCCGTTCATTTGTTTGATTTCCTCATATTCAGGCGCCACTGAAAACTGTGTCCCGTGTGCACCAACGAGACCACTTGAAACGTTTGGGCCAAGCGAAATAAATTTATCGAAAACTTGTGTATAGTCGCGTTCGACAACTTGGAAAATCGGCATAGTTTTACCTGGAATCGCCTCTATCTCTCCTTTTTTCCAATCTTTAATTTCTCCGTATGGTTGGGCAATTTCCTTTTCTGAATCATGACCGAGCGGGAGCATTACGATATCTCGTTCTGGTTTATCAAAAATGTGGCGGGCCATTTTAGAAAAGACTTGCGCCAAATCTTTAAAAATATTCCAGTCTGATTTTGATTCCCAAAGTGGGTTAATGGCCGGGTTAAATGGATGCACGAACGGATGCATATCGGTGCTTGATAAATCGGTTTTTTCATACCAAGTGGCGGCTGGTAATACCACATCGGAATACATGGGTGTAGCTGTCATTCGAAAATCTAGTGTGACAAGTAAATCTAGTTTTCCGCGTACCTCTTCATCGCGCCACACCATCTCTTCTGGACGAAATTCATCATTTGGCTTGGATAGCAAATTATCGGTTGTCCCTAACAAATGTTTCATAAAGTATTCTTGTCCTTTACTGCTTGAGGACATTAAATTGGAGCGCCAGACGAAAAGTCCTCTTGGGAAGTTGTCAGGATTATCCGGGTCTTCAATCGCGAATTTTGTTTCACCGGAGATAAGATCCTTTACGAGTTCTTGAATTAACTCCTCATTCGTTTTTTCTGGTGCTTTCTCCCCGTAAGATAATGAACTTTTATCAAACTGCGGGAAGGAAGGTAGCCAGCCTAGGCGTGCTGCTAACACATTATAATCGGCTGGGTGCTTATAGCGTAAATCTTTTGAAAGTGGTGATTGGAGTGCGGAATGCTCCATCTCTTCATACTTCCACTGATCGGTTGCGAAATACCAAAAACTAGTCCCGTTTTGTTGTCGTACAGCTCCTTGCCAGTCTTTTGCGAAAGCGACAGTTTGCCAGCCTTCAATTGGTCGGCATTTTTCTTGGCCGACGTAGTGCGCCCATCCTCCGCCGTTTACACCTTGTGAGGCTGTTAAAATAACCAAGTTTAAAATGGAACGGTAAATGGTATCACTATTAAACCAGTGATTAATTCCTGCTCCCATAATAATCATGGAGCACCCTTTTGTATCAATCGCATTTTGGGCAAATTCACGCGCGACTTGTGTGACGATGCTTGCTTTTACGCCTGTTATTTTTTCTTGCCAAGCTGGCGTATACGGGCTTGTTTCATCATCAAAACTTTTTGCCGAAAGTGTATCGCCTTCTGCTGCGCTAATTCCGTATTGGCTAAGCATAATATCAAAAACAGTCGCAACAAGTCTTTCGCTACCGTCATGAAGCGTAATTTTCCGAACGGGTATGTGGCGGCTAAACGTGCCATTTCCAAGTTCATCAAAGAAAGGAAAAACAATTTTTTCAACATGGCCTTCTTCTTTTAATGAAAGTTTAGGCGCGATTTCTGTGCCGTCTTCGTTTTCGAGGCTTAAATTCCATTTTTCATTTTTAGCCCATCGCTGTCCAATTGTCCCGTTAGGCGTTATAATTCGGTCTGTTTTTTCGTCAATCAAACAGGTTTTCCATTCACCGTGTTCGCTCTCTAAGCCTAAATCCGTTTCCCGAAGAAATCTTCCTGCTTGATAGCCCTCTTTTGCTTCATCCAGTAAAATTAAAAATGGTAAGTCCGTATATCGTTTGGCATAGTTTAAAAACAAGGTTTCTTTTTTTTCATCATAAAACTCTTTTTAAAATAACGTGTGTCATCGCCTGTGCTAGTGCTGCGTCTGTACCTGGATTCGGCGCTAGCCAATTATCTGCAAATTTTACATTTTCTGCGTAATCGGGGGCGACTGCGACGACTTTTGTTCCTTTATAGCGCACTTCTGTCATAAAGTGGGCATCCGGCGTCCTTGTGAGCGGCACGTTTGAGCCCCACATCATGATGTAGCCTGCATTATACCAATCACTCGATTCTGGTACATCCGTTTGTTCGCCCCAAATTTGCGGGGAAGCGGGAGGTAAATCGGCATACCAATCATAAAAACTTAGCATTTCGCCGCCAAGTAATGTAATAAAGCGTGAACCTGCTGCGTAACTAATCATGGACATGGCTGGAATTGGCGTAAAACCCGCCACCCGGTCTGGCCCGTATTTTTTTATTGTATAAAGTAACATCGCGCTAATTAATTCGTAAGCATCCTGCCATGTGACACGAACTTGTCCACCTTTACCGCGCGACGCTTTATACGCTTCTGCTTTTTCAGGATCTTCGACAATGCTCGCCCAAGCCGCAACAGGATTCGGATGATTTTTTAACGCATTTTGCCACATTCTAAAAAGCAAACCGCGAATATACGGATATTTTACGCGTAGTGGACTATATTCATACCATGAAAAACTAGCACCACGCGGGCAACCACGGGGTTCAAATTCTGGCATATCTACACCACAAGAAGGATAGTCCGTAGCCTGATTTTCCCACGTAATAATCCCATTTTTCACAAAAACTTTCCAGCTACAAGACCCCGTACAATTCACTCCGTGTGTCGTCCGCACCACTTTATCGTGCGCCCATCTATCGCGGTACATTTTCTCCCAGGAACGGCTCTTTTCCTCTAAAATCGTCCAGTTGCCATTAAATTTTTCCGTCTTTTTTAAAAAAATTTCAGTCCTTTTTTCCGATACTTCACGATTCTCACCTCTGTCTATAAATTAAGAGACTTCCTTACCCTCAACTATACTGATTGTCAGCAGATTTATATATTAGGGATTTCTCTAATTTGGTTAAAAAGACAGTTGCAAGAGCTGCTCTAGCATCTCTTACAACTGCCTCCATGTCGCTTACTAACATTTCGTTTTAAACAACGCTTCGCTTCCTTCATTTTCAAAGTAAAAATCTGTAAAATCATTTTCCTTTAAAAACTTCTTTGTGAGCGCATCAAAACGCTTGTCTCGATTTGGGCCCACTTCTTGAAACCAAATATCAGCTCCGCGTGATGTGAATTCCACCATTTTCTCAAAAGAAAAAGGTTTTTCTGTGATATATAGAATTTTTTTTCCCAAAAAGGGGTAATTTTTCGAACCAACTTTCAGCAGGCGCCCGGCTCACAACGTCACCGGCAATAATCAACGCCGGATTAATAAGGTCTGCTTGCTCTACCAGTTGTTCAATCGACGAAAGCGTCCCCACTATCTTTTTCTGCCGTCCGTAACTCCCCCACGAAATAATCGCAACCGGTAAATCCAACGCTACCGCCTGTTCTAGAAGCTTTTTTTTAATAAAAGGAAGGTTTTCCATGCCCATATAAAAACAGGCCGTTCCGTGCTTCGTAAAGCCCGCCATTTGTTCGCTCTCCCCATGATCTCCTTTTCGGTGTGCGGTCGAAAGCGTGACATGGCTACTACTCTCCCTGTCCGTTAGTGTCACCCCCGCATACGCGGCAGCGCCTGATGCAGCCGTAATCCCCGGTACAATTTCATATGGCAATTTAGCTCGCTCCAAACAATCAATTTCCTCACGCACACGTCCAAAAATACTCGGATCTCCGCCCTTTAAACGAACAATTTCCCCCTCACTTTTGCCGTATTCCACTAAGGCTTCATTGATTTTTTCTTGTTTCATCGCATGATGGTAAGGTTTTTTCCCGCAATAAATCAGTTTGGCTGTTCGTTTCGTTAAATGTAAAAAAAGAGGATTACAAAGACGATCGTAAATCACAACATCCGCTGTTTTTAAAAGGCGCATTGCTTTTAATGTCAAAAGTTCCGGATCACCTGGACCTGCTCCAACTAAATAAACTTTCCCCATCACTAAATCCTCACATATACAAGGCCATCTAAAATATCCACCTCATATGTTTCGACACAACCTTCATCAGGCTCCTCGACTCGGCCATCTTGGAGGGAAATTTTATAGTCATGTAAGGGGCAAAAAACAAAATCGCCCGAAACGGTTCCTTCTGCTAAGGGGCCATTTTTATGCGGGCAAACATTACGAATCGCTTTTACACGGTCATCGCTTAATCTAAAAATGGCAATTTTTTCGTTTGCTATTAAACATTCATATCCCATCTGTTTCGGTAAATCTTCCAAACGACCTACTAAAAATTTTTGTTTCGTTTTCATGCTTCACTGCTCCCAACTGTATAAAGTTTTTGTTGTATGGCTTTGTCCCGGCAAACCTTTTGCCATGGCTCATCTCGCTTACCAGCTTTGTCTAAAGACTCTAACAGAAGGGCACGTTTTTCTTCATCCAAAAGCACCGTTTGAATATGCATAAAACCGAGTCGTTTCATCCACGGAGCCGTTCTCTCTCCATAAATTCCCGTTTCACGGTAGTAGGCAATCATTGCCCCACAAATATCCAGCACTTCCTCTTCGGTTTCTACAGTAGTTAAAAGTTTGCCCTCTTCAACTGTTGTACCGCCATTTCCACCAATATAAATTTGGAAGCCATTTTCCACACCAATGACGCCAAAATCTTTAACGCCACTTTCTACACAGCTTCTTGGACATGCTGAAACGCCCATTTTAAACTTATGCGGGGTGTCAATAAATTCATACCGTTCCTCTAACTTAATGCCTAGCCCCATTGAATCTTGTGTGCCAAATCGGCAGAAATTTTTTCCCACACAGGTTTTGACTGAACGTACTGCTTTTGCATAGGCTTCAGCAGATTTCATATCGAGCTCTTCCCAAATTTTAGGTAAATCTTCTTTTTTAATACCATACATGCCAATTCGCTGACTACCTGTTATTTTTACTAAAGGAACGTTGTATTTTTCAGCCGTCTTGGCAATTAAAAGCAATTGCTCAGGATTCGTTTTACCACCTCTCATCCGCGGAATGACTGAATAAGTTCCGTCATTTTGAATATTGGCATATAGTCGTTCATTCACATAGCGCGAAGCTTTTTCATCTTGGTGTTCATTTGGGAAGGCGACATTTAAGTAAAAATTAATAGCTGGGCGACACTTCGAACACCCCTCTTTTTGTTTAAAATGGAGGGCTTCATAAACGTCTGAACTTGTCTTCAATTGTTTTTTATGGATTTGTAACACGATTTCATCGCGCGATAAGTCGGTGCAACTACAGATTCCCTTACTCGTTTCGATGGCCTCCCCGCCTAATGCGAAACCGAGTAAATCATGTATTTTATCTTTGCATTTCCCGCACGAACCGCCTGCCTTAGTCACTTTTGTCACTTCAGCAACGGAACTTAATTGTTTATCCTTTATCGCCTCTAAAATGTTCCCTTTGGTAACGCCATTACATCCGCAAACGGTATCACTATTTTCCCAAGTCGTCACATCATCACCTGATAAGTCATCCGCTGAAGTTAGTAAGGAAATCGGACTGAGGCCACTAATATCTAATTTTTGCGTTATCATTTTTAAAAAGCGATTTTCTTCAGATATGTCTCCATATAAAATAGTCCCCACGACTTGTCCATTTTTAATAAACACTTTCTTGTAACTATGATTCCATTCGTCATGTGCTTCAATCGCTTTTGTTTCATCGTCAGCCAAAATAGTTCCTGCTGAAAACAAGTCACAGTCAGATACTTTTAAAGCGGTATATGTCATGCTTCCTTTATAGCCTTCTGTTGCAATGCCCGCTAATAGGTCCGCTAATACTTTTCCTTGTTCATAAAGTGGTGCTACAAGACCGTAACATTTTCCAGCATGTTCTACACATTCCCCAAGGGCATAAACATTTTTTTCGCTAGTTTCTAAATAATCATTCACCAAAATACCCCGATTTGTTGCGATTCCAGCTTCTTTAGCAAGGCTTGTTTCAGGTCGAATTCCAATTGACATCACAACTAAATCCGTATCCATTTGCGTGCCATCTGAAAAAGCGATTCCCGTTACCCGACTCTCACCTAAAATTTTTTCCGTTTTTGTTTCCATACGAAATTTTAATCCTTGTTTTTCTAAATCAGTTTTTAAAAGTTTGCCAGCCGCTTCATTCAATTGTGTTTCCATCAACCATTTTTCCAAATGAACGACCGTAACATCCATTCCCTGATCCACTAACCCTTTTGCTGCCTCAAGACCAAGCAGCCCGCCGCCAATCACGGTTGCTTTTTGATACTTTCGGGCATAATCTAAAATCTTTTTAGTGTCATCTATTGTACGAAATGCGACAACGCCTTCTAGTTCGGCTCCTTCTACTGGTAAAATAAACGGTTTGGATCCCGTCGCTAAAATACAACGATCATATGGAACCACGGACCCATCAGCTAATTCAATATTTTGCAAGCTACAATCCATTCGAACGGCTGGGTTATGATTATGTAAGTCGATGCCATTTTCCTTATACCAATCAAATGGATTCATAATAGTTTCTTCCACCGTCATTTTATTTTGCAAAATATTGGATAGCATAATCCGGTTATAGTTGGGATATTTTTCGGCTCCAATAATCGTAATTTGATATTTTTTTGCGTCACGCTCTAAAATTTCCTCTACACATCTGAGCCCTGCCATACCATTTCCAATGACAACTAATTTTTCTTTTTCCATCCCATTCACTCCTAAAATTGTGATGTTTTGAACATAAAATGATACGAATAATCACTTTTAGGATAGCATTAAAAAAAGAGGGAAAGAATTAGGGATTTACCTAAACTTTTCCTCTAAGTATTGCTTAAATTGGAGTGTTTCTTGTGGATTTCCATCGCGGCTTGCCATTCCGATTTGGAAATTTTCATACTCGGTTAGAACGACATTCCAAAAATCACTACGCGACTTGTCACTTACGTCGTTCACCCATTGAAACGGTGCTTTGTCACGACAAATCGTGGCGTTCAATAAAGCATCATTTGTGCAAGCAAAAATCAAATCGGCTTTCTGTAAATCTTTTTTTTCATAGACTTTTTTGGCAAAAGTAAGGTTTTGAGCCGTTGGAAAATCACTCCTAATTTCCGGTGCCACGATGTGGATTTTACAGTTTTCTGACGCTTTTAGAAGCCCCTCTACCTTCCGTTTTGCAATCTTTCCTCCACCAATTACGACAATTTGTTTATGGGCTAGCGATAAATTAATGAGATAACTCAATCCTACAGCTCCTTCCTAATTTCAGCGATGAGCATCTCTTTTAACCGATCATCCAAATTAAAAGAAGGTAAGATGGTAGCTTCCGGGAATGCCTCCTCGACCTCTTCTTTTAGGTTCGAGACAAGAAGACCATCTAGAAGAAAAAACGGAAAGACGATAATTTCCCCATTTTCCTGCCGCAACGCTCTCTTATAAGGCCTTTTTCCATGTAAAAAAGCTGATTTCACTTCTATGCCTAGCTGACCATTCACATTTTGGCAAATCTCATCTAGTTTTTCAATAATTTCCGGATATTTAGAAGAACCGTGTGCGATTAAAAAGAGCGTGGCTTTTTCCGTGTGCACATCCATACAAATTCTCTCAACAAGCACATCTACAATGCCATTTATTTCAGCAATGGGCGGTAGTGTTACAAATTGAAGTTTTGGCCAAACTTTTTTAACTTCCGTGAGTGCGTTCGGAATATCCACGCCCACATGTGTCGCGGTGAAGAGCAAGAGCGGAACTACTATGATTTTCTTTACGCCTTTTTGAACTAAATCCTGAATACCCGCTGAAATAGGATGATTTTCACCTTCTAAAAAAGCGAGTTGTTGTGGGGTTTCTATTCCTATTTTGACGAGCATATCAGATGCAAATTGAGATACTTTTTCGTTATTCTGTGCCACTCTACTCCCGTGTGAGATATATAAAATTCCTGATTTCATTTTGTCCCCCCCTAGCCGTTTAAAACTTATCTCTTCACTATAAAAGGATGCTAGCCCTTATGTCTATTAGGGAAATTCCCATTTCAATAAAAAACGCTAAAGAACGGTTTTCGCCGACTTTAACGCTTTTACACTTTATTTTTTTCGTTTAAATTCAAACTGTTTCATCCAAGGACGACCTTTTTTAAGTGCTACATAGCCGATTATTGCAATCACTAGCGCCCCAATGATATCCACAATAATATCGGTCATCGTATCTTCAAGTGCAGCCCGCCCAACTAGCGGCGTTCCGTTAGAAAGCGCAAAACGCTGCATATTTAAATTTAAAATAGCATCAAACGTATATTCATAGACTTCCCAAAATGCGCCTAGTGTGACTGCGAAACAGAAAGAGAATATCGCAACAAACCCTGGTTTCATTTTTAAAACAACATTTTCATTCGCATTGAGCAAGCTCACAAAAGAAAATCCAATCGCGCCTAGCATCGCACCACTAAATGTATGTAAAATTTTATCCCAGTGCGGTACGTTTGAATAGAATTGCTGAATGGTGCCCAGATAAATCGAAGCATATAAAAAGACAATAAACATTAAATAAACAAGTCCAGGAATTTCAAATTTGAATCGTCTTGAAATAATAGATGGTAGCGCTAGAATAATAATACCTAATATAATTTCTACCAGTAAGAAAATATAATCGCTTTTAAGTGTTACTTTTGGTCCCGATGCGGGTTGGACAGATGGGGCAGTAAAAATTTCAAAAATGGTGACAATCATCGAAATCCCCATCGAAACAAAAATAAAAAGGGCGACCCACTGCGTCCAGTTTAAGCCTTTTATTCGTTTCATTCTCTCACCTCTTTAGAGAAAAACCAGCGCGAGTACGCTGGTTCTTTTAGTTTTTAGATGGATAATTTTCTAAGAAATAAATAAGTGTTTGCAGTTCTGTCGTTAAATCGATATGATGTACACGCACTTGTTTTGGAACACTAATTCGAGCCGGGGTAAAGTTTAAAATTCCTTTTACATCTGCTGCAATTAGTTTATCAACAGTGGTTTGTGCCTCATCAGACGGAACCGTTAAAATGACCACTTCGACATTATTTTCTTTTAAAACTTCTTCCATATCATTTAAATGGTAAATAGGAATATCTTGTTGTACACTACCTACTTTTGAAGGATCCACGTCAAACGCTGCGCAAACGCGAATATTATTATTTTTCATAAAGTTATAATGAAGTAGTGCGGTCCCTAAATTCCCCACACCAATAATAGCAACGTTCGTTTCTTTATCTTGGCTGAGTGTTTTTCCAAAAAAGTCTAGAATATAGGAAACATTGTAGCCATATCCTTTTTTACCTAACGCACCGAAGTACGAGAAGTCACGGCGAATCGTTGCCGAATCCACTTTCACTGCCTCACTTAGTTCTGCTGAGGATACGCGTTCTTTTCCTGATTCATGTAAATATTTCAAATAGCGATGATATAAAGGTAATCGTTTCGCTGTCGCCTGTGGAATTTTTGTCGTTTCATCCATCATGCCAATTAGTCCCTTCTTCCTGATAAAATATGGTTGTTCCTCAAGTCCGTGAACTGCTCTTTCATTCACATGCTTGCTTATATACTATAAACATTTCACATAGAATGCACAAACTTTTTGCTCAAATTTTTGGGAAAGCTTTATTTTATCAGCTTTAATTTATTTTACTACTCTCATTGTATCGCAAAATCACAATAAATGCTAATATATTCACAAAATTAATTGTGTGATTGCAAGTCCCTCTCCTTTAAGCTAAACTAAGGTAGAGATAGGAGCGAAAAAAATGATTCTTTTACAAGTACAACAAATCGCGAAGTACTTTGGTGCTGAAACGATTTTGGAAAATATAAAATTAGAAATTAAAACGAATGATCGAATTGCTCTCGTTGGAAGAAACGGGGCCGGTAAATCTACCCTTTTAAAAATCATTGCCGGTCAAATTGGCTATGATGCTGGACAATTGTCAAAACCCAAACACGTAAAGATTGGTTATTTGGCACAAAATACGGGCCTTGAATCCAGTAAGACCATTTGGAATGAAATGTTGACAGTTTTTGAAGATTTAAGGCGAACGGGGCAAGAACTTCGTGAAATGGAACTTAAGATGGCGGATAGCGGGATGTATGAGGATGCTGAAACGGCTAAACAAGCTCTAGAGACGTACGATACCTTGCAACACCTTTTTAAAGAACAGGGCGGCTACACGTATGAAGCTGAAATTCGGTCCGTTTTGCACGGCCTACATTTTTTTGAAGAGGATTATGAAAAGCTTGTTGAAGCTTTAAGCGGGGGGCAGAAAACTAGGCTAGCACTGGCAAAACTCCTTTTATCCAAACAGGATCTGTTGATTTTAGATGAGCCGACGAACCATTTGGATATTGCGACGCTCTCTTGGCTTGAGGGCTATTTGCAAAATTATTCGGGTGCGCTCTTAATTGTGTCGCACGATCGTTACTTCTTGGACCGCGTCGTGAATCAAGTTTATGAAATTTCACGCACTAAAATTACGCACTATACGGGAAACTACAGTCGCTTTCTTGTTTTAAAGGCGGAGCAGCTTGAGAAGGACTGGAAAGAGTTCGAGAAACAACAGACGGAAATTGCGAAATTGGAAGATTTTGTTGCGCGAAATATTGTTCGCGCCTCCACTACAAAACGGGCGCAAAGCCGGCGTAAAAAATTAAGAGRAAAAATGGACCGCCTAGCTCGGCCAGAAGGTAACGAA
>NZ_ALWW01000007.1 GCF_000344175.1 Listeria fleischmannii subsp. fleischmannii LU2006-1 | reverse complement strand
TGTCATAAAGAATCCTCCATTCTTTTCAATTATAGGGCGTCGTAGGATAAATTTCGTCCTTCTTAAGTTTGGTAATTTTTTACATAAAAAAATTACTTGCAAATTGTCACAAATAATTCATTATTATAAGTTTTTCATAAATATAATAGATAAAGTTACAAAAATCCCGAGGTGGAATGTAATTTTGTTAACAGAAATAAAGTGTTACTTTTAAAAGATAGTTATTTCTGAAATTTATACTGTGATATAATACACATAATAAAAGCGTTTACAAGGAGGATTTATGATAACTACCAAAGATTATGCGACTAACTTAGAATTAAAGAATCTATTGGAAATCTGCTACGAACATCCTAAGTACAATGAAAAATGCACGGTACTATCTACGAAAAAAGGGGATGTTCTAGAGACACATCAATCTGATGGAAATAAGGTTTACTTTATTTTGGAAGGATATTTTGGCATCTTTATTAAGAACACACAGGATGTGAGCAAGAAAACATCTAAACCAGCAATTATTCGTTTTCTGCAAAAGGAAGATACTTTTGGCTTACCAAATCTATTTTCTAATAATTGGGAATCAAAAGCAAGTTTACAAAGTCTTGGAAATGGTAAAGTGATGGCTGTAGATAGTGTTTTTCTTAATGAAATTTTAGAAAAAATTGATCCAAAACGTAATTTTATTTTAGGACAAATGGATTTAACGATTAAAGAATCTCGTGATTTTGCGGAACTTAGCTTTTATAAAAAAGAAGAGCGCATTCGTAAAGCTTTGCTTAAATGTGCGAATGTTTTAGGAACTTTTTCGCCAAATGGGATTCTTCTTCCGAAAGAAATTACCCAAGAAGTACTTGCACGCTACACAAGTACATCAAGAGAGTATGTGGCCTGCACGATTCAGCTCTTGACTAAAAAGAACATGGTGCGTAATAAGCCAAAACCGCTTCTTATTTTAGACAAAAACAAATTGTAATAAGATACACCTTAGTAAAGCCTTGCATCTGCGAGGCTTTACTTTTTTGAATCAAAGAAAAAGCTATTTTAGTACTTTTGCGTTATAATTAAAGCGAAAAAATGAAAGCGTTTTACTTTCAGGAGGAGGAGTCGAATGAAATTTTTTATTGATACAGCCAACGTAGAAGAGATAAAGAAAGCTAGCCGTATGGGGATTGTAAGTGGGGTGACGACTAATCCGTCTTTGATTGCCAAGGAAGGTCGAGATTTTAATGAAGTGATTCAAGAAATTACCGCGATTGTAGATGGACCGATTAGTGGGGAAGTGGTGAGCCTAGAAGCGGATAAGATGATTGAGGAAGGTCGTGAAATTGCTAAAATTCATGCCAATATGGTGGTGAAAATTCCAATGACCGGAGAAGGATTAGCTGCTGTTAGCGTGTTAAGCGCAGAAGGTATTAAAACAAATGTGACATTAGTTTTTTCTGCGACGCAAGCTCTTTTAGCCGCTCGTGCTGGTGCAACATATGTTTCGCCGTTCTTAGGTCGTTTAGATGATATTGGGCAAGATGGTTTAGAATTGGTACGAGATATTTCAGAGATTTTTCTTATTCACGATATTAAAACGGAGATTATTTCTGCAAGTGTTAGACATCCGATTCATGTTATTGAATGTGCGAAAGCGGGTGCAGATATTGCGACCATCCCGTATAAAGTCTTGGAGCAGATGTTGAAACACCCGCTTACTGATTCCGGAATTGAGAAGTTTTTAGCGGATTATGAGGCAAGTAAGAAGTGAATCAGGTGTATGTTGTGAACGAAGAGCACCGTGCCACAGAGAAAAACCCTCTTTTTGCCAATAAAAATGAAGAGGTTTTGGTTTATCATGAAAGTAAACAATTTCCAAATTGGTATTTATGTAAAGTGAGGTCTTCTGGGAAGGAAGGCTACATACCAAAAAAAAAATTCTAAGACAAGACAGGAAATGGCGATAGAGCGACTGTTTTAGAAGATTTTTCTGCTCGAGAGCTTGATGTGGAAAAAGGCGATAAAGTGGAAAGTAATCGGGAAATAGATGGTTTTGCTTGGTGTGTGTCTGAAGATGGGGTAGCTGGTTGGCTTCCTATGAAAAAATTAAATAAATAGGTAAAAGAGAGCCCTGTTTTTGGAAAACAGGGCTTTTTTTATATGGAAAATAATAGATGTTCATGAATTGTTCACAAAAGTAGTTTTATTTTTTATAAAGTAGAATTTTTTGCATGCCTTTCTTCCTGTATACTTTTTTAAGTAAAGAAGAGTACACGTTTAATAAAAAATGCCTAAAGAAAAATTTTTGAGGTAAATGAAGAGATGTAAAGGAGTTAACAACGATGGAAACATTACTTAAAACAAAAGAACAACAGCTTCAAAAATTTAAAGAGAAAACGGCAAAAATAGGGGTAATCGGATTAGGTTATGTTGGTTTACCACTTGCAATTGAGCTGGCTGATGCTGGTTTCGAAGTTGTCGGAATTGACATTGATAAAGCCAAAGTAGCAAGTCTTAATGAAGGAAAATCGCATATTTTGGATGTGCCTGAAGAACGGGTGGCACAAGCGGTAAAAAATCATCAATTTTATGCTACGGATGAATTTGCCATTTTAGGGCAGCTAGACGCAGTGAGTGTGTGCGTACCGACACCTTTGAATGAAAATCAAGAACCTGATATTAGTTATATGACCTTTACAGCGGAAAAAATTCTGACGCACATGAAAAATCCGTTGTTAATTTTACTTGAAAGTACCACTTATCCAGGCACAACACGAGAACTATTTGCAAATCGTTTTGAAGCTGCCGGAAAACATGTGAATGAAGACTATTTCTTATGTTTTTCGCCGGAACGGGTGGATCCAGGAAACGAACACTATCAAACGAAAAGCATTCCAAAAGTTATTGGCGGTATTACGGAGGAAAGTTCGGAACTGGCGGAGGCGCTTTATGGTTCGGTTCTTGATGAAATCGTATTGGTTAGTTCACCTGAAACAGCTGAAATGAGTAAGCTGCTTGAGAATACATTCCGCAGTGTTAATATTGCGTTTGTGAATGAAATGGCACTGATGTGTGAGCGGATGGGGTTAGATATTTGGGAAACAATTGATGCGGCGGCGACTAAACCGTTCGGCTTTATGCCGTTTTATCCGGGTCCTGGCGTTGGTGGGCACTGTATCCCTTTAGACCCGATGTATTTGCACTGGAAAGGGAAGCAAAGCAAGTTTTTTAATAAATTTATTGAGACGGCGCAGGAGATTAATATGAATATGCCGTATCGTGTGGTGGATAAAATTAAAGATGCACTGGATGAACAAATGAAATCGCTTCGCGGGGCAAAAGTACTTTTGATGGGGGCAGCTTATAAGGCGGATATTAATGATGTTAGGGAATCGCCGACACTTGATATTTATGAAATCTTAGTCGAGTACGGAGTGGATGTTGTGGTGGCAGATCCGTTTGTTTCCAGCTTCCGAGATAATGAAGGGGAGACGGTGCCGGTTATAGATCCTAAAAATTGTGATTTTAAGGTGTACGATTGTGCGGTAGTTTTAACAAAACATAGCACGGTAAATTATGAAAAGTTGCTAGATGAAAGTAATGCTATTGTGGATATGCGTTATATTTACAGAGATAATGATTCAAATAAAATATTTAAAATTGGTGGCGGGAAGTAAATGGAGACGATTAAAATGACAGAGGAAACTAGAAAAAAAGGACATCAAACAGGAACGCACATTGTGCTATCACTGTTTACATTTATGTTATGCGCTATACTAATTGGAATGATCGGTTTTTGGCGAACAGGACAAATTTCAACTGCTTTTAGTATTTATGGGTGGGGAATGATTATTTATCTTGTGATTAAAACCGGATTATCGATGTTTTATCGAAGGGATAAGCACATTCCGCCAGATTTAGATGTCACGGTTGTAATTCCGCTCTATAATGAATCAAAAGAAGCCCTTTTTCGACTTTTAGCTGGACTTGAAAAGCAAACGTATCCGGTTAAAGAAATTTTTATTGTGGATGATGGCAGTCCCGAAGATATTTTAGATGAATTAATGAATGACTTGCAGCGTAATATGAGCCCCGAATTTGTTCGAAAAATTCATGCTCATAAGCTGTCTAAAAACCAAGGAAAACGTTTTGCGCAAGCCTATGCGTTTAAAAAAAGTACAGGCGATGTATTTTTCACAATGGATTCAGACGGAGAGATTTACCCAGATACACTTTACGAATTAATGCGCCCGTTTAGTAATGACAAGGTTCAAGCTGTAACAGGCCATATTAATGCGCGTAATCGAAAAAGTTCACTACTTTCGTATTTATTAGATATGCGATATGATAATGCCTTCCGCGTTGAGCGGGCATCGCAATCTGTAACAGGAAATATTTTAGTGTGTTCAGGGCCCATTAGTTGTTACCGCCGAGCTATTGTGATGGATAACTTAGATCGCTATTTAAATCAAACAGTTCTAGGGGCGCCTGCTCACGTTGGTGATGATCGTTGCTTAACGAATTATGCCAATGAACGCGGGAAGACAGTTTATCAAGAAAGTGCTAAATGTGTAACGGATGTACCAGAAAAAATGAGTGTTTTTCTTAAACAACAAACAAGATGGAGTAAATCTTTTTTTAGGGAAACTTTTATTTCAATGAAATTAATTATGAAAAAGCCGTTTATTTTCCTATGGTCAATCACTGAAATTGCTTTATGGGTGATTTTCTTGATGGCTGTTGTGTATAATATCATTTTCCACTTCTGGGATTTAACTTGGCAAGACTGGCTGTTTTATCTTCTTCTTTCTTGCTTATCGGCTTATGCACGAAATGTGCATTATATGTTTAAATATCCGTTTTGTTATTTATTAGCACCGATATATGGTTTTATCCATTTTTTCACTATCCATATTGTACGAATCATTGCGCTTTGTACGCTTCGGGTGAATAAATGGGGTACACGTTCTGAAACAATTAAAATGGATTAAAGAGGTAGCTAGTTTCGACTAGCTATCTTTTCTCTTGCGTCTTATTTCAAATGTGAAATAATGAAAGTATGAAAAGAGGTTTTAATATGGAGAATGTGAAAAAAATTCAATCGGCCATCTTCGGTGTGGATAAAATTGTGTTTCTAACAGGTGCCGGCGTCTCTGTTCCTTCTGGTATACCGGACTACCGTTCAAAAGGTGGGCTTTACACCGGTTTTGAAAATCCAGAGTATTTACTCAGTGCAGCATGTTTAAACAATGAGCCAGATGTTTTCTATCATTTTGTGAAAGAAAAGATGTATTACCCGAAAGCGAAACCCAACGCTATTCATTTGAAAATGGCCGAACTAGAGCGTGATAAAGATGTCACGATTATTACGCAAAACATTGACGGTTTGCATGAAAAAGCGGGTTCTAAAAGGGTAATTGATTTTCATGGGAATTTATATGATTGTTATTGTCAAAAATGCGGTTTGCATGTACCGGCTACATCGTATTTAAAATCACAATTTCATGATAAATGCGGGGGTGTCATTCGACCTGATATTGTTCTTTACGGCGAAGGGATTTCGAATGAGGTTATTTCAAATTCTATTCTAGCTATGAAAAAGGCCGATTTAATTGTCATTGTGGGAACTAGCTTTAAGGTTAGTCCTTTTTGTAATTTAATCGAATATCGCAATCATCAGGCGACCATTTTTGCTGTGAATAAAGAGGCTATCCGGATAGCAGCGCCAATTCATATGATCGAGGCGGATGCGCTTCAATTATTTGAAAAACTTTAAGGAAGATGAAGCACGCAGTTTTGACCAAAAGGTATGGGACGTGTTAAAATTTCTGTAACTGATGCGTTTAGCTCAGCCAAAATTTTTCTTTATAAGGAGTGGACGGCTACATGTCACCTGACCCCGAGAGTCAGCAGATTATCTTGCAATTAATTCTTATTTTGGTACTAACTTTACTGAATGCCTTTTTTGCTTCGGCTGAAATGGCGCTTGTATCACTAAATAAAGGCCGGATAAAAAATCAGGCTGAAAATGGTGATAAAAAAGCGAGGAAGCTTGCGGATTTGATTGAAGATCCGAGTAATTTTCTTGCGACCATTCAAGTTTGTATTACACTTGCTGGATTTTTCTCCAGTGCTTCGGCTGCTACGAGTATTGCAACACGTTTTGAATCCTATTTAGGTGATGGGGCGTTTGCAAAAGAAATGTCCATTATTATTGTGACGATTATACTTTCTTATATCACGCTTGTTTTTGGGGAGCTTTATCCGAAACGAATTGCGCTTCAAAAATCAGAAACAATCGCTCGATTTTCTGTTGGACCGATTCGAATTGTAGGTTTTCTACTTCGTCCTTTTGTAAAGTTACTTTCACTTTCAACAAATGCACTTGTGAAAATAACACGAATGACAGATGCCGGAGAAGACGACCGAATGACGCGTGAAGAAATGCAAATGTTAATGGAATCAAGCAGTAAAGAGGGAATTATCGAGGAAGAGGAACTAAGTATGCTACGCGGTGTGTTTGAACTTGATAATAAATATGCCCGTGAAGCGATGGTGCCTAGGACCGATGCGTTCATGCTTGATGTAAACTTTCCGCCAGAAAAAATTTGTGATTTATTACTAGAAGAGAATTATTCGCGAATTCCTGTATATATGGGTGATCAGGATTCTGTGTATGGTATTCTGCACTTGAAAGACTATTTTGTAGAGGCAAGACAAGTTGGTTTTGAACAAGTGGACATTAAGAAACTCGTAAAAGAAGCTTATTTTGCTCCAGAAACGATGTTTATTGATGATTTGCTTAAAAATATGCAACGCACACGTAATCAAATGGCCATTTTAATGGATGAGTATGGTGGTGTTGCGGGTGTTATCACGATTGAGGATTTACTCGAAGAAATCGTTGGTGATATCGATGATGAGTATGATGATTTAACAAATGAATTTGTAAAAATAGATGATCACACTTACGAAATGGACGGAATGCTCGCGTTAGATGATTTTAACCGAATGTTTCACGTGGAACTTCCTGCTCGTGGTGTCGATACGATTGCCGGTTTTGTCCTTACCTTACTCGGCAACATCCCGAATGACGGGGAAAAAGTAGTGGCTGAATATGAAGAGTTTACCTTTACAGCGCTGGAAATAAAAGAAGCAAGACTTGTTTCCTTACGGGTTGAAATTAGCCCGGCACATGAGGAGAAAACAATTCTTGTATAAAAAAGCAGGGCGTTTTGTCCTGCTTTTTGTATAGGAGGGATAAAAAGTGCCGAATATTAAAGAAATTGCCAAACAAGCAGGGGTTTCTGTGACGACTGTTTCGCGAGTCTTGAACAATCATCCTTATGTCGCTAGCGATAAGCGAGAACGCGTGCAAAAAGTGATGCAAGAATTAGACTACATACCAAACCGGAGCGCGACGAATTTGGCGCTTGGTAAAACAAATACGGTGGGCGTTATTTTACCTTACAACGATCATCCGTGGTTTGATAAAGTGGTAAATGGCGTGCTAGATGCCGCTTTTCGAAAAAAATATTCGGTGACGCTTTTTCCGACCGGCTATGACGCTAAAACCGAAGAAAAGTATTTGATGATGTTAAAAACAAAACAGGTGGACGGACTCATCATCGCCTCGCGCGCGAACACACTGGAGCTTATTAGCGACTACGCCCAGTATGGCCCGATTGTTGTCAGCGAAGAAACTAGCCTGCCAGGTCTCTCCTCAGCCTATATCGACCGTTCTAAAGCATACCAAGAAGGCTTTCGTTTTTTGAAGGAAAGAGGGTACCGCAACGTCTGTTTTACGAATGGACGGGCTCGTAGCATCAGCCCCAGTACGCGCAGCAAAATGAAAGCCTTTGAAGCCGTATTTGAAAAAAAGGCAACAAATTTCACATTGAATGATTGTTACACCGTCCAAGATGGCATGCGTGCGGCCGAATATTTTTTTGAAGAAAAAGGAATGAAACCAGATGCCTTTTACGCAAACGGCGATGAGGTTGCAGCTGGAATAATGGTTTACGCACGTCAAAAAGGCATGCGTGTGCCAAAAGATATAGCTATTTTAGGGCAAGAAAATTTGCCAATTGGACTCGTTTTGGAACTCACAACACTGGATCATCATTTAAAAAAAATGGGTGAAACCGCCTTTTCGATTTTTCATTCCAAAGAAATAAGAAAAGAACGAATTGCGCATGAATTAATTATTCGAAAATCTGTTTGAAAAAAATTTATATAAATCCCTTGACATGAAACCCGTTTCATCATGTACAACATAGATAGAGATTACAAAGGGGGCGGGAACAATGATTATAGAAGGTATTTGCAAAGTCTATTCAGAAATTGGCATGGAGTATCAATATGGTGAGTTTTATGTAGAAAGAGATTATTTAGTTTTTGAACAAAATTATAGTTATGGTCTTGGAAAAAGACATACGTATCCACTTATAAGCTTGCGAAATATTGCACTTATTCCTGAAAAAGGAAGCATGTATTTAACTTTTTCCTGTGAGAATACGCGATTTGAAATAACAGATCACGCTAATGAATTGAAACCTTTTGCGGATGAGCTTCGAGCAGAACGATATGACGTCCCCCCGCAACAAGCGAACAGACGAAATAAATATACGCCACACCATCACTACGTTTTTGCGAAATAAAGGAGGAAAAAAATGTATAAAGCGATTATCTTTGATGTAGACGGAACAATTTTGGATACGGAGAAAGCGGTTTTACATTCTCTTCAGGAAGTTTTGCAAGAAGAAGGACTCTCTTATACACAAGATGAGCTGCGTTTTGTTTTAGGTATAACTGGCGAGAAAGCGCTCTCTCAATTAGATATTTTAGACGAAGAAATTATTTTTGAAAAATGGGTAGAACGGGAAGCCTCGCTCATCCATGAGGTGGAAATTTTTGAAGGCGTAAAAGAAACGCTTAAAGCCATCCCACAAAGTGGCGTCGTAACATCAAAAAATGCCGTGGAAATGGAAAAGGGCTTCTATCCGTTTGGCATCGATCATCACTTTGACGCTATTGTTTGTGCGAGTGATACAACTGAACATAAACCTCACCCGGCTCCTTTGCTTAAAAATATCGAACTACTAGACTTAACGCCGACTGACGTCATTTATATCGGCGACTCCACGTATGATATGGCATGTGCGCACGCCGCTGGAGCACATTTCGGCCTAGCCCTTTGGGGAGCCAAAACAAAAGAAGGTTTTGAAAAAGCCGAATTTGTGTTTGAAAAACCAGAAGATATTTTAGCTCATATATAAAAAGCTTGGCAGATGCCAAGCTTTTTTAAAATTTTAATTCTTCATCTTGAAGTCGGTTTAGTCGTAACGATAGGAGAATAAAGCGTGTCTTATCTCCTTTATCTAGTGCAAGATCAATTTCATTTTGAATTCTTGCTATCCGCTGTTTTTGCCCAAGCATTGTCATGTAGCACTCAATAAATGTATTCATTAATGCCCGTTCCTTAGCTAACTCCTCGTATTGCTTGGATAGAGAACTCGAAAAAGGTTGTAGTGCCATGACAATCACTCCTTTAACGAATATTTAGAAAATTTATACTTTCTTATTACCACGATTTTTTTTTTGATAAAACATGAGCAAACAAAAAAGTCAGCAAATTATACTGACTTTTATAATGAAATGGTTTGATTGCGTCCGTTATTTTTAGCTTCATAAAGTGCTTTGTCCGCAAAATGATGAATATATTCAAAATCGGTAGATAAATAAGCAGTTGCTACGCCAATCGAAATTGTAATAGCGATTTTTTGATGGGCATCAATCGGGATAGGTGTATGTTGGATGGCTAGTCGAATTTTTTCGGCAAGTTTAAACGCGGTATCTTGATCAAAATTGACACCTAAAATACAAAACTCTTCACCGCCCAATCTATAGGCATGCCCCTTTTCAAAACAGTGCTCTTGAATGATGGAAGCGCAGGACTGAAGCACTTTGTCACCTGCAGGGTGGCCGTATGTATCATTCACCGATTTAAATAAATCAATATCTAGCATTAAAGCGCTTAATTTTTTTACCGTGACATCCTTTGAATGGAGGCGTATGTGCTGGTCGAATGCACGCCTATTGGAAAGATTAGTGAGCGCATCTGTAAAAGCGCGTTCAGTTTCGATAATGTAAAGATGCCTTGTATGGCGCATATCATATAGAACCCCGTACAACAATAGTAATGATAAACCATTAAATAACATCCAAATAATGGCTAAAACAACGAGCTTAAAGTGGAAACCGTAAAAAAAGCTCATATTAATCAAATTGACTACAACACTGATGATGTATAATTCAAAAATAAGTCGACTTTCATGTACTTTATTTTTTCTCATATAGGTCCAAAAGGATGCCAAAACGGCTAAAACCATAATAAATAAAAATGCTTGCAAGGAAACCGAAACGTTCCCTAATAAGAACCGGGCGAGCCCAATTAAAGCGGCAGTGGAAATAGTGAACAAAGGAGATGCTAGCACAGCGATGAGGATGATAGAGACATAGCGTAAATCAAGCCTTACACCATCCGGCAACTCAAATGCGAAATTCATAAGTAAAAAATTAATGATTAAAATAAGCAAAATAATAACCGTCTTCCGCCACAGAAGAAGTTTTGGATTAATTTGGTAAGGTATCATTTTAAAAATAAAATAAGTACCGGCAGAAGCAATAAAAATGTTAGCACCAAAAGTCATTAACAAATTCATTTTTATACTCCTTTAGAAAGTTGTTAGTTTTATTATAAAGGATACATACCGAAAGTGTACACTAAATAAGTATTAAATTTTAAAAATTATATTTTTAACCTCTTTTATTGACAACTGTCCGAATGCCGATATACTGAAATAAAAGGGAGGCTGGAATATGGAAAGCTATGTTGTGGATATTATTCAAGATAGTAACAAATTTAGAGTCATTCATAAATATTCGTGTGCGGATATACCTGTTCGTGAAAATAGACTTATTTTGGGAAAATTTGATACTCCACAAGATGCACTTAAATCGGCGTATACGAACTATAGTCAGTTTTCTTTAAAATTTCGACTATGTCCTCTATGTACGGTGTCTGAAGGGGGAAGCGTAGATGAGTATTAAAAATTATTTATCATGGAATTGGACAAATGCTTTTCTCGTTTTTATTTGTGCCATTCCTGCTATATATGTGGCAATTGTCACAAACTTAACGGCTGGACTTGGAATGTTAATTGGACTTATTCCATCTGCAGTTATGACTTTGCCTGCTAAAAGAAAGAAAAGAGTCTCTATTCTTATTTTGGGAATTGCAATTGGCTTGGCTGTATTTATTGGTTCAGCGCTAAAAGTTTATTTTGGCGTTATTGGTGCAACCTTGGCACTGGGTCTCTTTGCGTATCTTTCAACTGTTTTTGCGGCATCTAAAAAAGGAAATCCAGCCATTATGTTTTTTATCATTCCAGTTATAGGCATTGGATTAAGTATTACAACAATTGATGCAGGTGTTTTTATGATGGTTAACATGATGAGTGGTTCAGCATTAGCTTTTATCGTTTCTCTTTTTTTCCAGCCAGAGAACCAGCGGAAAGAAAAGCAAAAGTAGCTCCTAACAAAGCTATTTTTAAAAACTTTGCGCCTTATTATACATCTGCCATTATGATAGCGACGATTATTGGTTTTTATTTAGACCATACAGGTTGGATTGTCGGGTCGGTAGGCTTAGTGATGCGTCCACTACGCGATATGCAGGAAATGCGTTCCGTCTTTCGTGTTATTTCCGTTTTTATTGGGGTTATACTGGTTTATTTTGTAATGATTTCAGGAGCTAGTAATATTGCTCTTGTTGGAACCGCTGTATTTATGTTAGTCTTAGCTAGTGGCCTTCATGAAAGTAAGATTTATATTATGCCACTTTTTATTACATATATTGTATTTACATTTATGCTGGTAGCAGATGGACAGCGTGATGCAACCCACTGGTGGCTTTTGAGTGAGCGTTTGCTATGGGTTGCTTCAGGTGTAGTGATTGCTTATGTTTTTGGTCTATTACTACCAAAAGTTTTCAAAAAGCACAATAACGAATAAAAATGGGAAAGGAGTGAAAAGATGCCTTTTTTTATCACCATGTTTTTATTTATACTTTTTTCAAGTGTTATCGAAGCTTTTGTTCCTTTCTTAAGTGTTCTTGATAATGCTATTGTTTTTGCTATTTTAATAATGGCGATTCTAAAGGCTATTTCTGAGGGTTTAAATGGAAAGAAAACGATTTCGACAATTGGCATCATTACGCTTGTAACATGCATTATTCTATTTCTAATTGCTATCATTCCAAACATAATGAATAGTGAGCATGCATCATTTCTACAGCAATTGTTAACTTTTTATGCAGATATTAAATTTGTTATTCTGTTCTTTTGTGGTATTTATGTATTCGAAAATATTGATTTAACTTCTACAAAAGAGTTGATGTTAAGAATTTCATGGCTATTTACCATCATCTGTAGCCTTATGTATCTTGTGAATTTAGTTGTACCTTTTCTTCAATCTTTTGATACGCGGTTTGGCATTACAACTTATTCATTTGGTTTCGGGCATCCGGCGCAATTTGCTTTAACGGCAATTGTTTTTTCCGTACTACGTATTTTCTTTTCATTAAAAGATAATGAACGTATGCCTTATATTTATTTATTATTAAATTTCGGACTTGTCTTTGTTGCTGGAAGAAGTACGTCTATCGGATTTTATGTTTGTTTACTAATTTTAGCTATTGTTTTCCCATATGTGAAACGAATCCCAATTAGTTTTGTAGCAGTTCTAGGGGCTGTTTTCTTATGGTTAAGTTGGGGACGAATCATGAGTCAATTTATGGGTGACTCAAATGAAGCGCGGGGTCTACTCCTCAGAACTTCGATTAAAATAGCGCGCGATAACTTTCCATTTGGTGCGGGACTTGGTATGTTCGGATCAAATGCCGCTAGAGTTGACTACTCACCGTATTTCTCTAAATATAATCTAGATGATGTATGGGGGCTAACGAAGGAAAATCCACACTTTGCAACAGACTCTTATTGGGCGATGATTATTGGAGAATTAGGTTTCTTAGGTGTTATCTGTATGCTCATTCTTTTTGGACTGGTTATTTCAGGTATTAATATGTATTTGAAAAATGAAAAACCACTTACGAAAGTCATTGTTTTACTACCATTTATTTATGCTCTGTTAACCAGCCCTATAGATACAGTTATGGTTTCAAAAAGTATTATTATTGTTATATTTGCCGTCCTATACATGTGTCTGTATATTAAAAAAGCAAACGAGAAAAGAGAAGAAACTTAGTTTCTTCTCTTTTTAAATCCATTGATTAAAACTATAAGGAATGCTCACCGGGATTTGATTCGGTTTTTTTAACACCCAATTTTTCTTTTTAATCGAAATGATATCTTGTGCCTGCAAGCTTTTCACGATATTGGATGCATGCGATAGAGAGACAGAAGCTAATTCGCCTAGTTTTGCATAAGTAATAAAAGAAGGTAAATCAATTGTACCGTCTGCATTTCGAACCCCAAATTTATCACTTATAAAAAGAAGAATATAATTAAGGCGCTCTTCCGAGGAAAAAGTATTCATAACGAGTTGCATCACAGAATTACGACTAATTTTAATATGATAATTTAATAAAACAAAATTTCTCGGATCTTCCGTAATCAGGATTTCATTTAAATAATCGCGATCAATCTCCCATAAAATGCAATCTGTAAGGGCGGTAACTTGGAAAGCATCAGTACTTAAGTCGTTTCGACCAAGTAAAAGCGGAAACTCTCCTCTTTTTGAGAAAGAAAGGAAAACCAGATGCTCCTCATATTGGCTAGCAATTTTTGTATAGCCTTCTTGAATCAAATATAATTTACTCGTTTGGAAATCAAATTGGAGGGAATTACCCTCTTTTAAACTGATTTGATGGCAATTATGATTAAAAAGCCGATTGCTTTTTAGCATTTTCATCACATAATCGAAATTTGTAAAGTCTTCCAAAAAATTTTTAGTGTACATGAAATTCCTCTCCTTTTCAGTTCCTTTACCCCGTTTATAAAAATTTAAAGATATAAATCAAAGTCTTATTTTATGAAATCATAGGTTTATTTTGACTTTGGTTTTTTTTTAAAACTGTCACAAATTGGATATATTAAAAGTTTAGATGGCAAAACACGAGGATATTTTGTCTTTTTTATAAAAAAAGCATCCTGATTTTCACGAAAACATAAAATGCTAGAATTTGAACAGATTTTTTAGGTTGTAAAATAGATTTATTCATTAGTTTGTAGCGAAACATGACATACTACTAAATAATGACGTTAAATTCTGGAGAGGTGTTTTTAGTGGAAGAACTAATCGCATTATATACACATGATGAAGTTGATCGGCATTTTAATGAACAAAAACTGTTTGATTTTTTATTGAATCAAGCGAAGTTGAAAAGTAGTGTTCAACGAGTGAAAAACGGGCGGATTTTAAATTTAAGATGCAGTGATGAAACGATTTTTTTTATTGAAAAAGGAATTGTGTCAATCTCGGTCGATGAGAGCATTTTATATTTCACGGGTGCAAACCGATTTGTCGGACTTGAAAGCTTGCTTTTCCACGATAGCAACGATTTAGAGTTTACCTCGGTAGGGGAAGTTGAGGTTTTAGAGTTTAAAAAAGTAGATATAATTGATGCTTTAATGAATATGCAAGAAGGTTGGCTATATGGCTATTTAATTAATGTGCATTTGCAGGAGCTACTTGTTCAGCAATATATGTTTTCTAAGATGCGAACCAAAAAACGTAGCAAAGAGCTTCTTAAAGTGTTAGCCAAAGAAGTGTCTAATGAGGATGAATCACTCATTAATTTACCAAAACAACTAAATTACACCGTTTTAACAAAATATTTAGGCGTTAGTTATGTCACAATCCGAAAATTATTTGAAGAATTTAGAAGAGAATCTTTTATTTTGGAAGGGCCTAACCGGTCCATATCCATCAATCTAGAAATATAACGGGTTTAACATGATTTGTTTTTTAACGGGTGTTTTTAGTTTTAATATATTCAAAAAAAGGAGTCACCTAATGACTCCTTTTTTGCTTAATCAATATACATATTCAACTAGTTTTTAAAAGCAAGCCCACTTAAATAGGCAAATAATAAGCCGTCTGATTTACGTAAGGATAAATTCGTTTGCTCATGAAATTTATCCATACGATATTGAATCGTATTGCGGTGCATAAAAAGTGCCTTAGCCGTCATACTAATATTTCCCTGATGTTCAAAAAGGGTAGCAATTAGCGGGAAAAGCGTCGGATCTTTTATAAAAAATTCATTTATATGCTTAGAAATAATGCTCGTATGTAAAGGTTTGGCAAATTTTTTAATACTAGCCGATTCCACCGTTTGAACGAGCGCCTTATCTCCTAAGTCAAAAAGCTCGCGTTCCTCGTCAAAAGCCGCGCGCATAGAAGAATACTTCGAATGGAAAAGCCCCACAAAAAAAATGAACTGGAAAATAAAAATCAGCTTCAAGCGTTGTCGCAACAGCACTCAGTTCCTCTTCCCCTAGAATTGAATCGGACGTCTCCTCAATAATGACCCCGTATGCACCCATTTCAAGTAACACAGCATTTTGGTTGAAAAAACTGAGTAAAGCTTTTTTCCACTCGGAAAATTCTTTTTTCGTGTACGTTTCCCGGCGCACATAAAATTGAATGAAGCGATACTCGGAAGAGCTCACATCAAGCGAAATCTCGTTTTGTGTAAATAAAAAGTCATACCACATTTTACTTTCTTCCGTTTTAAAAGCCGGCTTTGGAGTTTCGAATAGAAGGTGTAACAAATCGGCGTCACTTTCCGAAACCTCATCGCGATTAATTGTAAAATAGTAAGGTTCTTCGTAAAAAGTTAAAACGGTGTCACCCATTTCAATCGGCTTTGTAGATATATGCAAACTTGGGAATTTTTCCTTTAAATGATGGATGTTCAAAGTGTTTAGCCCCCATATGTTTTTAATTTTATTGTGACAAATTGAAGAGAACAAGTCAACTCTATAATTAGTTGCATAGTCAACTAGTTTTTGATAAGCTAGGTAGGCTAGTGTAAATTTTATGACATAAGGGGCGACATAAAATGGGAGAAAATCATGAACTTGTAGCGAAAACGATGGCCATTATTCATCGCGAGGAGCGGGCATATAAAGAGGCTAAACTTCAAGAAACAGGCTTGCGAGTCTCTCAGTTACGCTATTTATGGACACTTTATAAAGAAGATGGTCTCGCGCAAGAAACACTTTCTAGGCGCTTTTTGACAGATAAGGCAAATGTGACGCGCCACATTAAACAGCTAGAAAGGCTCGGCATGATTCGGCGCGAATGTGACACGCACGATAAGCGTGTACAACGAGTTTATCTAACCAAAAAAGGCCATAGCATGCGAGACTTAATTGAAGAGGTCACAAATACTTTCAGCGATACTTTAACAGAAGGTTTCTCGGAAAAAGAAAAAAAAGAAATGTTGCGTCTCCTCGTTCAGATGGCAGATAATGCGCGACGTTTTGCAGAAAGGAGTTCAGAAGAGTGAAAGAACAAAGTAAAAGGCTTGGTGTAGAAGGAATTGGTTCCTTAATGGCACGCCTTTCGATTCCTGCTTTTGTAGGTATGTTTGTGATGGGCATGTATAACATTGTTGATACCATTTTTGTTTCATACGGCGTCGGTTCAGACGGTGTAGCGGCACTTTCCATCGCCTTTCCAGTCCAAATGATTTTAATGGCCATGGCCGCGATGTTCGGAATTGGGGGCGCCTCCATTATTTCGCGGTCATTAGGCGCAGGTGAGCAAGAAAGAGCGAATCAAATTTTCCATCAGGTTATCTGGCTTGTTATTTTATCAAGTATTTTTATTGCTATTGTTACATTTATTTTTATTGACCCACTAATTACGATTTTTGGGGCTCCGGCCGAAATTCATACAATGACAAAAGATTTCCTATCGCTTATTTTACTTGGCGCGGCTTTTCAGACGTTTGCGATGGCAATGAATAATATTGTGCGTTCAGAAGGAAATGCTAAAACGGCGATGTTAACCATGATTATCTCGGCCGTTTTAAATATGATTTTAAATCCGATTTTCATTATGGGGCTTCATATGGGGGTTCGCGGTTCCGCGCTCGCCACTGTTATCGCCCAAGCCGTAGGCGCTGTTTGGCTGCTCATTTACTTTTTATCAGGAAAAAGTACTTTATCTTTAAACGGTTTTAAATTTCGCCTAGACGGCAAGCTTAGTTTGCGCATCATGGCGATTGGTTTTCCGTCGTTCATTATGATGTCAGCGGGTAGCGTTGTGACGATTGCTGTTAACTGGATGTTGCAACTTTTCGGCGGAACACTTGCGATTGCGGTTTATGGTGTGGCAAACCGAATTGCGAGCTTTGTGATTATGCCGATTAATGGGATTACGCAAGGGATGCAACCAATTGTTGGCTTTAATTATGGTTCACGACAACTGGACCGCGTTATTCGCGCGGTTAAACTAGGAATGATTGTGGCGACAATACTATCCCTTATCGCGTGGGGTGTCGTGGAACTTTTCCCGAGCCAACTGGTTAGAATCTTTTCTGATGAGCCTGAGATGATTTCTGAGGGAACGAATGCCCTTCGGTTGATGCTTCTTGCAGCCCCGACAATTGGTTTTCAAATTGTGTGCGGTGGACTTTATCAGGCGCTTGGACAAGCACGCATTTCATTTGTCATTTCATTAATGCGCCAAATTATTTGTCTTGTCCCATTACTGCTCATCTTACCGCAGTTTTTTGGCCTAATGGGCGTCTGGTATGCTTTTCCGATAGCAGATGTCATTGCCTTCTCCGTCTGCTTTTTCATACTCACCAAAACGTGGCGACATATGTTTAAGAATCCAGATATGGTCTAATGCTACCTGTTCAGGTAGCTTTTTTGTTGCGCTAAATAGCGTTTAATTCGCACCGTTTTCGGGAATTTTAAGGTATATTGCCTTTAGTTTTCAAAATTTTATTTCAAAAAATTCTCGATATTTATCTACAGATATATTACACTTAATATAGAAAGTGTTAATTATTTTACTTTTTTAAATAAGAAAGGGTTAAAAATTTACATTGTTGTGAATTTTTGAAATAAAGGGCACTCAAACGAAAGGAAGTGAGAATATGGATAAACAAAAAATCATTTTAATTGGAAATGGAGATGTCGGATCCAGTTACGCCTTCGCTCTTGTTGCACAAGATGTTGGGCAGGAACTAGGAATTATTGATTTGGATAAAAGTAAGGTGGAAGGTGATGCGCTTGATTTAGCGCACGGCCTTGCGTATACACGACCTAAAAAAATATTTTCGGCAAGTTACACAGATTGTTCAGATGCCGATTTAGTGGTCATAACAGCAGGAGCGGCTCAAAAGGACGGCGAAACGCGACTGGATTTAGTTGCAAAAAATATTCAAATTGTAAAAAGCATTGTGGATGAGGTAATGAAATCGGGTTTTGATGGCATTTTTCTTATTGCAAGTAACCCTGTTGATATTTTAACGTATGCGGTTCAACGTTTTTCTGGCTTGCCTAAACATCGTGTTATTGGTTCCGGAACCTCGCTCGATTCGGCGCGCTTTAGACAGTCGATTGCAGAACTGACGGGAGTCGATGCAAGAGACGTGCACGCCTATATTTTGGGCGAACATGGCGATACGCAGTTTCCAGTTTGGTCACATGCGAATATTGGCGGGATGCAGGTGGATGAATGGCTGAAGACGCATCCGGAAATTGATGAGGCGGAATTAAAACACCTTTTTATAAGTGTGCGTGATGCGGCGTATACGATTATTGATAAAAAGGGGTCAACTCACTACGGTATTGCCATTGCACTTTCGCGAATTACAAAGGCCATTTTCCAAAATGAGAAAGCCATTTTGCCTTTATCTGTATTTTTAGACGGCCTTTACGGGGAAGAGGATGTCTGTATAGGGGCGCCAGCCGTTCTCTCTCGGAATGGAATCGAGCAAATCATTGAAATGCCTCTTAATGCGGTGGAGGAAAAACAGCTTGCCTATTCTGCGCAAACGATTCGTTCGATGCAGGAATCCGCTTTAAAACAACTTGAGTAATTTTTTTATAGGAGGTTTTCAAAATGGAGCAAAATAACGCTATATTTCAAAAATTAGAGACGGGCGAGGCGGTCTTACTTGTCACGGGAATCGGCTATATTGTGGGAATTGTTGAAAAAAATGAGGCAGCCTTATTTCTCGGAGATGTGTATATTAACTGCTTATCTGCGTCCAGAATAAACCGTTTTAGCAAGGGGCTTACGGTGAATAAAGATCAAGTAATCGGGCTTCAAAAGCTTACGCAACAAGCAAAAAACGAGCTAATCGGCGCCTGGCAAGCAGCTATTTCACCAACTGCTGGTTAGTGAAATCAAAAGGAGGAAATCATGAAAAATCCGTGGATTTTAATTGGCATTAATGTCATTATCGTTGTACCGTTATGCATTTGGGCTTATTTTTATTTTATTCATGGGTATCCGACGCGCCTATCTAATGCGCAAAGTGTGGCGCAGACGTTTATTCGTGAGAACGACCCTTATAAGGAAATGACGATTGAATCGGTGAAGCGGGAATTTGATAATAATGAGGGGCAAAAAAACGGCTACTTTGCTGTAGTTACTTTTAAGGAAGAGCCTAATCGGGAATATTTTTTCACGGTAAAAGGCGACGAGGTTACGGCAATCAGTTATATGAAGCAAGTGAAAATGACAGAATAGATGTGGCCTGCTAGTATGAGGAGGAAAACCTATGGATTGGTATAAATTGCCACTTAGTGATATTTTTAAGAAAGTAGAGACGAACGAAGCGGGACTCGGGAATTCGGAGCGCGGCAAGCGCCTAGCTGAAAATGGGTCCAATGTTTTAACAAAAGGAAAAGAGGACAGTGAACTAAAAAAGTTTTTTAAGCATTTCAATGATTTGTTAATTTATGTGCTGATTGTTGCTGGGATTTTGAAAGGCATCGTGGGCTCATACATTGAAATGGTGATTATTTTCATTGTCGTAATTATAAACGCAATTATTGGCTACTCGCAGGAGCGTAAGGCGACGAACTCGCTAAATAGTTTAACGAGTATGTTAAGTGAAGAGGCGACTATTCTTTCAGAAAATAAAAAAGAAATCGTTCCCGCTGACTCTTTAGTTGTAGGTGATGTCGTTTTGCTTGGTCCAGGAGACATTATCCCGGCCGACTTGCGAATTATTGAGGCGTATAATTTAGTAGTTGAGGAAGCCATTTTAACCGGAGAATCGACCCCGGTCACAAAAAATAGCGATGTCATCACAGAGAAAGCCGATTTAGGGGACCGTCTGAACATGGTGTTTTCTGGAACGCTCGTTGGAAGCGGCTCTGGGAAAGGGATTGTAACCGAGACGGGTGATGATACGGAACTCGGGAAAATCAGTCGCAATTTAAAAGAAATGAAAAATACTGAAACACCGCTTATTAAAAAAATGAAACAGCTAAATAAGCAAGTTTTCTATATTTTATCAGCACTCATTGTATTTTTACTTTTCTATAGTATTTTCTATCATGATTTTTCAATGAATGAACTGGTATCCGCACTTATTGCCCTTGCAGTATCTGCTGTGCCAGAGGGCTTGCCAGCTGTTCTTTCGATTATTTTATCGCTTGGTGTGACGCGCATGGCGAAAGAGAAGGCCATTATTAAAAAAAATGCCCGCAGTTGAAACGCTTGGCAGCATGAGTGTCATTTGTTCCGATAAGACGGGGACACTCACAAAAATGAAATGAGTGTTGTTTCTGTTATTACAAAAGATGAAGTGAGCGACCATACGGAAAAGCCAATTGAGTTACGCGATGAAAGTTTAGCGTTTAGACGACTCGTTGAAATCGCACTTTATTGTAATGATACGAAAATCGATTATCATGATGGGAAACGGGAAGTGATTGGTAATCCGACAGAAGGCGCTTTGTTAGAGCTCGCTAATCGCGCCAATTTAAGTCAGGATAACCATCTTATTTATAAAATCCCATTTGACTCACTTTATAAATATATGGCGGTTCTTGTTATAATTGATGGGGAAAATTATATTTATTTAAAGGGCGCGCCAGACGTGATTTTAGGTCTTGCCAAACAACAAGTGGAAAAGGATACAAGTACGCCGCTTGATTTAGAATACTGGGAGAGCCGCATTAGCGAATTTGCAAGCAAAGGTCAACGTGTTTTAGCGGCTGCCTACAAAAAAGTTTCAAGCGAGAAGGAACATTTGACGCATGAAGACTTACATGACGAGATGATTTTCGCAGGCTTATACGGGATTATTGACCCGCCGAAGAAGGAAGCCATCGAGGCAGTTGGCGTATGCCGTGAAGCGGGAATTAGTGTGAAAATGATTACTGGTGACCATAAAGACACGGCGATTGCGATTGCAGAGGAAATTGGTATCGAGAATTATAATAATGCTTTAGTCGGAAGTGAGATTGAAGGTCTCTCTGACAAGGAACTGCGCGATGTTGTAGCGGATCATGATGTATTCGCCCGGACGACGCCGGAGCACAAATTGCGCCTTGTGACGGCAATTCAAGAAAATGGCCATGTCGTAGGGATGACAGGTGACGGGGTAAACGATGCCCCTGCACTGAAAAAAGCAGATATCGGGATTGCTATGGGGATTAAAGGCACGCAAGTTACAAAAGATGCGTCCGATATGGTGCTTGCCGACGATAATTTCGCGACCATCGTGAAAGCTGTTAAAGAAGGACGGCGCGTCTACGACAACCTTAAAAAGACGATTTATTTTGCGCTGCCAACCGCTTTTGCGCAAGGCTTGCTCGTTGTCGTCTCCCTACTTGCGAATATGCCACTACCACTCACATCCGTTCAAATTTTATGGCTTAATATGGTAACGACCATCACGCTTTCATTTGCGCTTGGATTTGAACCATACGCAAACGATTTGATGAAAAGAAAACCACGTGATCCAAAAGAGAATATTTTAGATAGCTATGCGATTATCCGTGTCGCCTATGTCTCCGTTTTAATTGCTGTTCTGGGCTTTGCAGTGGAGGCCTACTTACGTGGAAAAGGCGTGGATACAGCCGTTATTCAGACGACCTTATTGCAAACGATTGTGTTTGGTCAGGCATTCTATATGATTAATTGCCGCGAGCTTATTAAATTCCCGATTGATAAAGGTATTTTAAAAAATAATGTCCTTTGGGGCTCACTTGCGATTTTATTAGTGCTCCAAGCCATTGTCATTTATGTACCTGTTTTCCATACAATTATGGAAACGACAGCCCTAAACGTAACGCAACTCGGGATTTCACTACTCGCAGGACTCGGTGTGTTTGTTGTTGTCGAAATCGAAAAATTGATTTATCGATTGGTGAAAAAATAAAGTGTCTTTTTAAACTAAAGAAAACCACGAGCGAATTTGCTTGTGGTTTTTTATTTCAAAAGTGTTACGAATGAAATGGCGTAAGCTTTTTTTGCCAAATGCGATTAAGTGTTTAAGCTATGATGTGTCAATCTGTTGAAATCCCGAATGAATGGGGCAAAGTTATATATTTAAAAACTTTTATATCAGAAATTTAATTCTATAGATTATTTATAGAAAAATAAAAGGAAAAATTCACAAAAGATCTATATGTTTCATATTGATTACATGGTATACTAAATTCATGTAATTTGAAATAAAAATGAAACAAAGGGAAGCATTTTTATTTCAAAGTACAAAATATACTGAAAAGGGAGAATGGATATGAAAAAGGGTTTGAAATTTAGCTATGGCGTTTTAGCGCTATCAGTGGGGCTAGTTTTACCAACAACAGTGTGGGCAAACAGCTTAGATGATTCAAAAGCCGAAGAAGTTTTGAAAGCGGCTACAGAAGTCAAAAATGAAGTAGTCGAATCACAAGCAACTGAAGCAGAAGCAACGGTTAGCGAGCCGGTAGTGGAAGCACCTAAAGAAGAAGCGAAGGTTGAAGAAAAAACGGAAGAAGTTGTTCCACCTGCTGAAGAAAAAGAGGTACTTAAGGCTGAACAAGCGCCTACTGTTACTGCAAATGCTACTCCTCTTGCAACAGCTAAGCCAAATGTGAAAGTTGAAATTAATGCAGCTACAACACCAGGCTATTTTGTTACTGCAGAAAACGGAACATCCGTTACTTTTAAATCTAAACCTGATGTTTCCTCAATTGGAAATAAATCGGTTGTCGTTGTGGCCACTGACGGTGTTACTACAGAAGAAATTACCGTTTCATATGTAGTAGCCGATACGCAAAAACCAACTATTGAAGTTTGGGATACAGAAAATATTGTTGGATTAAATGAGCCAGATTGGTATGCAGAAGACTTTGTTTTAGTTGATGATAATTCAGATGATTACGAAGTGTTTTTTGCAGATGGAAGAGAAACTTTAGATACATCTAAAGTGGGAACTTTTAATACCGTTATTGTTGCACGTGATGCAGCTGGAAATGAAGCCAGTGTTACACTCACCTATGAAGTTGTAGACTTTGATAGTGAGTTTGATGATTACTATGATTACGAGGCACCAAGTATTGATAAAGCAAAATCAAATGCTTCTGTTGTTTATGGGAAAACACGCCCAAATACTCTTGTAGCTGCTATTTCTGAAACTAGTGATATGCCAGTTGGATATGTATTTGCTGATGATAATGGCAAGTTTGAATTACTTCTAAAGAATGCATTGAAAAATGGCGAAACCGTATATATCATGAGCATGGATTTATTTACTGGTGAATCCAGTGATATTGTGGAATACACATATTCCGGTGAAAAAATGATGGTTAATCAAGTAAGTAAAAATAACCAAACACCAGTTAAAACAGCAACAAAAGTAGCGTCTACAACGAAAAAAGACCCAGAAGTATCCGCGCTTCCAAAAACAGGTGATTCACCTGGAGCAGAAGGCCTAGTCGCAATCGGAGCACTTGCTACTTTACTTGCAACAGTTTATTTAAGAAAACGTAGTTAAAAAATGAAGACGCGGGACCTCCCCGCGTCTCAGACTGCTGACAAACGGCAATCTTCGTCGTTCCTGCCTTCCGTTCCGGTGCTTACGTACTCGAGTACGCTCCGCTCCGGTACAGAGGCACTGCCTAGAATCTCACCATTTGTCAGCAGTCTGATTTTGGTGAGAAGCGTTTTGTTTTGCTTAAACTTTGAGTTTTTCTACAAGCTGAGACGCGGGATTTTCCCGCGTCTTTTTTATGGGCTGTATCGTATTTCTCCAAATGAAAATGCTATGTTATAATCAAAGAAAAACGTAGGGAAGATTGATTTATGGCAAACGGTAGTATTATCAACCTTATTAATGGCATATTGGGGTCATTGCCGAACTCTGAACAAAAAGTCGGCAAAACGATATTGGCTGATCCGAATTTTGCTGTGAAAGCTTCGGTGCAAAGTTTAGCAAAAAAATCCAATGCGAGTGCGGCAGCGGTTATCCGCTTTTCAAAATCCCTTAATTTGGATAGTTTTCCGGAATTAAAGCGTCAATTATCAATGGAACTTGCCATGCCTAAAAAGGCAGGTTATTATGACATTGAGCCTGATGAGTCTTTTGATTCTATCCGAGAAAAGTTAGTGTCGAATATGATTCAAACCACTCAAGATACGGCTAGTCAGCTAAAAGAGGACGCGATCGTTGCTGTTTGTATGGAGATGGAGAAGGCGGAGACGATTTATGCTTACGGCGTTGGGGCATCGTGGCTGATTGCTGAAGATATTGCGCAAAAGTGGCTTCGGGCAGGTAAAAATGTGTTTTTATCACAAGATCCGCATGTTTTAGCGATGGCTTTCTCGGCTGGGAAATCAAACAGTGTTTTAATCGCGATTTCTAATAGTGGCGAAACATCAGAAGTTTTGCAACTGGCGAAAGAAGCAAAACGCAATGGGCTAAAAGTGGTGAGTTTAACGCGTATTGGTAGTAACAAATTAAAAACCATTGCAGACTTTGTTTTGGAAACATCACGCGCACCGGAAGCAGAACTTCGTAGCACGGCAACGAGTTCTAGACAAGCGCAGTTGCTCGTTATTGACATTCTTTTTTACTACTTTGCGTCAAAACGCTATGAAGACATGATTACCCATATACAAAAATCACGAGAAGCGACCAACCGTTTTCGGGAATAAAACGAGTGTGCGCACAGCCTATTCGTCTTCAAAAAGGCCGTCCAATTCGCGTAATCAATGAAGGAGGTACACAAAATGAGTGTTTATTTTTACGGATGCACATCCATGGATGGCTATTTGGCAGACCAAAACGGCCGCCTAGATTGGCTATACCAGACTGGGGCAGCGGAAGAAACAAATTATGATGCTTTTTATAAACAAATGGATGTTATGATTATGGGGAAAAAAACATATGCTGAAATTGAACATCTAGAAAATATTGAATCGCTTTATGCGCCAACAGAAAATTACGTTTTCACCCATGAAAAAGAACTTTCTTTAAAAAGTTTTAAGCCGGTAAAAGGGGACGTGGTTCGTTTTGTGCGTGACTTTGCGCCGGATAAAAATATTTGGATTGTCGGAGGAAATAGCGTTTTAGCTCCATTATTAGATGAAAATATGGTCGATAAGCTATTTATTCAGGTGGCTCCTGTTCTGCTTGGAGAAGGTATCCCGTTATTTACACAAAAACAAGACGAAAAGCGTTATCGTCTTGTGGAAGTGAATCAGTTCGGTCCATTTGCGGAAATGGTATTTGAAAAATAAGAAAATTTTATGACATTTTGATTTACACTACTTGTTAGGTTTAGTGACTTAACGAGTAGTGTTTTTTGTTGCGTTAGAATGTTAAAGTTATCACATTTCAAAGTGATAGTTTCGGTATGGATTTTGGGAAATACGTTTTGAAATATGACATTTTGACACATTATTTAAAAGCCCCATAATCCATAATGAATGATTTGTCAATCTTTTTTTTTGAATGAAAGGTCCGCAAAAAGTGAAAAGCCTCATAAATAGTATACAGATTTATAGAAATTTCATTGCTATACTGTTTTATAAATCTTAACTTCTGCTGGAATAGGAAGTTATTTTAAGGGAGTGAGTATCATGGGGGATTAAAAAACTTTGATCTATTTCCGAAAAAAACTAAATTACTTTTAATACGCATAAAAAGGAGCCAGGGTATGAAAAAATTTTTAACATCATTAGTTGCAGCTATGCTAGTGTTACTAACATTATCAAATGCACTTTTACCATTAACAGCTAACGCAGAAACGGGTGTAACACTCGAAGTAGGAACAGAAAAAGAACTTAGAGATGCCTTAAACAATGAGCTAGTAACAAAAGTAGTTTTAAAAAATGATTTAGCACTCAATGAATATACAAACTATGTGATTAAGCATGATGTCACAGTGGATGGGGCAAATCATAAAGTTACACTTAATAATAGTAGCTTTGTAAGTGACCTTTCAGGAGCGGCGAGTGTAGTTTTCTCCAATATTAATTTTACATCAAATGCAAGAGCCATTTTTAAAACAAGTGTTGTGAACTATTCGGTAACACTTGATAACATCACATTAAATGGCGGGGAAGCCGTTTCTAATACGAATGGTAATACTTTTATAAAGGGTAATAATAGCTTTACAACAGCAGGTACGAATGATGTATTCAATGTGAAGAACCTAAATTTTGACGGGGCTTCCACAACAACCATTAAAAATACTGGGAATGCAAATGCTATCCAAGTTTATTCTTTTGGTAATTTACAAGTAAGTGCAGGGGCAAAATTATCCATCGATTCAATGGGAATTGGGATGTATTTAAATGGTCCACAACAGTCACTTATTGTTGGAGATGCGGCTGACCTTAATATTGTAAGCCGATACGGAAGCATTAAGGGCGTTGAGGCGAGTGTTAGCTTTGGCACAGGAACAAAAGTCAAATTAAATTATCAAAAAGCCGTTATGTCATCTGATTCACGAATCTATGCAAAACAAGTTACGATGACAAAAAGCGCATCTGTAGAAGCGATTTCATCACCAATCAGTTTATATGCAGTTCAAATTTCACCAGTTGGTAAATTAACAATGGATAATGTGGCTTATTTCGATTTCCGAAATGAAAACCCAACTGGTTTAGCACTTTACATGGAAGGTAATGGCGGAGTACTCTCAACGACGAATCAGAATATGGCCGCATGGGAAAAAGGGACAAACATTTTAGGAACACCAAAATATGTATGGAAAAATTTAACCTCTTTGACAGACCTTTATGGAAATGTAAGTAATGTTTCAACTACAAATGTTCCAGCTTTTAAAACACAATTTGAAAATCAAAAATTCGAAAGACTATCGAATGACACCATTACAAATGACAAGCCAGTCATTAATGCAGCAGATAAAACACTTAAAATTGGTGATGCATTTGATCCAATGGATGGTGTAACCGCAAGTGATACAGAAGACGGCGATTTAACAAGTGCGATTGTTGTAACGGCAAATGATGTAGATACAACAAAAGCAGGCACATACCATGTCAGCTATAAAGTAACAGATAGCGATGGCAATGAAACAACCAAAACGATTACGGTTACTGTAGGAACAAATGATAAACCAGTCATCACAGCAAGTGATAAGACTATCAAAGTAGGGGACACATTTGATCCAAAAGCAGGCGTAACCGCAAGTGATACAGAAGATGGTGACTTAACAAGTGCGATTGTGGTAACGGCAAATGATGTAGATACAACGAAAGCAGGTACTTACCATGTCAGCTATAAAGTAACAGATAGCGATGGCAATGAAACAACCAAAACGATTACGGTTACCGTAGGAACAGACGATAAACCAGTCATCACAGCAAGTGACAAGACTATCAAAGTGGGCGATACGTTTGATCCAAAAGCAGGCGTAACCGCAAGTGATACAGAAGATGGCGATTTAACAAGTGCAATCGTAGTGACATCGAATAATGTGGACACAACAAAAGCAGGCACTTATCAAGTGAGCTATAAAGTAACAGATAGCGATGGCAATGAAGCAACCAAAACCATCACAGTTACCGTAGGAACAAACGATAAACCAGTCATCACAGCAAGTGACAAGACTATCAAAGTGGGCGATACATTTGATCCGAAAGCAGGCGTAACCGCAAGTGATACAGAAGATGGCGACTTAACAAGTGCGATTGTGGTAACGGCAAATGATGTAGATACAACAAAAGCAGGTACTTACCATGTCAGCTATAAAGTAACAGATAGTGCCGGCAATGAAGCAACGAAAACCATCACAGTTACCGTAGGAACAAATGATAAACCAGTCATCACAGCAAGTGACAAGACTATTAAAGTGGGCGACACATTTGATCCAAAAGCAGACGTAACCGCAAGTGATACAGAAGATGGCGACTTAACAAGTGCAATCGTAGTGACATCGAATAATGTGGACACAACAAAAGCAGGCACTTATCAAGTGAGCTATAAAGTAACAGATAGCGATGGCAATGAAGCAACGAAAACTATCACGGTGACAGTTGAAAAAGTTACTCAAGGAACGATAACTGCAGATGACTATACAATTGGTGGAAGAGGATACGTCGAAGGAACTTATACAGGCGATGTGGCTAAAATCAAGTTGATTGTCAATGGTGTAGAAAAGCAAACTATTGGAGTAACAAAGACACCTTATCAATATTATGCGAAAGATAAAATATTGAATGCAACAGATCAAGTTTATATCGTAGCACTTGACGAAAATGGTAAGGAACTTGATCGTGCTAAAGTGAACGTGAACAAACCAACTGCTGGAACAATAACAGCTAACGATTTTACAATTGGTTCAGATCCATATGTAACAGGAACGTATACAGGTGATGTTACTAAAATCAAGTTAATTATAAATGGTACTGAACAACAAACGATTACAGTATCAGGCAGCCCATATAAATATTTTGCGAAAGACAAAATATTGAATGCAACTGATGATGTCTATGTCGTAGGGCTTGATAATAATGGAAAAGAGCTCGATCGTGCTAAAGTAAATGTGAAAACACCAACTGTAGGGACCATAACTGGAAACGACTATCAACTTGGTGGGGACGGATACGTTAGAGGAACGTATACAGGTGATGTGGCTAAAATTAAACTTATTGTGAATGGTACTGAAAAGCAGGCGATTTCAGTAAGTGCTAGCCCATATCAATACTACGCTAAAAGCCTAATCACTAGTGTTACTGATATTGTATATGTAGTAGCGCTTGATAATAACGGAAAAGAGCTTGACCGCGCACTTGTAAAAGTTGTTCAAAAAACAACATCAGGTACGATAACAGCCAATGATTTCCAAAAAGGTACCGACAATAAAGTAATAGGGACCTATACTGGAGATATTGTGAAAGTGGGACTTTCAGTCAATGGTACAGAATATACAAGAATCCCGGTTTCAAATGGCTCATTTGAATATTATGCGAACGATAAAATTTTGGCAACAACAGATGTAGTAGTTATAACGGGTTATGATGCGGCTGGAAATCCATTAGACAGCCAAATCGTGAAAGTGACAACGAAAGCATCGACAACAGGAGAAATCCAACTTAGCTCTTATAAATATGGGACGGATAGTAAAATTAAGGGCACATATACTGGAGATATCGTGAAAGTTCGTGTTACAAAAGGTGGACAAACGTATTCCACAATTCCTGTGTCAAATAATGTTATTGAATATTATGCCAAAAATATCGTTACTTCTGTAACGGATGTTGTGATGATGGAAGGTCTAAATTCAGAAGGTAAAGTTGTAAGTACTAAGCAACTGAATATTTATACAGGAGATGGCACAATAACAGCTGATTCATATCGAATTGGTACTGATCAAGTAACCGGAACCTACACTGGAGACGTAAAACGTGTCAGCATTGAAGTGAATGGAACAGTGCAGAGTGCTATTCCAGTTTCTGGTAACAAATATGAGTACTATGCAAAAACACTTATTACAAGTCCTACTGATGTAGTGTATGCAATCGCTTATGATGCTACGGGTCGTGAGTTAAATCGTGTTCCAGTGACTATTTTAGATAAAACGCCCCCTACAGGTACAATTACTATGGAAAGCTATAAAGTAGGGAAAGATAAGCAAGTAAAAGGAACAACAACAGGAGATATTACCCGTATTGCGCTTGTAGTGAACGGAGTAGAACAATCTAAAATACCAGTGACGAATAATGCATTTGCTTATTATGCAGCTAATTTAATCACGAGTGCAAATGACAAAGTTTCTATGATTGGCTATGCTGCAGATGGAACTAAAGTGACAGAAGTAGATGTCACTTTAACCAAAGTGACAGGCACAATAACAGCAGATAGTTATAAAGTTGGTGCGAGCTATCTAACAGGAACCTATACAGGAGATGTTACACGTATTTCGGTAGAGGTAAATGGTACTGAATATCAAACAATTCCTGTTACGGGAAATAACATCTATCGATACTTTTTAAGAGATAAAGTAACAGCTGTAACCGATGTTGTAAAAGTTTACGGGAAAGATGATTTAGGTAATAAAATTTCTGAGGTAGATCTTGTACTAACCAATTAAATTTATCTCTAAGCAAAAATAATTCGGCGGTATGCGTTTGTAACTAGGCAGCAAAGTGTCTAATTACAAACGCTTCCGTCCAATTTATTTATAAGACATAAATTGTTAAATAAAATAAAAATTAAGCTATAAGAGATAATTTTGTTGTCTATTAGCAAGGAGCGATTTGAAAATGAAGAAAAGTTTGAAAGGTATGTCCATACTACTTGTTATTGCGGCTTTATCCATCACAGCGGCATGTAGTAATGATACAAATGCAAGTAAGAAAAAAGAAACGACAAATGACAAAGAATATGTTTCGAAAACCGTTAATAACATGAATATGAAAATTAATTCGATTCATACAACGGATAATGCCAAAGGTGACAAAAATATGGTAGAAATTAAAATGACTATTGACAATAAAGACTCTGGCGAAGCTAGCATAGGCGCTGGCGATTTTAAAATTAAAGCAGATAAAAAAACATATGATGTATTCCCGCAAGGTAATAATTTCGGTGATGTTATTGAAAAAGGCAAAAAGTTAACTGGTAGTGCCTATTTTGAACTACCAAAGTCAGTTAAAGAAGGCAAACTTATATATATACAAAATAAAAAAGATGCAGCAACTTGGGATATTAGTATTCCTAAAGCTGAGTAATTGGGAGGTAATCTTGTGAAAATCACAGTTTTAGGGATGGGATATATTGGCTTACCAACAGCCATTATGTTTGCTAACCATAATCAGGATGTCCTAGGCGTTGATGTAAATCCCCAAGTTGTAGAAATGTTACAAAACGGACAAGTTCATATTGAAGAACCAGGCTTACAAGAAGCACTAAATCAAGCAGTAGAAAAAGAAAATTTCCGCGTAGGTTTAACACCTAAACCGGCAGATGTGTTTATTGTGGCCGTTCCTACGCCTAATAACGATGATGCACTCAAATCTTGCAACTTAGACTATGTTTTATCGGCCGTAGAAATGATTTTGCCTTGTTTAAGCTCGGGCAACACAATTATCGTAGAATCCACGATTGCACCGCGTTCTATGGAAGACTTTATTAAACCGCTAGTTGAAAAAGCGGGTTTTACTATTGGGAAAGATGTTTTTCTTGTGCACTGTCCTGAACGTGTACTTCCGGGTCAAGTTATCCATGAATTAGTTTATAATAATCGCATTATTGGTGGTGTTACGCCAGCTTGTACCGCAGCAGGAAAACAGGTTTATGGTGTCTTTGTAAAAGGCGAATTAATCGAAGCGAAAGCGTCTGTTGCAGAAATGGCCAAGCTTATGGAAAACACTTATCGTGATGTTAATATCGCTTTAGCCAATGAACTTGTAAAAGTATGCGATAAAATCGAAATTAATGCACTAGAAGTCATTGAAATGGCAAATAAACATCCTCGTGTTAACTTACATCATCCAGGGCCAGGTGTTGGGGGGCACTGTCTAGCTGTGGATCCTTATTTTATTGCCTCAAAAGCGGAGGAAGAATCACCACTGATTCAAACTGCCCGCGAAATTAATACATCTATGCCAGAGTTTATTATAGGGAAAGTAAATGATTTAATGGCGGATAAAATACATCCGAAAATTGTCGTGATGGGGCTAACATACAAAGGGGATATTGATGATGCTCGTGAAAGTCCGGCAGTTTTAATTTATCAAATGCTAGAACAAAACGATGCGTATGATGTTGTGGTTTATGAACCGCATATTCAGGCAGATTTTATAGAAAAAGATTTAAACAAGGCACTAGATAAAGCAGATTTAGTATTAGTTTTGGCTGATCATAGCGAATTTAAAACCTTATCAGCCAATGATTTTTCAGAAACAAATAACGCTATTGTCATTGATACCAAAAATATATTAGATCTTTGCAAAAATGATAAAAATTATTTTAATTTGGGGAGTATTTTTGAATTAAAACATCATTTGGTGAGGTTCTAAAATAACTATAGGGGATATATAGTTTCCATGAAAAAAGAATATTGATTATTTCCCAAAATTTCCCTCCAGAAATTGGGAGTGCAGCAAACCGCATGAAGGGAATTTGCCAATGCTTAGATGAGGTCGCTGATGTAACCGTATGGACGACAGAACCACATTATCCGTATAAGCAACTTTATCAGCAGACTGATTTCCTTGAATGTGCTCCGGAAGGTATTACAATAAAGCGAATTAAAACAAAAAGCATTCGTTTTGAAAAAAATATTCTTCGGCGTTTTTTGCTATATGTAGAAGTTTTATTTCGTTTTATCAAATTAATTCTCACCGAATCTGAAACTTATGATGTTGTATTTGTAACGTCTCCACCACTTTCTGTTCCGTTTATTGGTCTTTTAGCAAAACGAAAATTCAAAGCCGAGTTTGTAGTAGATATTCGTGATTTATGGCCTGAAACATTAAGCGCCATCAAAGGTATATTTCCAAAAATTCTTAGAGCTTTGGGATACTTGATTGAAAAGCGGATATACCATCAAGCAGACAAGTTAATTGTGAATAGTGAAGGATTTATTAGCTATATTCAAGGAATTGTTGGGGATTCCAAAAAAATCCACTTTTTACCCAATGGACTAACAGATTCGGAGCTTGTGCAAGTACCGGTGTCACGAGTATCAGACAAAATCACTATCGTCTACACTGGGAATATGGGGATTGCGCAGGATATTGAAAGCTTATTTCATTTAGCTAAAAATTTTCAATCTGCTAAGAACGTTCAGTTTCTATTGATTGGTTACGGAAAATATTATGCGGAAATTCAACAAGAAATTAAAAACTTAGGTTTAAAAAATGTCATCATTAAACCGCCTGAATCGAGGCAGAAAGTATGGAAAAGACTGCGTAGTGCAGACATTGCTTATATTGGGCTAAAAGAGCACGCTATTTTTAAAACGGTAGTGCCGGGAAAATTAATTGATTACATGGGGGCTTCCTTACCAATTATTGGTGTGACATCTGGCTATTCGAAACAAATCATTGAAAAGGCAGAGGCAGGACTCGTTTTTAATAAAAATGAGCAACAAGAAATCAATAAAGAACTTTCAAAGCTTATCAATAATCAAGAATTACGAAGATACTACGGAGAAAATGGGAATAATTTTGCGCGGCGTCATTTTAATTGGCAAACAAACAAAAAGCTGCTTTATAAAATTATTTTTGAGGAAGATTAATGAAAAAAAGAGTGACAATGTTTCTTTGGAACGGTTTTACAAATGATGCCAGGGTTCTAAGAGAGTGTACGGCACTTTTAGACGCGGGGTATTTCGTCCAATTAATCGCTTTAAAAAATACGCAACCCGCTATTCAAATAGAATCAGAAAATTTCCGTTTACACCGAATAAGTCGTCAACTGATACCTTTTCAAAAAACGGGATTATTCTTAATAGGAATTATTATAACCATGTTTGCCCCTTTACTGGGCGCGTTATTTTTCGTATTCTTGTTAATCCTTTTAATGACAAAACTGCATTATCTTGTACGAAATTTAATCTTGATTGGGAAAATGACTGCGCAAGGAATGATAATGCGGACGGATATTTACCATGCCAATGATTTAAATACTTTGTTACAAGCCGTTTTATGTTCCAAAGTAAAAAGGAAAAAATTGATTTTTGATTCACATGAGATAAATACAAGTCGTTCCGGTTATGACTTACCTATTTATCGGGTTTTTGAAAGACTTTTAATTCGTTTTCCTGACTATGTTATTCATGAAAATGACACCAGAGCAAAATATTTTCGAAGAGTGTATGGTTTTAACCCAGAAGTGATTTATAATTATCCTTTTCTGCAAAAAAACACGGATAAAATAGACCTTCACAACCAATTGCAATTAGCTGAAACAGAGCCGATTTTACTTTATCAAGGTGGATTGCAAATTGGACGAGGGTTAGAAAATTTATTAGCAGCCGTTCCTTTATTCGAAAAAGGTACAGTCGTATTTATTGGGGACGGAAAACTGAAACAGACTTTAAAGAAAGCGACGCAACAAGCTAATTTGATGCACCGCGTGAAATTTATTGAAAAAGTTCCAGTGGAGGAGTTGCCGCTATATACAAGAAATGCTTATCTAGGGTTTCAATTGCTGAATAATACTTGCTTTAATCATTTTACAGCAGCATCCAATAAACTATTTGAGTATATGATGGCAGGTGTACCAGTAATTAGCTGCTCGTTTCCTGAAATGAAGAAAGTCATAAATGATTCTAAAACAGGAATACTCGTTGATTCATCAGATCCCGTCTCCATCGCAAATGCTGTCAATCAGTTGCTTAAAAGTCCTGATTTACGAAGCAAAATGAGTGAGCGCTCTTTAGAGGCTCGGGAAATTTATAATTGGGAAAAAGAGAAAATCAAGTTCTTAAATATTTATCAGAAATTAAGTGAGGATGAGAAAAAATGATGCGCAAACAAAGCGAAATAGACAAGGCATTTATTGATATAGAGACAAACAAGAATGAGGCGATTTCGCTTAAGTCAGAAAATCAACGTTTGGTGAACCAGATTCAAATGATGAATCAACAATTAAACAGTTCAAAACAAGAAAACCAAAAGTTGATGCAACAAAATGAGATGCTGCAGGAACAATTAAATGGGCTTAAAAGCGAAAATCAAACAGAACTGAAATTTTATGAACAATGGAAAGAAGTACAAGCCGAGTTAAGCGAATATAAAAAAAGAACATTCGAACTGCTAGAAGAGCAAAAAAAATGGCTAGGTGGTCTAGCAGAGGAATTTACGACCATCGCCAGTGAACGAGATGACATGAAAAACTTACTTTTTCAAAAAGAAGAAGCTTTAGAAATGTTGCTAGAAAAACACCAGAAAATGATGAATACTAAATTAATGAAATGGAATGGAAAATATTGGAGCTTACGAAAGAAAATACAATTAAAAAACAAATAACTGATTTCTATCACGTAATAAATAATTTTCAAACGGAAATTATTGCGGATATTCATCCTAAATTAATTTCAAATTCCCGTTTTTGTGATGCTAAAAATTGGTGGTACGTGAAAAAAGAAGGACTTCATGCGTATATGCTGGATGATGAACTTTGTTTTGCAAACGGTGATAGTCGTTCCAATTATGCTTCTTTTATGGAAAAAAATGTGGCTTTTTCGAGGTTTCCGAAGCATTTGATTCAAGTAATGCCCGGCGAAACCTTATCCATTCAAATAGAAGCAGAATGTTCGCAAGGCGTGACAGTAAAACTAGCGATTGCCGAATATAATGAGCATGAAAAAGAAGTGACAACACTAAGTTCATTGCAAAAGGAGCAGCATGTGACAGTGGGGAAAAATACTAAATATCTTCGCCTGGCGCTTAAAATCACGGGAAAAGGAATCGTTCGAATCAAAAAAGCATGCGTAGAACGAATTTTTGAAAAAAGAAAAGTAGAAACGATAATCGGAAACCCAGTTCAGGAAGTGAAATCATTTCGGGACTTAAAGGTAGCCTGCATTTTCGATGAATTTACAATGTCTAATTTCCAAAATGAGGTAGAATTAATCACGTTTACGCCTGAAAATTGGAAAACCGTACTAACAAAAGAAAAGCCACATCTTCTTTTTGTAGAGTCCGCTTGGCACGGTAACGGTGGAGCCTGGGAGTACCAAATCGGAAAGTATTCCAATGTAAGTCGCGATACTCTTTTCGAGTTATTAAAATGGTGCAAAAAGAGAGACATCCCAACCCTTTTTTGGAATAAAGAGGACCCAATTCACTTTGATAAATTTATTGATACAGCTAAACGTTTTGATTATATTTATACAACAGATGCGAATATTATCCCAGAATATAAAAAGCGAGCGAAGCATGAGCGCGTTTTTGCACTTCCGTTTGCTGCAGAACCAACACGCCATAATCCTATTCAATTAGCAACACCAAGGGAAAATAAAATCTGCTTTGCAGGTTCTTATTATGCCAATAGACATTTAGAAAGACGCCAAATTATGGATACAATGCTAGGGTTCAGCCAAGAATTTGGATTAGCCATTTATGATCGTAATTTTGAACGTCCTGAGCCGGAATTTAGATTTCCAGAAAAGTTTAAAGAGAACGTGATTGGGAGTTTACGTTATGACGAAATTGATAAGGCCTATAAAGGCTATCGTTTTATGCTAAACGTGAATAGCGTCATTCATTCCCCGACCATGTTTTCAAGACGTGTATTTGAAGGTCTTGCTTCAGGAACTCCCATTTTAAGTAGCTATTCAAAAGGTATTGAAGCTCTTTTTGGAAATATTGTCATGATTTCAGAAGAACCGAATGATTTACGGGCGCAAATGCGTACAGTCGTAAAAAATGATACAGCCTATTATAAAAAATCTTTAGAGGGAATTCGGGAAATCTATGAAAAACACACGTATAAACATCGCCTAAACTATATTTTAAAAAATATGGACATTAATTTACCCGTTTTAACAGCGAAAGTTTGTATGATGGCGATTGTCGAATCTGTAGAGGAAATTGAGATGGCTCTTGAAATATTTGAAAAGCAGAGCTATCAAAATAAAAAACTCGCTTTATTTATACGTAGTGTGGAAGATTTCGCGGATTTTAATTTTATTCTCAATCATTATCAAACGAAGACGGTATCTTGTTATTTACTTTCCTATATGGATAATTATACGGACTGTGAAAAGGTGTTAGAGGCGGATTATATGACATTATTAAACTTTAATCACTTCTACGGGAGTCATTACTTAAAAGATTTAATGTTAGCGACACTTTATACGGATGCGGACTTTATTGGGAAAGCTACGTATTACGAGAGCAAGGAAAATCAAATGGACGTTTTAGATGAGGGCTTGGAATATATTTTTGTTGACCATTTATACCCTTCGCGTTCTGTTATGAGAACGAGTTATCCGTTTCGTAAAACAATGAAGGTGTTACTAGAGAGTTTTGAACAAGATGAGAATTTAGAAGGTTACGCACGATTTGGTGCTAAAATGTTTAGCGTTAATCGCTTCAATTTTATCGAAAAAGGGGCAAAAGCAGGAGCACAACAACTTACACAAGTAGAAATCTAGGAGGGAAAAATGAGCAAGTTGCGTATTTTATTGTATGGAGACATTGATTTAAATTTTATGGACGGATCGGCAGTGTGGCTCACTTCTATGGCCCCATGCTTGCTTTAAGCCCAAATGTGCAAGTGGATTTACTTCTTAAAGCAAAGGAGCAAAGCACAAATTTAACAGAAGCCTTAAAAAAAGTAAATAATATTCGCCTGGTTCAACCATTTGATAAATTTATTCATCAGCTTTCTCAAAAGAATTCTCGCCTATCTGTAACGGAGGCTGTTCAAATCATGAGGCAGCTTCATAATGAAAATAAATATGATTTGGTGATTGTGCGGGGTTTTAATTTGGTCCGCGAAGTTATGAAGCATGAAGCATTTAGAGCGATTACGGTTCCATATTTGACGGATTTTAAACACGACGAGCGGTCAACTAGAGAAGAGCGAACGGATTTAAAACGCGTTTATGACCATTTTGACCACCTTTTTCTCCAAACAAAAGAAACGAAAGAAGCCTTTCAAAAGCTCATTCAGGTTGATGGTGCGAAAATTCAACTTCTTTACCCAATGATTCCTGATTTTGAAGATGTTCCGAGTTTTCGCAATAAACATTCTAGGTTAATTTATAGTGGGAAATTTCATGAGGATTGGCATACGGAGGAAATTATTGCTGTAACTAAGAAATTAGCAGCACGAAATAATCGGATTCACACACAAATTGTGGGCGATAAATTTCAGGACAGGTTGCGCGAGCGAGAAAATCAACTGCGCATCAAAAAAGCGTTAAATGAAACGCCTTCGATTGATTGGGTTGGCGCTGTTTCAAGGGAGGCGTGCCAAGACTTAATTGCTGAAGCGGATATTGGGATTAGCTGGAGAAGTGCTTCACTCGACAATGACGAAAGTGTGGAACTATCAAGTAAGTTGCTTGAATACGGGCGGCTAGGGAAACCAGCATTAGTTAGGCGTACGAAGATGCACGAGGCGTTACTTGGTGAAGATTATCCTCTTTTTGTTGATACAGAAGCGGACTTTATTGAAAAGACAGAGCACGTTTTAGAGGATGAAAAGCTTTATGAAGTGGCAGCTAAAAAAATGTACAAGGCGAGCCAGTCATTTACTTTTAAAAAAGCGTATGAACGGCTAAGTCCTTTTATTTGGTCCTTTAAAAAGACGCCGACGAAAATTGTTTTTGCGGGACACGACTTAAAATTTGCGAAAATGTTAATTGAGCATTTTGAGAGTAGCCCTGCGTATGAAGTGAGACTGGACGTATTTTCTTCTCATGAAAAGCATGATCAAACGCATAGTGAAGCATGTTTAGAATGGGCGGATGTTATTTTTTGTGAATGGGGACTAGGAAACCTCGTTTGGTACGCCAAACATAAAAAAGAGCATCAAACACTCATTGCGCGACTGCATTTCCAAGAAAAAGATTTAAAGTTTCTCGAAAAGGTTGATAGCGCGAAAGTGGATCAATTTATTGTGATTACGCCTTATATGTTAGAAGAATTTCATCGAATTTTTCAAATTCCAAGATATAAAATGTGCTACATAGATAATCTTATTGATACCGGGAAATTAGATTTAAAAAAAGAACAGGATTATCAGTTCCATCTTGGGATATGTGGCATCTTGCCTTTACGGAAACGAGTTGACTTGGCGCTTGATTTACTTGAGAAGTTGTGGCAGAAGGATAAGCGTTATAAACTGTTTATTAAAAGTAAACGCCCGGAAGAGCTTCCTTGGCTTATGGCGAGAGAAAAAGAGCGTGAGTATTATACAGAGGTATCAGAGCGAATTGAACGCGCGCCGTGGCATGATAATGTTATTTTCGACCCGCACGGGAATGATATACCAGAGTGGCTTCAGAAAATTGGCTTTTTGCTTTCACCTAGTGATTTTGAAGGTTCTCATGTTTCAGTTTCGGAAGCGATGGCAAGTGGTGCGGTACCGGTGATAAGAAATTGGAAGGGTGCCGATACAGTTTATCCGTCGCGTTACATCATTTCTACACTGGAAGAAGCCAAACAGATTGTTTTAGAAAGTGATTGGGGCGAGGCTTCTTTAAAAAGTAGAAAAGATTATGCGTATAAAAAATTTGATCGTGAAAAAATTGAAAAGCAAATAGAAACACTGGTAACCGATTTGATTCGAAAACCGATTTAAGGAGAAATAAATGAAAAAAAGAACAAAGAAAAAAGTAGAAAAATTGACCGAACTCATTCAAAGTGTGGAAGTATCTCTAAAAGGAGATTTTCTACAAACAAAATGTCAGCTTAGTATTAGAGAATCCAAATCAAATTATTCTTTTGCCTACTATGTCTATAAAACCGGTAAAACGGAAGCTATTGCGAAATCTACCTATACCGATCAAGATACACACAAGGTGAAACTTACAGAGGGCGGCGAATATCGCGTGAAGGTTTTCGTTATGCAAAATGACAATCAGGAAGTGAAAACAAGAACGAGTTTACCTATTCGTAAGACACAAATTGTAGATATCTGAAGGAGAACAATGAAATGTTACATGGAAAGCACTTTAAAAATGGCAGCGATACACTCGTAATTGTTTTTCAAAATGCAGCTAAGCCTTTAAATGACGCGATTCCAGCCATATATAACCATGAAATAAAAGAAACGCAAGTATCCGCTATGCATAATCGCTATACATGGATAAAATTTGCTGAACGCGTCAATTATGTGGATTATTTCTTTATTCAAGATTATTTTTCTAGCGTGTATGGTTGGTATTTTATTGATGCTGGTAAGTTAATATATGAAGAGTTAAATGAGGAATTAAGCCAGTTCATTCAAACTAATCGCTATAAAAAAGTGATTGCTTTTGGTTCCAGTAAGGGTGGTACAGGGGCTCTTTTATACGGTTTAATTAATCCATTTATCACCGATGTTTTTTCGCTCGTCCCACAAATTCGCGTAGCAGACTATATTAATACATTATGTCCGAATGAAAAAAGTCTGTTTTTTGCAGATAACGCGCATTTTGAACAACAAGTGAACAATCTTTTTTTCTCTCCGCAAATGTATACCCAAAAGCCCTCTAGTAGGATTAGCTTTTATACTGGCTTGTATGACATTCAATTCACCGATTTGCTTGAATATCGTACTTTTTTAAGGGAACAAGACATCCAGAGTAAAATTTTTGTGAATAGAGGGAATGAACGGCACACTAGACTCGTTAATCAGTACACCCCTTTTATTTTCAGCGTTCTTGAAGACCTTATTCGGGAGGAAAAGAGGCAAATGATGCAGCATGCAGTGGAAATTGGAATAGACAGCTATATCTTAAAAGCAGAATAGAGAGGTAGGTTTTTCTATTGGGAGTAAAGGTGAGTTCTTTTTTATACGAAGAAAATGAGCTTAAATTGTCATTTGAGATAGAGAGTGACAAGAAAAAACAGTATGACTTTGCCTATTATGTGTACCAAGATGGCCGTATTATTGACCGAGTTTGGTATCAACCAACTAATAAGCACGAGACGCTTCAAGTCACACCAGTGTATAGCGGTGGTTATCAAATTCGATTGTTTATACGGGAGAATAAAAAAATTGTTTTTAACGAAGTCACACCTGTTTTATGGGTTGATACACTACATGAAAAGCAAATTTTAACAACATTTCCGTCTGAAAAAATCTTTTTTAGTGATCATCCAGTAAAATATGTTTTTGAAGAAGCAAAAGACGATGTGCGCTATTTAGTCCTTTCCTTTTCTGGTTTATACGCGACGGAGTTTCAAGGTGGGGCACCAGTATATAATCATATGCGAACGCTAACTTCTGTGAAGGCACATAAATTGTTTATTTTAGATTCTTACCATAATCAATTTTGTTACTACGTTGGTTTTGGTGGAAAATTAGAATTTGAACGTAGTGTGCTGGCACTCATTACAAAAATTGCGAATGAGTACCGAGTGCCGCCTGAAAATATTATTGCTACAGGGTCAAGTAAAGGCGGCGCTTTATTACAGTTTTAAATATCAATTTGGTAAAGCGATTATTGGGCCCCGCAAATTTATATTGCCAAATATTTGGAGCAGCGTGCGAGTTCAGAATCAATGCGACAACGTTTCCACAACTTACTAGGAGAGAACTTTTTAAAAGGAAAAGCGTTTTGGGATGGTTTGATTTTAAATCAGGCCTATCAGGCGCGAACGTTTCCTGAACTGCATTTTCATGTTGGAAAAGGGGATTTTCATTACGAAAAGCATTTGAAATTTTTACTTCAAGTATTAGATGAGAAAAAAGTGGATTATACGTTAGATCTTGGACCATACGATGAGCATAAGAACACGGGAATCTACTTTACGCCGTTCCTCTTACAAAAAGTACAAGATATGGTAATGAGAAAAGAGGAAAAGCAGTGAAATCTTTATTAGCATGGGGGAAAATTCAAGTTTCGAATGTCGATAAAGTAATTCTTATTTCGCAATTTGAACAAAAAGCCAATCATCAAAATCATTTGTTTGGGCTGTTTTGGGAATTTTTAAGCCCAGCCATTCAAATTATCATCTATTATTTGGTTTTTGGTATTCGCTTAAATGGACAAACGATTATCCATTCGGATATTCCATATATTTATTGGATGCTAATTGGTATTATTCCATGGTTTTATATTAGTTCAAGTATTGTTTCAGGTGCGGGTTCGATTAGTCGAAATCTAAGCCTAATTTCTAAAACGCACTTCCCAATCGAAATTTTACCTACAATCGCAATTGTAAAAGGGTTGAATAGTTTTTTTGCCATGCTAGGCTTGTTTTTAATTCTTTTTATGAGTCAAGGCTTCTTACCAACACTTGAATGGCTACAGTTACTTTATTATTTTCCCTGTATGGTCTTGTTTTTATTAGCGCTAGCTGTACTTACTTCAGCAATCACTGTTGTTTTTCGTGATTTACAGCTGATTATTAATGCGGCCATGCGTTTACTATTTTTTATTTCAGGAGCGGTTGTAAATGTTTCAGCTCATCCTGAATCTCTTCTGACAAAAGTACTTAGCTTAAATCCACTTGTTTATATTATCGAAGGTTTTAGGGATGCGCTTCTTTCACGAGGTTGGTTTTTTGATGATCCGTGGCGAATGGTTTATTTCTTTTCTTTTTTACTGATTGTGCTTCTCACGGGGATTTATATAACGGAAAAATATGAATCTGATTTTGTAGAATATATCTAGGAGGCGGATTAGAATGAGGAATAGAAGGAGTGGCAGAGCGCTGAATAAGAATCGATTCGAGCTGCCAAATGATGTTGCCTTACATGTTGAAAAAGTAGATAAACGATTTATATTAGAGCGAAAAAAGTGGTATCGCTATATTTTCTCGCTTTTTAAGAATGAACCTACGAAGTACTTTCAGGCGCTAGAAGGAGTTACATTTGAAGTGGGGCGCGGAGAAGTCATTGGCTTAATAGGTTTAAATGGTTCAGGCAAATCGACACTGGCAAGCTTACTCGCAGGTCATCTTGCCCCGACGAGTGGGAACATTAGACGAAATGGGGTAGCATCATTATTAGCTATTAATTCAGGAATGAAGCCTAATTTAACGGGAATTGAAAATATTCGATTAAAACTGTTACTTATGGATTTTAAACCAGCGGAGATAAAACGAAGGGTCCGAAGTATTGTTGAATTCACTGAACTTCATGACTTTATTTATCAACCACTTAAGCATTATTCGAGTGGGATGCGTGCGAAACTAGGTTTTGCTATTGCTGTGCAGACAGATCCTGATATATTAATTATTGATGAGGCGCTCTCAGTTGGGGACCAAACGTTTTATCAAAAGTGTTTGCAAGAAATTGAGCGTTTCAAACAAGAAGGAAAAACCATTTTTTTTGTTAGTCATGCGATTAGCCAAATTCGTGAAATTTCAGATCGGGTGGCATGGATTCACTACGGGCAAATGAAAATGCTTGGAAATACTGAGGAAGTATGTTTAGAATACAGCAAATTTATTCATCACTTTAATAAAAAATCAAAACCTGAGCGCTTGCGAGAGCAGCAAGAAATGATGAACAGTCAAAAAAGGAACCTAACTTCCAGGCAAAAGATGTATAGGAAAACTAATTTATGGCAGCAATTAATTAGCTTTAGCACCATATTGCTTATTTTAATCATAAGCGCCTGGCAAATGTTTCAAAACTAAATAGAAAAAGACGACTATAGGGTGCTACGGCAAGCATTCTATAGTTTTTTTTACATATTTTTCTAAAACAAGTAAAAAAATGGGGATATTAGAACAAAAAAGGTCAGAATAGTCATAAATTCTTTACAGTATTTTAATAAGATTTTTTCTAAAATTATAGATAGTAATGGGAAAGGGGGAGTGAAAATGGCAGGAATATGGAACTGGCTTAACAGCACGAAGCTTTTTGACGATGGTCAAATTAATTTAAGTGTTCTTAAGCAACTGATTGATTTTCTTTTTTTAAAAAAAAGGAAATCAAAAATAAAAAATAAAAAAAGGAGGTGTATAAAGATGACTTTCTTATTAGATCTTATTAAAGCTATTCAACAATTCAAAGCGGATTTCTTAAACTATATTACTGAACTTTTCAAGTAATATAAAACTGCAGTAAAGTCAAGCATTTTTTTTGGCTTTTATAACTAAAAAAGCTATCATTGTTCAATTTCCTTCTACAGATTTATGTTCTGTTACAGTATAAAATTATGATTGTACAGGAGGTGAGCAGGAATGCTTTGGTTACAAATGTTGCAAGAAGTTTTAGCTTATTTGAAAAAATTTGCTGATATGAATGCTTAATTAAAACAACTATATATTTTAAGGAGGTGAAAAGAAAATGGGATTCATTCAAGGATTTGTTGCTTGGGTTGGCTTAGCCGTAATGGGTATTAAATATGCTATCGAAGGCATCTGGAATATTTTAGTATAATTTTAGCGAAGAGATAAGTACAGAATGTGTGCTTATCTCTTTCATTAATCAAAGGGAGACGAGTATGTTATCATTTTTTATTAGTTGGCTAGGCCTTGGCGTAGCAGGATTCAAACAATTTTTAATCGCATTAATTAATATTTTACTATAATTTTTATCAGAATTTGCATTTTTAAAATATAAAACTCAAAAACTTATATGCAAAGGTATCTTTGCATATAGGTTTTTAAAAAAGGTGGAAAAATGAAGAGTCAAGAAAATAGCTATAGTTGGAAAAAATTCGGAAGTTTAATTTCTCAAAAAACGGTCTCAAAACCGTTGTTTAGTGTGGCAATTCTTCTTTCTGTCATATCAACCATTGTTTCATTAGTAGTACCCCTATTTGCCAAAAACTTTATTGATGGTTTTATGGGTAAAAATTTTAACACTAATCTCGTCTTCTATTTACTTCTTTTATTTGCCGCTCAAGTTGTTTTAAGTGGCTTTGCTCTTTATTTACTAAATTTAATAGGCTTAAAATTAGTATTTGCGATACGAAATAGATTATGGAAAAAAATTCTTTACTTACCTATTCGTTATTTCGATAATACGAACTCTGGAGAATTTGTCAGTCGTATGATAAATGATACGGGATTAATTAAAACGCTTGTTTCGGATCAATTTCCACAAGTTATTAATGGGATTATTTCATTAGTGGGGACCATAACAATTTTACTGTTCATGGATGCAAAATTAACCGTTATTTTATTTATTGCCATTCCAGTTTTAATTCTCATTGTTGCTCCACTAGGAAAAAAATTATTTGTCATCTCAAAAGGTTTACAAGCAGAGACGGCAGCATTCAGTTCGAAAATTTCGCAGGTTGTAGGTAATGTTCGGTTAGTAAAGGCAACTACTTCAGAAAATGTAGAGGTAGAAAATGGCCGTAATGATCTTATGAAACTATTCCAATTTGGTAATCGAGAAGCTAAAATTAATGCGATTATCAGTCCGCTAACTGTTTTTGTGGTTATGGGGATTTTAATCGGGATTATCATCTACGGCGGTGTTCGTGTCAATGCCGGAACGCTAACCATCGGAACATTAATCGCCTTTTTAATATATGTTTTTCAACTCTTGCCTCCTATTACATCTTTTGTAACGTTTTTCTCACAACTTCAAAAAGTAAAAGGGGCAACACAACGTATTTATGAAATACTAAATGAATCATCTGAAAACTTATCACATGGGGATAGCGTATCCTTCTCAGATAAACATATTTATGCTAAAAACCTAACATTTTCATATGATGATGAAAATACGGTTATTGATGATATATCTTTTGAAGGAAAACCGGGAGAAATGATTGCTTTTGTCGGACCAAGTGGTGCAGGTAAATCGACCATTTTTTCTCTTCTTGAGCGATTTTATCACCCTACGGATGGAAACATTTTCGTTGGGGAACACTCGATGAAGCACATCTCGTTAGAATCATGGCGCTCGCAGTTTAGTTATGTTTTACAAGATAATTTACTCTTATCTGGAACTATTCGAGAAAACTTAATTTACGGGTTAAAACATGAGGTAACAGATGAGGACTTATGGCAAGCTTTGAAACTGGCTTATGCGGATTCATTTGTTGCTGATTTACCAGAACAGCTGGATGCTGAGGTCGGGGAACACGGAGTAAAACTTTCCGGTGGACAAAAACAGCGAATTACAATTGCAAGGGCATTTTTAAGTAAAGCACAAATTTTACTTTTAGATGAAGCCACTGCCAGTTTAGATGTAAGGACAGAGCAATATGTACAAAAATCATTATTACAATTAATGAAACATAAAACGATTTTTGTGATTGCGCACCGAATTGATACGATTAAACATTCAAATAAAATTATTTTTGTTGATAAGGGACGTATAACAGGGCAAGGTACACATGATGAATTAATTCGCACGCATGAATTATATGCTTCTTTTATTCAAACACAATTTATTGATGATGACGTAAATGAGGAGAGAGCATGAAAAAAAGAATATTTTGGATTGTAGGAATTATTTTAATCGTTGTAATTGGTATTATCGTTGTCGCTGCGCTTAATACAGATAGCGCATCAGATTTAAATCAGGACAAAGATGTTACAACGAAAGTAAAGGAAAGTACGGTTGAAGTAAAAGCAAGTGGAACTGGAACTATAGTGCCGCAAAATATGCAGTATCCTAATTATGATGAATTGGAACTCAATCTACAAATTGACGAAATTGATATTCCACAGGTAAAAAAAGGACAAGAAGTATCAATTGATGTCACTGCATTTCCAGATCAAACGTATAAAGGAAAAGTGGAATCTATTTCTGAAAAAGGAAATGTTGAAAATAACGTGGCCGTTTTCACTGTAATGGTTAGTTTAAATGATTCCAAAAATTTAAAAGCAGGAATGACGGTCTCAGGATCAATTCTTGTTAGTAAAAAAGCGCATGTACTCAATATTCCAATTGAAGCTGTGCAAAAAAATGACAAAGATGAATATTACGTTTTGATTCCTAAAAAAAGAAAAAAAACAAGCAAACGAAAAAAGTGAAACAAGTTATTGAAACAGGAATTCGTAACGATAATATTATTGAAGTTAAAAAAGGCTTGAAAAAAGGCGAAAGAAATATTATTACCTTCAACGTCTACAAGTTCTAAGTAAGCGGTGAGGAGGTACTGTTTTGTTAATCGATTTAAAACATATTTCGAAGTCTTATCAAATGGGCAGTGAAACGTTGAAAGTGTTAGATGATATTACCTTTAATGTAGCAAGCGGAGAATTTTTAACGATTACTGGGCAGTCAGGTTCGGGTAAGTCCACACTTCTTAATATTATTGGCTGCTTAGATTTGCCTGATGAAGGAGATTATTATTTATCTGGGGAAAAGCTATTAGGAATAAGTGACAATAAGCTCGCGGCCGTGCGTAATCAACAACTCGGCTTTATTTTTCAACAATTTAACTTATTAACGAATTTGACTGTGCTCGAGAATGTGGAGTTACCACTTATTTATCGTGGCATAAAGAAATCAGAACGAATCGAAAAAGCCCGTCACTTTATTGAACGAGTAGGATTAGGGGATAAAGTGAAACATTTGCCAAATCAGTTATCAGGTGGTCAGCAGCAACGTGTAGCGATTGCGAGAGCATTAGTCGGTTCACCCTCGATACTACTTGCCGATGAGCCAACAGGTTCTCTCGATTCAAAAAATGGTTGGGAAGTATTAAAAATGCTTCAAAATATAAATCAAGAAGGCCGTACTATTATTATGATTACGCATGATAAAGAAATTGCGGATGAAGGTTCACGTACATTAAAAATGCAAGATGGTAAGCTGATACAGGAGGGGAGCGCATGCTGATTTTTCAAAGCTTGCAAATGGCTTTAAAACAAATTTTTGCAAGAAAAATGCGTTCTTTTTTGACAATGCTAGGCATTATCATCGGAGTAGCATCGATTATTTTACTAGTTTCACTTGGAAAAGGCGTCAGTTATGGCGTTAATGAGCAATTAGGGGATTTAGGCTCGAATTTAATTACCGTTTATAATAATTCAACGAGTAAGACGAATCAACTTGATTTAAAAGACGTAGCATCTTATAAAAATATTGATGGTGTTTCTCATATTGCGCCAGAACTTGATGGGACTGCGAATGTTCTTACTGATCAGGGCGGGAGAGCCTATAGTGTCGTTGGAACAAATGAACAATTTAAACAAGTCCATAATGTTAAGCTGGCTAACGGAAGATTTCTTTCGCCAATTGATTTAGATACCAATCAAAAAGTAGCTGTTATTGGTCAAGAAGTTGCAACAAAGATATTTGGTTTTGGGGATCCAATTAATCAGACAATAAAGCTAAATGGCTATAATTACCGTGTAGTAGGTGTTCTAGAAAAGAGCGGTGAATCGTTACTAGGTTCAACCGATAAAAAAATCATTTTACCCATTTCTTCTGCAGAACGTCTACTAAAAAAACAAACAATTAATACAATCTATATACAAGCGGATTCTGCGGATGACGTAAAACTCGTCATTAGTATTTTAAATAGCCGTCTTTCACTAAAATTTAAAGATGAAACTCAAAATAGTGATAATCCAGTTTTTCAAATTGTAAATCAAAAAGAAATTCTCGATACATTTAATACTATTAATACGCTCCTTACGAATACCTTAGGTGCTATTGCTGCTATTTCTCTAATTGTTGGCGGTATAGGGATTATGAATATTATGCTTGTTTCGGTTCAAGAGCGGACAAAAGAAATCGGTATTCGAAAAGCATTGGGTGCGAAGCGCAGTACGATTTTAATGCAATTTTTGATTGAATCTGCTGTCATTAGTGTGACTGGTGGTATTATAGGAATCTTAATTGGAAGCATGGGAGCACTGTTATTTGGTACAATTGCAGACGTGCCATCAGGTATTAGTGTAGGTGTCATTAGTTTTGCATTTATTTTTGCTCTAACCGTAGGTATTGTTTTTGGTATTTCTCCAGCCAATAAAGCTGCCAAATGTAAACCGGTGGAAGCTTTAGCCTCTATGTGAAAATGACAATTACTTCAGTCTTAAAAAGAGAAGGAGTGACACGAGATGAAGTTTTTTGAGTTACAAGATTTATTAAAACAAGACAATGTGATTATTGATTACATTTTGTTTAAGTGTCCGCATACGATTAGATATATTAAAAAAAATCAGCGTATAACATTTAAAGATAACAGACTGTATATTCAAAAATCCGGCTATTTTCAAATGAGTTATGTTGAAAATAAAGAAATGAAAAAGCTGTCATTTAAAAATGCTGTGTGGGTGGGACATTTTTATAATGGCAAAAATAACTTTATTGTGGAAGCACTGACTGAAGCAAAATTAATTGTATTTGATGTGGACGAAGTATTCGACATGTTAGATAAAGAGAATTTATTATCTCATCTAACTTTTCTTCTTCTCGAACAAATTAGGGCAGAGGTTGATATGTTTGAAGTACAATTCCAATTTAGACCAAAAGAGCGGGTTGCTCGGTTTATTAAAATGGTTAGTGATAAAATTGATGGGACAGATGAATTACCAAGATTTTTTTCAATGGATTTCATCGCTTCCTGTTGCTGTTGTTCGCGAAAAGTAGTATCCAAAGCCTTAAATGAGCTTTCAGCGGAAGGGGCCATCGATTTTTCAAGCAAACCATGGCTTGTTTTGGACAAAGAAAAATTAGAAAAATATTCTGAGGATACGCCTCTTATTGCATCAAATCATTAATGGAATTAGGCTATGTGAAGTAATAGAGGACTTGAGATAGGCGTATCAAGAACATTAAAATGGTTATCTTTCACAAAGTATACTGGAGTTAAATTCAGCAAGAGAAATCAAAATGTATAGGAGAATAAAATGAAGAAAATAGTACCTGTTTTTTTTACCATACTTTTACTAAGTGTTGGTTTGCTTAGTGGGTGTGGAGAACAAAATACTTCTGAAAAGCCGGTTAAAGATGAGGAGCAAACAATGAAAAAAGAGAAACTAACTGAACAAGATAAAATTGTACAAATTGAAACTATGCTAAAAGAAGGTTTACGAGATGGGGCAGATGTTGAATATGATGAAGGCAAAAAGCAATTTAGCGTTATCATGACTAATGATAAATTAAAAGATTCATTGAATAAAATAAAGGAAGATCCGTCAGATAAAAAATGGCCCAAGCTGATTAAAGCATTTCAACATCTTTCGAAACAAATTGAAAGTAATCTAGCAAAAGGATATACCATAAGACTTGTTGAACCAGATAATAAAGAGCAAACCATGCTAACTATCATGGATGGAAAAACAACATATGATTTTGCAACACAATAATTTACCTAAAAAATAAACTGCGCAATTGAATCACAAATTTTAAGTGTTCATTTGCTCAGTTTATTTTTTATTTTAACAAAAGCGTAGTTTGACTTTTTGGCCACCTGAAATAAACGGTAAGCAGTCTATATATGCATCATTTATGAAGCCAACTACATTCACATTTTCATTTGCTTCTAAAGGGGTTTTGACAATATTTATTTCCCCTGCATACCGTCCGTAGTTTTGGTTATCGATTGTAATGGCACCAATTGGGCGATTAGTTGTATTTTTTGGCATTTTTGCCAAATGGCTTAGTTTTAGGCGACTATTCTCCAGGCGAATGAAATCACGCGCCTCGTCCATGCGATTTTGGTCACCGTTAATTAGATGCAAACGAATTTCAGGGTCTGTATCTGCATGCAGGTGAGCTTGAAGTGAGATTGTTTGATTTAAAGCAAGTTCGCGCCAAAAATCTAAATGGGTGGTGTCAAACGCGGGGTCGCCAAGATATAAATCATCTACACAAGCATCAATTAGTTCGAGCGCTGCACCATAAGGGGACTTATTGCGATGCTTTTCAAGCGTAGGAAGACCAGCAAATAGCGGTTGGCGTTTTTCGGCATCACCAGGCACAAAAGCAGAAATTCGTAAGCCGTTTGACTTTAAAAATGTATTTTTTTTATGAAAAAAAGCTTCGCTAAGACCAGTTCCCGGTTTCGGGTAATAATTATGGAAGGCCTCAATTTGACTCATATCTGCGCCAAGGGACGTCAATTGATTAAGAAAATCTTGGTTGATGGTGCTTGCATTTAAATAAATCGCGCATTTTTTAGACATCAAAGCAATCGCATCTGCCCCAATACCATAATCAATTCGAAGCCCAGTCACACCAAGCTCGCGAATTCGTTCGGCTTGTTCAAATTGCATCCCGATGTGATGTAAAGCGTTTTCAGAAATGTCCAAGATAAGCTGCATGTTTTTCTCGCGAGCGGCCTCCCCCAGTTCTGTTAAGCGTGCCAAGTAATCCACATTACTTTCTTCTGGAATATGAAGTGAACTAAAAATGGTTTGAAAGCCGTTATCATGCGCCGTAGAGACGATTTCACTTGCCCTCTCAGTATCTTGCAAATAAATACTAATTCCTAACATTGGTTACCCTCCGTTCTTATAAGGCTATTATAAAACTTGTGAAATAAAATTTCAAACAAAATAAATAAATTTTGAAATAAAGTATTGAAATTTTATTTCAGAACGACTATAATCAATTTGTAAGGAGTGATAGGAATGCTAGAAAATTTATCTACGGAAAAACGAAATGAAAAAACGCTCCATTTAGATGAGCTTGATGTAAATGAAGTTTTAGCCATTATGAATGAAGAAGATAGTAAGGTGGCCGAAAGTATAAAACCCGCTTTGCCTGAAATTGCAAAAATTGTAAGGGGTACCATAAATAGTTTTAATAATGGTGGGCGCCTCATTTATATGGGTGCTGGTACTAGTGGACGATTAGGGGTACTAGATGCGGTGGAGTGCGTTCCAACATTTGGCGTGCCAAAAGAGCAAGTGGTCGGCTTAATTGCTGGCGGAGATAAGGCCTTTGTAGAAGCAGTCGAAGGGGCTGAGGATTCCGTTCAACTTGGCGAGGATGATTTGAAAGCGATTACGCTTACGGAAAATGATATTGTTGTTGGGATTGCTGCAAGCGGAAGAACACCTTATGTTATTGGGGGACTCGATTATGCGCGTAGTGTAGGAGCTGTTACTGCTGCGATTTCGTGTAATCAAGACGCAGCTATTTCTAAACATGCCGATATTCAAGTGGAAGTTGTACCGGGAGCAGAGGTGTTAACAGGTTCTACGCGTCTTAAAGCTGGGACTGCGCAAAAGTTAATTTTAAATATGATTTCAACAGCTGCTATGGTCGGTGTTGGTAAAGTTTACGGCAACTTAATGGTTGATGTAAAACCGACAAACGAAAAGTTGGAAGAGCGTGCAAAACGTATTATCATGGAAGCAACAGAATGCACATATGAAGAGGCAAGTAAAGTCTATTTAGAAGCGGATAAACATGTGAAAACAGCAATTGTCATGCTTCTCACACATACAACCAAAGAAGATGCAGAACAAAAGCTCGTAGCTTCGAATGGTTTTGTAAGAAAAACAATCTAAGGAGTGAGTCGAATGTCTAAAGAGGCAGAAATTGGGAAAAAGATATTTGAAAATGTTGGTGGCATGGAAAATGTATCGCGAATTGCGCATTGCATGACGCGCGTTCGCTTAGGGATTAGAGATCAAGATGAAGTCAATCTTGAAGGATTAAAGAAAATCCCTGGTGTTTTAGGCGTAGTAGAAGACGAAACGCTACAAATTATTGTTGGCCCAGGTGTTGTGAATAAAGTAGCCGCTGCTATGGCAGAAGATGCAGGTGTTAAAATCGGTGAAACGATTAATGAAAATTTAGATGATGTGAAGAAAACAGGTAAAGAACTCGTGGAAGAAAAAGCAGCAGCTACAAAGGCAAATATGAAAGCGAAACAAAATAACACGTCTGGTTTTAAACGTTTATTGAAATCGATTTCAAACATTTTTGTTCCGCTAATTCCCGGTTTCGTTGGTGCAGGTCTTATCGCTGGTATTGCGGCGATTTTAACAAATAATATTGTAGCAGGAAACCTAGATGCAGGCGTTTGGACACAGTATGTTGATATTTTAACCGTTATCAATAAAGGTATTTTCGCATTTCTATCCATTTATGTTGGGATAAACACAGCGAACGAGTTTGGTGGTACTCCCGTTTTAGGTGGGGGGATTGCTGGTGTGACGATGCTAACGGGTCTTGCCGAAGGCCACGTTATTACAAATATCTTCACAGGCGACCCCGTTTTAGCAGGACAGGGTGGAATTATTGGTGTCTTGTTTGCCGTTTGGTTAATGTGTGTACTTGAAAAAAGTTTGCGTAAAGTCATTCCGAATGCGATTGACATTATCGTAACGCCAACTATTGTGTTACTTGTTATTGGACTTATCACGATTTTCGTTATCATGCCAATTGCTGGGCTCATTTCAGAAGGTCTTGTTTCCGCAATTAACTGGACGATTGAAGTGGGCGGAGTCTTTGCCGGTTTTGTACTTGGAACATTATTCCTTCCAATGGTTATGCTTGGTCTTCACCAAGTTTTAACACCGATTCATGTAGAAATGATTGCACAAACAGGTGCTACATTATTGCTTCCAATCCTTGCGATGGCAGGAGGCGGGCAAGTTGGTGCCTCAATCGCACTTTGGATTCGTTGCCGTAAAAATAAACCTCTTGTTAATATGATTAAAGGGGGGTTACCAGTAGGAATTTTAGGAATTGGTGAACCACTGATTTATGGTGTCACTGTCCCACTAGGACGCCCGTTTATTACCGCATGTTTAGGTGGCGGTATCGGCGGAGCCGTAATTGGTGCGTTTGGTAACGTCGGCGCAATTGCAATTGGCCCATCTGGTGTAGCGCTCATCCCGCTTATTGCAAATAATATGTGGATAGCGTATTGTATCGGCCTTCTTTCAGCCTATGTTGGTGGTTTCGTCTTAACATACTTCTTTGGAACACCAAAAGATGCGATGGAAGCTGTTGAAGCTTAAATAAAATAGCAAAAGCGTTCGAATTTCATTCGGACGCTTTTTTTATGAACCTACAGAGTATTTTTCGTCAAAATTTTAGATTTAATACTTCAAAATCACTTGCGAAAACGGTTACTTATGTTGTTTAAGACTAAAACCAGACTTTCTAGGGAATTGGCGTTTTAAAGAAATCAAAATGTGATAAAGAAAAAAGTGACACGTTACACTAAAAATAAAGTGTCATAAACTTCTAAAGGAGGCAATCATATGTACAAAGAATTAATACAAAAAGTGGCTGTTATAACGGGCGGCTCGAAAGGAATTGGAACCGCCATTTCAGAACGACTTGGGCAAGAAGGTATGAATGTTGTCGTTAACTATAATTCTGATAAAAAAGGCGCACTAGAAGCTGCTGAAAAGGTAGAAGAAGCAGGTGGACGTAGCGCGATTATCCAAGCAGATGTTGGCAGCGAAGAAGGCGTTCAAAAAATGATTGATTTTGCGATTTCAAAGTTCGGCGGAATTGATTTATGGATAAATAATGCCGGTATGGAGAACCAACACTCCACGCATGAATTATCCTTAGAAGACTGGGAGCGCGTGATTAACGTCAACTTAACAGGCGTTTTTCTAGGAACAAAAGCCGCCTTAAACCATTTTTTAGAAAAAAATAAAGCGGGAAGTATCATTAATATTTCCTCTGTACATGAAAAAATTCCGTGGCCCACCTTCGCGCATTATGCCGCTTCAAAAGGTGGCGTTAAACAATTTACAGAGACCGTGGCAATGGAGTATGCCGACAAAAATATTCGAATCAATAATATCGGACCAGGTGCTATTAATACGCCAATTAATGCGGCTAAATTTGCTGACCCCGAAAAATTAGCGAATACGGTGAAAATGGTACCGATGAAAAGAATTGGTGATCCAAAAGAAGTGGCCGCAGCGGCAGCTTGGCTTGCATCAGATGAATCAAGCTATGTGACGGGTGTGACGCTTTTTGTGGACGGTGGGATGACTTTATATCCTTCATTCCAAGGTGGTCAAGGTTAAAGTTAACATATTAAAGGAGTGAGGACATGAAAAATATTCAAGATAAAGTGGTTGTCATAACAGGTGCATCATCTGGAATAGGTAAGGAAACAGCTAGGCTGTTAGTATCAAAAGGTGCCAAAGTGATGTTATTTGCAAGGCGAAAAGAACAACTAGAGGAACTTGTTTCGGAACTGGGCCATGATAACTGTGGCTATGTAGTAGGGGACGTGAGATCTACTTTCGATATGGAAAATGTCATACGTATGACATTAAATAAATATAATCGCGTAGATGTATTATTCGCTAATGCGGGAATTATGCCCGCTTCAAATGTAAGTGAATTAAAATTAGACGAATGGAACGATATGATTGATATTAATATTAAAGGCGTGCTAAATGGAGTGGCCGCAGTCTTTCCTGAATTTACAAATCAAAAAAGCGGTCATATTGTTGTCACAAGCTCCATAGCAGGCAAAAAAATCTTCCCGGGCGATGCTGTTTATTGCGGAACTAAATTTGCCGTAAAAGCGATTGTGGAGGGGATACGCCAAGAATCAATCGCAGAAGGTACCAATATTAAAACAACCATTTTATACCCAGGAGCTATTAGTACAGGGCTTTTAAACACGATTACTTCTGAAAAAAATAAGCATGACTGGGAAGAATTTTATAAAGTGGCGATACTACCAGAAACGATAGCCGAGTCCGTTTTATACGCCTTATCGCAAGATGAAAGTGTCGGTGTCAATGAAATTACCATATTACCTTCAAAACAAGCATAACAAAAGCGGCCATTTAACCAAATGGCCGCTTTTGTTATGCCGCCAAATGAGTGGAGTCTCATCCGAAATTCAGTTATACTCAAAAAAACAATACTATTTGGAGGCAGGAGAGAAATTTAATGACAGAAAAAAATAATATTTTAGTAGCAGTAGACGGTTCGAAAGCAGCGTATGAAGCTTTTTTAGAAGCCTTAAAATATAAGGAAACCGCAAAAATTACCCTATTATCTGTGATTGATCAGGCGATACCGAATGATCAGGAATTTTACTTATCACCGCAGTACCAAATTTTACCAGAAGTAGATGAATTTGAACTTTTGGCTGAAAATTACTTGAATCAACTAGCCGAAAATGCACATACGAAACATCACATCGAAAAGGTAGTTTTGGAAGGAAATGCAAATAAATGCATCGTCCAATACGCCACAGAACACGTTATAGACCTTATTATTTTAGGGAAAACGGAAAAAAATCTTATTGAACGCGTTGTTTTAGGTCAAACCGCAACTTATGTGACGAAACATGCGCCGTGTGACGTCCTAGTCAAATAACCAAAAAGGGTGTGGAATAATGAAGAAGTTGCTAGAGGAAGCACTGTTTTATAGAGAAAACAATGACTTGGAAAAATCCAATCAATTACTGCTTAAGCTACTTGAAAAAAATCCCTATGACCCTTATATTTTATACCAAGTTGCCTGGAGCTTTGATGTTTTAGAAAAAGAAGGGGAAGCTACTAGCTTTTACGAAAAAGCTATCGAAAATGGTTTAGAAGGGCCAGACTTAGCCGAGGCGTATCTAGGTTTAGGGAGTACGTACCGCGCTTTAGGAAAGTACCAAGCAGCTGAGCGGACTATTCAAAAAGGAAGGCAACAATTTCCGTATAACCATGCTCTTAGTGTTTTTTATGCTATGGTACTCTACAACTTAGAGCGCTACGCAGAAGGTATGGAAATTCTTCTTCATTTACTAGCTGAAAGTTCAAAAGACGACTCCATTGTCGCATATAAAAAAGCCATTACATTTTATGCAGATAAATTGGATAAAACGTGGAAATAATCATATTTTAAGCAAAAACCCGCTATATATAAGCGGGTTTTTGTGTGCTCAAAAAAAGTGTCTGGTCATCAATTTATCGCGCTTTAAAAGCAATAAAATAAATTGTAACAAAACGTTCACTTAAAAGCTTAGATTTTAGAAAGTTTGTCACTTTGTTCTGTTGAATGGGCTATTTTGAAATGCTAAACTGCATTATATGCTAAAAATAAAGATTGAGGTTGAGACATGAAATCAATTACTGCAAATCGTTCACTTTTAGGAAATAATAATTCTGAAAAAAACATAAGTCAGAGTTTTGGTTCGAGAATGAATTGGCTAGACAGTGCTAAAGGAATCGCAATGATTTTAGTTATTCTCGGTCATGAATTACAGCCGTTCTTTGAGGAACTTGGATCTTCGGCTGTTGTATTTATTTACTCTTTTCATATGCCACTTTTCTTTCTTATAACAGGCTTTTTGTTTTCGAATAAAAATCTACAAAAGAATTTTGCGAGTTATAGTAAAGTAAAGCTAAAGCGTCTTATTTTACCGTATTTTATTTATCAGATTATCTCTATTCTTTTTATAAACGGCTTTACGTATTTAACTACCCATCAATTTCGTTACAGTTTAATTGAAACAATCCAACAGCTATTTTATTTAAATGGTACAGTAGGTTGGAATTCGCCGCTATGGTTCTTAGTTGTTTTATTCTGGCTTGAATTATTAATGTACTTCATTCTACGTTGTCCATTTAAAATTCAGTTGATTCTAGTGAGTATTTGCTTTTTAATCGGAGGGTTTTTATCCTCAACTCAAGAAGTTTATCCTATGGGCCTAAATGTTATCTTTTCCAGCGTCATCTTTTATTATGGCGGTGTTCAATTAAAAGCTAATCGTCAATTTTTGGATTCAAAAGCGGCGCTAATTACAGCTATTATAGGGGTCGTGCTACTTATTGTGAACATGATTTTTAACCCTATGTACAGCACCTTATATGATAATATGATTACACCAAACTATATTGTATTTGTAGTTATAGCTCTTTTTGGTAGTTTCAGCATGCTATATTTTATAAAAATGGTTCCATATCTTAATCAAAAAATATATTTGTTGATTTAGGACAAAGCACCTTATTTGTATTAGCTTCTCAATATTTCTTACTACTAGGCTTTGACACAATAGCGAAAATGCTTAACTTTTATGATGCCTCGTGGGTATACATTCTAATTAAATCGCTTGTTATTGTTGGGACCTACTTAGTTATTGGAAGATATATTGCTTTTAGAAGAGAACGTGGAACGCTTAATGCGTATGTGGCTCGATTAAGTTAGATTATATTTCAAATACCCTTTCAAACGAAGGGGTATTTTTTATGAAAATGAGTCTGAAATGTAAAAAAACATTCACTTTTTGAATAAAATAGTTTAAAGTAAGGGATGAAGGGGCTTGTGAAATGGAAGATTATCCGATTTCGGCCAGTATTATGTACAAAGCGTTACGCTTATCGCCTTCGTCCGTCATCATTGCAGATCCAACCATTAAAGGCGCGCCATTTGTGTTTGTGAATCATTCTTTTGAAAAGCTAACGGGGTATTCAAAAGACGAAATAATTGGTAAAAATGGGTCTTTTTTACAAGGACCGGACACAAACGTTGAAAGTTTGAAACAAATTTCAGACGCTATTCGAAACGAGAAAAGCACAACCCAAATTTTAAAAAATTATAAAAAAATGGGGAATCTTTTTATAATGAATTAACTATTCAACCGATTTGGGATGAAAATAATCATTTATATTATTTTGGTACTCAAAAAGATGTGACGGATGTTGTTCGACTCCAAAAAGAAGTTCGTCGTTCTGAGGAAATTATTGAATTGTTAAAGCCCCCGACTATTCTTTTGAACCATGAAATTGCTATTTTGCCTGTTAGTGGGTATGTAGGAAGAGATAGTTTTGATTTATTATGTGAAAAAAGTAGTCAATGGCTATACGATAAAGAAGTAGAAACATTACTATTTGATTTTACAGGCACAACAAAAAGGCTATGATGGTTTTATTCAAGCTATACATGCGTTCTGCCAGCAATTGCAACTTTTGGGCATTCAAGTTATTGTGACGGGTCTTAACGCCAAACTAGTACAGGAATGGTCTGCGGATGATTTTTGGCAAAAAGATATTAAGTTTTATGCAACTGTTCACCAAGCACTTCATGATTTGAAAATTGAAATTAAATAAAATAAGCCGTGGCCTTATCGGCCGCGGCTTATTTGTATTAAGATTTGCGACGAAGAATGTAAATGGAAGTTCCTGTTAAAACTATCCCAATGAGGGATGCTAGGCTAACTAGGTCACCTGTTTCGGGTAGTTTGCCGGATGGTGTTTCTTTGTTTTTTGCAGCTGCTGTATTTGTGCCAGTTTTAACGGGCGTTTTAGTAAGCTTTTCAGGGCTTGGCGTTACCGTTTGATTGCCGTCGCCACCTGTCGTTGGGGGTTCAGGCGTAGGCGTTTCGTTGCCGTTTCCTGGATCTGTTTCTGTTGCAAGAACGGCCACGCTAAACGGTGAGCTGTAACCGTTTGTGTCGGTCACAGTTACGGAAAGCGTATCATGAGCCTTTAAGTTTAAGGATGAGACGTCAATTTGGAAGGCGCCATTTTCATCAGCGGTTGTAGTTAAATTTGCCGCTACGCGAAGGCCTTTTGTTTGCTCTTCCGTGCCTTTTTGGACGGAGATGCTCGCATTTGGCACTGTCACGCCAGAAAAAGTTTTATCCTTTTCAGCTAAAGGATTGAATTTTGTACTTGTTTTAATGGCCGAAATGGCTTCTTCCTCAAGCTGTGCGGCTGTTTTATATGTTTTACGTCCTTCTTTTTCCGCTGTAATCACTTTACCAGCCGCCGTTTGCTCTTTAATGTAGTTGATAAATGTTTCGGTATCTGGATCGATGGCTGAGACGAGCTGTCCTTTTGTGAAAGCTTGGAAACCATCGCCCCCGCCGTATAAGAAGTCGTTAATGATGACGGTGTACTCTTTGTTTGGGTCTAGAGGGGTACCGTCGTTTGTTGTGGCACTTACTACACGATAGGCTTGGTCTAAGTCATTTGTGTCCGTATACGTATACTTTAAGCCAGAAATTTGTAAGAAGTACTTTTCATCATTGCCATATTGTTGGTTTAGCGCTTCGAGAATCGTTTGACCGTTCATTTTGACAACTTGTAAAATATTGCCAAATGGTTGTACGGCCTGAGCCGCGCCCCATGTGATTTCATTATTAGTTGAGGTGATAAGATCAGCGCGGATTCCGCCGTTATTTGTCATCGCAAAATCGGCATCTACACCAGCTTTTTTCGCCATATAGCGCTGGGCGTCGGTAATTAAATTGCCAAGTGCAGATTCTTTCGTATCAACAGGTGCGCCTTCCAAATTCGTTTCTCGTGAAATCGTTCCATTTGCCGTTTTTCCAATCGGCTCCGTAATCGTGGAAGCAATACGGTCTGAGGCATCTTGTGTGATAGCAGCAATTTTCGCATCAGGCGTTCCTGTACGATAATTATATTCGATTTTAGCACTTGGAGTACTTACAAAATCGCCTGTTTCCGGGTCAAGTTCGCCTGTGATATTTGAAAAAGCCTTACCGTTATTGTAACTTTGGACGATGCGTGTTTTTCCAACTACACCGTTTGTATATTGGTGGTTATGGCCTGCTAAAACGATGTCGACGGAATTGTCTTTATCTTTTTGATTGACCGCTTCCATCATCGCTTGTGCATCACCTGAGACAGTTTGGTCCGTTTGATTGGTTGGATTGCCGGATGTTATCGCTGGAACGTGTGATAAGACAACAATAGCATTCACACCTTGGTCACGAAGAATCTTAGAATATTTAACGACTGTATCAGCTTCATTTAAAAAGTCATAATTTTTTATGTAGTTGGCTAAAACAAGATTTGGGATTTCCGTCGTGACGATACCGATGAAACCAACTTTTACACCGCCGATTTCTTGAATCACATAAGGTTTAAATCCTTCTGCCACAGTAGATGTTCCTTTATCCACCACGTTCGCGGCAACAATTTGCATATCGCTTTTTACGCGAGGATAATTTTCAACAATGGGACCAAATTTGTCAGTTGAAACGCCGTCTAGTATACGCTTATATTCAGGTAATCCCTCGTCGAATTCGTGGTTCCCAAGCGTTCCAATTTTAAAATTCATTTCATTTAAAACTTTCATTGTGGGTTCATCTTGAAGAAGACCTGAAACAGCTGGACTAGCGCCTACCATATCACCAGCTTGTACGCGAAGTGAATTGGCGCTTGTGGCACTTTGATTAGCCGTAATAAACTCGGCTTCTGCTTGGTCAAGGTTAGCGGAAAGATAATCAGCTCCCCCAATCGCGGCACCATTAACATCTTTTGACGTAGTATTTAGTGCGCCATGAAAATCATTAATCCCTAAAAGTTGAACAGGAATATTTGGGTCTTTTGCCTCCGCGTGTGTTAATGTTACAGGTAAACTAAAACTGAGTACTAAGCCTGCTGCGAGTAAAACGTGTGATACTTTTTTTCTTATTTTTTTCACAATCATACTCTCCCTTTTCCGCACAAGGCGATTTGTAAGCGCTAACGCAATCACGCTTACACTCATTTTAACAAAGCCAAAACAAACCAACAACCTAAAATTATAAAGATTTGGTCAATTTTTGTTATTTATTTCAATAAACAAAGTTTTTAGAGTAAAATAGACACGAAAGGAAGCGATAAAGTGGTGATTTCGACAAGTGAAATTATGGAAGCGATACGGGATGTGGCCTATCTAGTCTATTACCAACCAAAAGTAGATGCCAAGACGGAAGAAATAGTAGGCTATGAAGCATTGGTACGACTTCAAACTAAAAAGGGGATTTTAGCTCCGGCAGAATTTTTTCGCGAAGTAGTCCATCTTTACGCGGCAAGAGACATGCAGCACTTCGTTTTAAGCACAGTGATGAAGCAAATTGATGAACTGGAGGGGAAATATCCCATTTCTGTCAATATTCCTTCAGGGGACGTGACAAATGACGCCTACATGGATGCCTTATATGAACAAGTGAAAAAGGATATGCGTTATCCGGAAGCCTTAAACCTTGAAATTGTCGAACGGCTCGAAATTACTCGTCTTGAAGCTGCTTGTCACAACTTAATGAAACTAAAAAGCCTAGGCGTGAAAGTAAGCCTAGACGATTTTGGACAAGGATACAGCTCGCTTTCGTATTTACAGTCGCTCCCAGTTGATTATGTCAAAACCGATCGAAGCTCCATTTCTTTAATTAAAACGAACGAGCGACAGCGCATTATTCTGCGTGCCATTATCAATCTAAGCCATGATCTCGGTTGTCTGGTTGTGGTCGAGGGCGTAGAAGATGAAAAAGAAATCGCCATTTTACGCGCGATGAGTGTAGATTATTTTCAAGGCTACTATTTTGGAAGGCCAAAACCAATCAACAAAAGAAATCTCTAGTCGGAACTAGAGATTTCTTTTGTTGTTTTTTGCTTTGAAATATCGAATAAAACATTACTTAAAATAATAATATTACGTACAGTTAAATTGCGGTTGATATAAACAATATTTACTTTCTCATAATCTTTCGTCTCTCGTGGCAAGGAAATATTCGTAAGTAAAACGTCCCCATGGTCAGGATTAGTGGCATTCAAAAATTCTAAACGATAACTATTTCCAAATAAATTATTAATGCGCTCTTGAAGGCGTAAGTTGATTAATAAAGGGAGATCCGTTGAGATTTTAATTTTAATAACGGGTTCAAAATACGTTTGCGCCTTTATTAAAGTTAAAATGAGTGCGTATTTTGTGACAAGATAGTCTTCTTCTAAAAATAAATCTAATTTCGTTTCATTATAAAGGCTTCGAATCATGCTTAAAATGTTCTTTTTTTAAATTTGGAAGAACGGGTTTTGATAAAACAGTATCTAAAATAACGGAATAATCGTAGCCGCTAATATCTGTAGAAAAATTCTTAAAAAGATGTGTGAATAAATGGGAGGAAAAAGTGCTAAGTAAGATTACATCTTTTAAGTCTTCTGGAATCGTTTTAACATCTTGTGAAACATTATCGTAGAAGGCTTGTGTTGCTTGGTAAAGAAAAGAATTATTTTTCTTGTTCTCCTCAAAATTGGAATAAAGAATTTGGATAACTTCAAGATTTTCACTTTGAATGATTAAAAGGAAAAAAAGTAGCGCGACTTCGCCTGGATAATCATCAATAAAAGATGTGAACGGCCGAATGTGGTCTTTAAAATACGTATAAGCCTCATTGTTATCCGTTAACTCGCCCCACGATGCCTCAAATTCGACATAGTGGTGGTTGCGTCGTCGTATAATCCCGATGGCTAAGAAAAACATGAGTTGTCGTTTTTGAATAGGCGTTAGGGAAAGGCCGGATTCTTTTAAAATATTGGTCGCTAAATAGTCGATATGAAGTTCATTGACCGCTTCAAATGGCCATCCTTCGCCTGCATAAATACGCCACAAAATCATATTTAAAAATAAGCGGGCTTGTTTCTCGTTACCAGAAAGCAGGGCATCGCTTCGTGTGATTTCTAAATCAAACTTATGTAGGTTATCACGAAATTTATTTAATTGTCTTCGAACGGTTGAGTCACTTACAAAATTTTCATATGCAAAATTAGATGTGGAAACATAATCCTCATTCAGAATAGATTTAAGAAGTTTAAACCCTAAAGTTTCTTCCACTAAAAAAATTAAAAATTTACGTGGATTGGTTTGAAGCTCTTTGGCGACAAAACGGGCGCCTTTTCCTTTAGAAAAAACAACTTCCATTGTATCTGTCCCGAAATCTTCCAAGTCATTTATTAATTTAGTCACAATTTTAAGAACTTGTGAGATGGTTAAATTTGTTGTGGCGCTTAATTCTTCTGTTGTAAAAAAACGATCTTCGTGTCTTAGAATTAGAAAAATTTCCCATTCTTTTGCTAATGTTTGATCAAATATATCAAGACCTATTTTCATCATTTAAACCCCTTTCGTCTATTCACTTTACCCATTTTAGGTGAAAATAAAATAGGTTTTTGCAAAATTCCTCTTTTTAAATGAAGGATGCTGATTATTATAATCGCTAGAACAAGATAAAATAAAGGTATCGTTAAAAACAAAGGAAGGGGCATACGATGTTTAATAACTATTGTTTATTTGCACAAGCCATCCATGATACAAATAGAGATGAAATCGTCATGTATGAATTGCTTCTTAGAAAATTTGATGGTGAAAAATGGGTGTTTCCAAGTAACTTTTTCCAAAGCGAAGAATTGGAGGAACGATATCCGATTTTTATTGATTGGCTAAAACTAGAAATTGCAAAAGTACTAAAGAAATTAGATTATGCAAAAGTTTCCTTAAATATCAATTCCAATCAACTGTTTTATTTAGAAACCATAAAAATGTTTGAGAGTCTACGGGTGTACAAAGATTTAATTACAATAGAGATAACAGAAGATCTGCTAAAAATTCCATTTTATAAATCGCATTTAACAGCAAATGAATTGGACGCTTTTTTATACGGGAAGCTATCTCATTTGAAAAAAATGGGCTATAATATTATTTTAGACGATGTGGGTTGTGGGATTAATTGTTTAGAGAGAACTAATTATTACTTACCACTGATTAACGGGATTAAAGTTTCACTTAAAAATTTTGAACTTAGTAGTATGGCACTTTTTATTGAAGCATGGGCAAGCTATGCGAGACAAAATAATATGCATATCATTTTAGAAAATGTAGACCAAGCGGCTTCCTCGCGTCAACTTAGAGAAATGGGTTTACATTTACAACAAGGTTTCTTACTAGATGAACCGGCATTAATTAATCAGTACGTTTCATAATCAATATAGTAAAAAGAGTAGATAGCCATCTACTCTCAGACTGCTGACAAACGGCAATCTTCGTTGTTAAACCCTCCGTTCCGGTGCTCACGTACTCGAGTACGCTCTGCTCCGGTACTCGGATTTGCCTAGAATCTCACCATTTGTCAGCAGTCTGATTTTGGCGAGAATCGTTTTGTTTTGCATAAACTTGGAGTTTTTCAACAAAAAAGAGTAGATAGCCATCTACTCTTTTTTTGTTATTGCATTAAATTGTTACTTGCATCTTTTACAACGACGTCATGGGCGCCGCCTTCTACGATGGAAGTCGCTGAAACAAGCGTGATTTTAGCTTTTTGCTGAAGTTCAGGGATGTTTAGTGCGCCGCAATTGCACATGGTTGAACGTACTTTGTTCAAGCTAATCGCCACATTGTCTTTTAACGAGCCGGCATAAGGCACGTAGGAATCAACGCCTTCTTCAAAGGACAATTTCTTGTCGCCACCCATGTCATAACGTTGCCAGTTACGAGCGCGGTTAGCTCCCTCGCCCCAGTATTCTTTCATATAGGTGCCGTTTAAATTGACTTTGTTAGTTGGGCTTTCATCAAAGCGTGAGAAGTAGCGACCTAGCATGATGAAGTCTGCACCCATCGCGAGCGCGAGCGTCATATGATAGTCGTAAACGATACCGCCGTCTGAACAAATTGGGATATAAATGCCGGTTTCCTCAAAATATTCATCGCGGGCGCGGGCCACATCAATTACTGCAGTTGCTTGCCCGCGACCGATTCCTTTTTGTTCGCGCGTAATACAAATTGAGCCACCGCCAACACCTACTTTGATAAAATCGGCGCCAGCTTCTGCGAGAAATCGGAAGCCGTCACGGTCAACAACATTTCCGGCGCCCACTTTTACGGAATCGCCGTATTTTTCTCGGATAAAATCAAGCGTTATTTTTTGCCATTCAGAGAAACCCTCTGAGGAATCGATACATAAAATGTCAGCACCAGCTTCTACTAATGCGGGCACTCTTTCCTCATAGTCACGCGTATTAATTCCGGCACCGACCACATATCGCTTGTTTTCATCCAAAAGTTCTAGTGTATTCTCTTTATTTGAGTCATAGTCTTTTCGGAAAACGAAGTAGGCGAGATGTTCGTTTTTGTCTACAAGTGGAAGAGCGTTCAGTTTGTGCTCCCAAATGATGTTGTTTGCTTCTTTCAAGCTTGTAGTATCGCTTGCCGTAATTAATTTATCGAACGGAGTCATGAAGTCACGTACGAGCTCCGTTTTAGCCATACGAGTCACCCGGTAATCGCGGCTTGTCACAACACCTAAAAGTTTACCGTGAGGAGTTCCGTCTTCTGTGACCGCCATTGTGGAGTGGCCACTTTCTTCTTTTAAGTCTAAGACATCTTGTAAAGTTTGATCAGGGCGAATATTTGAGTCGCTAATGACAAAGCCAGCCTTGTGGTTTTTGACGCGCTTAACCATGCGTGCTTCACTTTCAATCGACTGCGAACCGTATATAAACGAAACGCCACCTTCTTTAGCGAGCGCAATTCCCATATTGTCGTCCGAAACAGCTTGCATAATGGCCGAGACAAGTGGAATATTCATGGTAATTGCAGAAGTTTCTCCGCGTCTGAATTTTACGATGGGTGTTTTTAAACTCACGTCTTTTGGCACGCACTCTTTAGAGGAATAACCAGGGACAAGCAAAAACTCACTAAACGTACGAGATGGTTCGTTAAAATAAAATGCCAATGCGAACACTCCTTCAAATCATATTATAAAATACTTTAATTATTTCAAGAAGTGCGTCGAAAGTCAACGGCAAAAATAGATTTATTTAAAATAAAATGATTTTAAAAGAGGAGTCTCGCTTAGTTGGACAATTTTATAAATTTATAACTATAGGGTGACCCAAAAGCGTGTTTTTGAACACCAGATATATTTTTATTTTGCAGAACCGCCGTTTGATGTTGATAAAGCGGTAAAATAGCTGCATCATCATCTAAAAGAACTTTTTCAGAAGCAATAAAAGCATTCCAACGCTCGAGTGGCTTACTAGCAAGTTCAGCATCTGTTGAACGCACTAGTTTATCGTATTTTTCACTATGGTAGCTCATGGAATTATTGTAGTAATCGGATAAGAATAAGCTGCTATAAGTCCACGGATCTTTAAAATCTGGCATCCAAGCTGCGAGTGATAAATCATAATCTCCCGTACGCGTTAGTTCAGATGCGGCTTTTGCAGGCATAGTTTTAATCTGAATCGTTAAGCCGGGCAATGTTTTTTCAAGTTGGTCTTTTAAAAAGACAAAAATGGTTTTTGTGGTGTCTTGGTCGTCGCCAAGTAATTCTAACGAAATTTTATTCGTCCCAAGTTCAGCGAGAGCTTTATTATAGAAACTTTTCGCACGTTTTGCATCATAAACTAAATGGTCCCCACTATCGCTTCTAAAGTCGGCGCCTGTTTCTGGATTTTGAACAAAGTCTTTTGGAAGCAAACCGTTTGCTGCAAATGAGCCATCACCTAAAACATCAGCTGTAAGTAGCTTCTTATTAACTGCCAGATTAAGCGCGTGTCGCAAATTATTATTTGAGAGCGGCGTTAATTGCCCATTTCGCTTTTGGTTAAGTTTTAAGTAGCTAATGAGCGCATCTTTTTCTGTAACAAAGTCATCACGGTCTTTAAATTGTTTGGCATACTCACCGGAGAGCGGCGCGCGGTCCGCTTCTTTTGTTTCATATAAATTGACGCCTGCATTAATATCTTTGGCGACTTTTACGCGAATTTCATCGACTTCCACCTTTTTCTTATCCCAATAATGATCATTTTTAGCGTAAGTCCAGTTTTTACTCGTATTTCCATCCCATTTTTTCATGATAAAGGGTCCATTATACAGCGTATGCGCCGCATCAGTTCCGTATTTATCACCCGCTTTTTCTACAAAGGCTTGTTTTTGAGGGAAAAAGGTCTCAAATGAGAGGAGTGAAATAAAATATGGAACGGGTTTTTTAAGTTTGATTTTGAGAGTATGGTCGTCTGTTGCTGTCGCAGAAAGTTCGGTCGGTTTAAGCTTGCCGTCATTAATTTCCGTAGCATTTAATATGGAATCTTTAAACAGAGCTGCATAACCAGGCGCTGTTTTTGGGTCAACGGCTCTTTGCCAAGCGTAAACAAAATCGTTTGCGGTCACTTGGGAACCATCGGACCATTTGGCCTCTTTTTTTAACTTAATGGTGTATTCCGTTTGATCTTCACTGATTTCAGGCATTCCAGCTGCGACGCCTGGAACAAAATTATCTTTTGTATCTAGTGTATATAAACCTTCAAAAACTTGGTTTTGCGCGGTAAAACTAGTAAAATCTTCTTCATTTGTAGTATTTAAAGTCAAGAGTTCGCTCGTCTCAAGGAAATTCACTTTTTTAGTGGTGTCCCCTTCAGCGGCATTATTTCCGCAAGCGGTAAGCAGTAAGAAAGATATGACAGAAAGTACGATAATCCCTTTTTTAAAATGACGCATGTCTAGCCCTCCTATTTTCCTCGTAATTCATTAATTATAATTATTCCGATAAGATAAGTCAACATTAATTTTCCGCTAGATTAAAGCGCTTTTTTTCGATATAATCATAAAAAAGGGAGGCATACAAGATGAACTGGACTGAATTAATAGAAGAAGAGCGTCAAAATAGTTATTTTCAAGAATTAGAAACATTTATTAATAAAGCCTATGAGGAAAAAAAAGTTTATCCCAAAAAAGAAGAAATTTACCGAGCTTTTGAACTGACGCCATTTGAAAAAGTGAAAGTGGTTCTTTTAGGCCAGGATCCTTACCATGGCGAGAATCAAGCGCACGGCCTTAGTTTTTCGGTCGCTTCAAGTGATGCAAAATTTCCCCCGTCGCTGCGTAACATATTCAAGGAACTGAAAACGGATCTTGGAATTGAACGAACAAACCGTGACCTAACAGATTGGGCGGAGCAAGGTGTACTTTTACTTAACACCGTTTTAACCGTTGATGGAGACGCGAAAGCAGGCTCTCATCGAAAAAAAGGGTGGGAGACATTTACAGACCATGTGATTAATACCCTTAATATGCGCGACAAACCAATTGTTTTCGTGCTTTGGGGAAATGACGCGAAAAAGAAAATCCCCCTAATTACAAATCCAAAACATAAAATTATTACAGGTGTACATCCAAGTCCGCTTTCGGCAAATGGAGGTTTCTTTGGAAGCAAGCCATTTAGTCAAATTAATGAGGCGTTAGTTGAACTAGGTGAAGATACAATTAAATGGTAATGGAAAAGAGCACATCCTCGGATGTGCTCTCAGACTGCTCTCAAACGGCAATCTTCGTCGTTCGTGCCTCCGTTCCAGTGCTCACGTACTCGAGTACGCTCCGCTCTGGTACTCGGCTCTGTCTAGAATCTCACCATTTGAGAACAATCTGATTTTGGTGAGAATCGTTTTGTTTTACGTAAACTTTGAGTTTTTCTACAAGCTAAGAAAAAAGAGCACATCCTCGGATGTGCTCTTTTTGTATAAAATCCGAAACTGTCATAATAACATTTTTTCATTTGCTAATTAATCGAAAAAGTACATAAAGAATCCTTCAAAATGGCGTCTTTCTTAAATCCACACATGTTATATTGAGACGTAAGAGCGGACATCGCTTAAAGGGTTTTAATTTTATATATAAGATTGAAATTTACAGACCAAAATAATAGGTGAATGGAGAATCACAAATGAAAAAACTTGGAATTATCTTTTTAATGTTAACCTTACTCGTGTCAACTGGACTAACTCAAGCCTATGCAGGTACAGATGCAGATTTACGATCAATTAGTACTAGCATTTCTGTAAATCCAGACCCTATCGAATCGAAACAAAATGTAGAAGTCAAGGCTTCAATCAATGGTAGCGCGGGGGATTTTCAAGAATCAAACGGAAATGTTGTGATAACAATCCCTAAAAACACAGTAGCAGCTCCGAACGAACTAAAGCCAGATAATGTCATCCCAACAGCTCCTTTTGAATATGTTGATACTATTCAAGATGAGAATGGTGACTACCAAATCATCCTTAAAATTGATATGGATCAAGTGGACGAAAACGAAGCCATCCACGCAGGCGTTACCATTAACTATGTAGCCCCTTTATTTAAAGAAGATGGTAGCGGCACGTTTAAAATTGAATATGCGAATACACAAGACTCGAAAGACGTAACCATTATTGGTGAACAAAACAAACCAGACCAATTATTTTATAAATGGTATCAGTATAGTCTTGATGAATCAAAAGAAGTAGGTTTGTTAGATATCAATCAACCTAGCAAAAATCGCTTTTTACTTGCAGTCAACTATTCTCAAAAAAATGTGAGCAATGTAGTTGTGACAGATACACTGCCTGAATATACAGAATTAACGACGCCAGAGCGTCTTCCGGGTGCGACGGGAGACGGGACCACAGTTTCCGATATACGTATTTTGAAGGTAAATGGTTTTAATGAAAATCATGAGCCAACTGGATTCTCTTATGTGACGAATCAATTTGCGGATAAAATCAGCTATAATGAAGCGCAAAAACAAATCGTAGTCAATTTTGGTGATATTTCAAGTAGTGAAGCATATTTAGTAGAATATGCGATTAAATCTACTAACTTAGATATGGGTACTCAAATTAATACTGCCAATCTAAAAGCGGATGGCTATGATTTAACAAGAGAATTTCCTGTTAAACCACTTTTAGCATCAGCAACTAGTTTTTCTTTGAAGAAAAGTGTTAATAAATCTAAAATCAATATCGGTGAAAATCATTTAGAGTATAAATTGGAATTTGGCGTAAAATCTGGTGTGAGCATTCCGGCAGGTGTGAAAATTACTGACCCTGTGCCAGATAAAATGACCATTACGGAAGTAACAAGTATTAATTCAGAGTACTTTGATTACACCGTGTCAGAGGATGGGAAAATTCTAGAATTAACAACCAAAAAAGAAATTACAGCAGATACACCTCAAACTGTTACATTTGCGGTTGATATTGATTCATTAGCTGTAGGTGATGAATATACAAACGTCGGTATTTTACACATTAGTGGTGAAGAACTCTATACAAATAGCGCAACAACAGTCGTATATGATGGACGTGTTCAAATCATTAAAGTGGATAAAGAAACAAAAGAACGTTTACCAGGCGCAACATTCGAAATTTTAGATAGCGATGGCAATAAAGTTTTCGAAGGTACAACAGATGAAAATGGAGAGTTAATGAGTATTCCGCTAGAAATAGGTCAATATACTATTGTGGAAACAAAAGCACCAGAAGGCTATGAAATAAGTGGCGAAACAAAATCCATTACCATTACGGGCGATGAGAAAGAACCAGTTATTGTTCAGGTCGACAACACTCTCATTACAGGTAGCGTTGAATTAACAAAAACGGATGAAAAAGATGAAGCTATCTTACTTGCAGGTGCGGAATTTAAACTACTAGATAGTGACGGCAACGTGATTCAAGAAAATATCGTAACGGATGCTAACGGTAAAATCCTTATAAATAATCTAAAACCCGGAGAATACTCTTTTGTAGAAACAAAAGCACCGGCAGGCTATTTACTAGACGAAACGCCGATTCATTTCACAATCGACAAAGCCCAGGGTGAAGTCCTAAATTTATCTGTAACCAATAAAAAAGAACACTGGTTCCGTTTTGCTTACAAAAGTGGATAAAGATGACCAAAAAACAGTACTAAGCGGTGCAGAATTCAAATTACTTGATGCAAATGGTAAAGAAATTGAAACGAATCTTGTAACCAATGAGGACGGCGAGATTATGGTGAAAGATTTAGCGCCAGGAAAATACGCTTTTGTGGAAACAAAAGCGCCAAAAGGTTACAAATTAGACGAAACGCCAGTCGAGTTTACAATTGAAAAAGAACAAGTAGAAATGATAAAAGTAATGAAAGTGAATAAAAAAGACTCCTCAAACGAAACGGATAATGATAAAGATTACGGGAATGGTAATGGGAATAACACAAACAACAATGGGGATAATAATTCAAACTCTAAACTCCCATCAACTGGGGATGTTACCATTTTGCTAACTATCTTAGTAGGTGGATTCCTTATCTATCTGGGAAGTAAAGAATTAAAGAAAAAACAAGCTAAATAATGAAAAAGCACTTTCCAATTTGGGAAGTGCTTTTTTGTGCGAACGTACATTCTGTGCTATGCTATATAAAGGGAGGTGTAAAGATGGATACAGTGAAATTATCAGTGCGAAAACTCGTCGAATTTTTGATGAAGACAGGAGATATCGACACGCGATTAGCTGGAGCGGACCGCGCGCAAATAGGTACAAAAGTACATCAAGAACTGCAAAACGCTGCGGGTGAAAATTATGAAAAGGAAGTTCCACTTCAAATCGAATACGTATATGAAGATATTTTGTTTAAAATTGACGGGCGAGCTGATGGGATTATTAATCAGAGAGTAATTGATGAAATAAAATCAACTTATACACCACTTGGGGAAATTCCAAATGATGGTTATCCCATTCACTGGGCTCAAGTTATCTGTTACGGCTATTTTTATGCGAAAAAAGAGGAATTGGCGACTGTCACTTTACAACTAACCTACTATCATCTTTCGGAAAAAGAAACTAGTCGCTTTACTCGAATGATGACCTTTTTGGAAATGGAAACATTTTTTCATAGCCTAATTGAAGAATACGCTAATTGGGTAACATTACAACTTGCTTTTTCAAAAAAAAGAACAGATTCATTGAAAAAACTACAATTTCCTTTTGAAACGTATCGGAAAGGCCAGAGAGAATTAGCGATAGCGGTTTATCGAACTATTTATAATAATGACACGCTATTTTGTGAGGCTCCAACCGGAATAGGTAAAACAATCTCAACGTTATTCCCAACTTTAAAAGCAATGAGTGAAAATAAAATAGATAAAATTTTCTATCTAACGGCAAAAACCATTACGCGCCAAGTAGCAGAGGATGCAGTTATAGAACTAAGGCGGCAGAAAATAAATTTGCGTGCGGTTACGATAACGGCTAAGGACAAAATATGTTTTTTAGATGAAAGGCGCTGTGAACCTGATTTTTGCCAGTATGCTAAAGGCTACTATAACCGAATTAATGATTGTTTGTTCGATTTAATGCGACATGAGCAAACTATTTCCCGGGAAATACTGGAAGCTTACGGGAAAAAATATACGGTTTGTCCATTCGAATTATCACTCGATGTGGCACTTTTTTGTGATATGATTATATGTGATTATAACTATTTGTTCGATCCTAAAGTATATTTAAGACGTTTTTTTATTGAAAACAAGGAAAACTTTGCTTTTTTAATTGATGAAGCACATAATTTAGTAGATCGTTCTAAAATGATGTATTCAGCAACGCTCTCAAAAGCGCTTGTTTTACAAGTGAAAAAAAGTATCAATAAAAATGATACAAATCTCTATCAAGTCGTAAGCCGTTTAAATCGAGAGCTTATTAAGCTTCGCAAGCTCTGCGATAAAGATACAAAAGTTTTTGTTCAAAAAGAGGCAGCTGAAAGCTTGAATGCAATTGTTGTGGAATTGGTTGAAATTGCAAAAGAATGGTTACCTCGAAATGTGGAAAAAGAAAATCAATCATTAGTTCTTGAATTGTTTTTCGAAGCTTCTCATTATACGAAAATAGCCGAATTTTATGGCGAAAATTATAGCACGCTAATTGAAACTGGGAAGGATACTAAAATAACGCAAGTTTGTATTGATCCATCTAGCCTTTTACGAGAAAAATTGGATTTTGGGCGAGCGAGCGTTTTGTTTTCGGCAACCTTAAGTCCGTTAAATTATTATAGCGAGTTGCTTGGAGGGGAAAAAGATACGAGTAAATTGTCATTTCGGTCTCCTTTTCCTGAAAAAAACGTCAAAATCATTTCACCTACTTACATCCACACCCGTTATCAAGTCAGGCCGTCTAGCTATGAAAAAATAATCGAGTGTATCCACATGATGATGGAGGCGAAATCGGGAAACTATTTATTGTTTTTTCCGTCGTATAGTTATATGGAGGAAGTTTATAACCGGTTTATAGAACAATATCCTAACATCAGCGTTATAAAGCAATCTAGGGACATGGATGAGGAGGCACGTGAAGCTTTTTTAAAGGAGTTTCAAGTTGACCGAAAGATGATTGGGTTTGCTATACTAGGTGGAATTTTTTCAGAAGGGGTGGATTTAAAAGGGACGCGTTTAATTGGCGCTGGGATTGTAGGCGTTGGTTTAGCAGAGCCTTCTACGATGCAAAATTTAATGCGAGATTATTATGATCAAAAATCAAAGCATGGTTTTTATTATGCGTATCAAATTCCAGGTTTGAATAAAGTATTGCAAGCTGCAGGGCGTCTCATAAGGAGTAGCACCGACAAGGGCGTCATACTTTTAATGGATAGCCGCTTTCAGGAGACGAGATACCGAAATGAACTCCCGGCGCATTGGCGCAATCTGATGTTTGTTCGAAACTCAAAACAATTAGCTGAAGAATTATTCACTTTTTGGCAAAAACAGGAGGAAATAAATGATTAAATTAGTTGCAATTGATATTGACGGAACATTGTTAAATGATGACCATGAAATTACGCCTGGCGTGCGAGATGCTATAGTTCGTCTTCGCAAAAAAAATGTAAAAGTTGTTTTATGTACTGGGCGGCCGCTTTCGGGCATTGAAAAAAGTTTGACGGAACTAGATTTATTTCATGATGAGGATATGGCTATCACGATGAACGGGGCCATTACGTTAAGTACGAAAACGCGAGAAACGATTGTGGAGACGACGCTTACAAAGGATGATTTGCAAAAAGTTTTTACATTTAGTGACTCACTCGGTGCCCATGTAACTTATTTTGATGCGGGTAATATGTATGTACCACATAAGGAAATTTCAATTTTAACATGTCAAGATTCGCTACTTCTACAAACGCCGCTTTATTACAAGCCTGTCGAAGAAGTAGCGAATTCGATGCGTATTCCTAAAATAATGTTACTAGATTATCCGGAAAAAATCGTGGAAGTCATGGAGAAATTACCAAATCAATTGAAAGAAGCATACTATATTGTGCGTAGCGTCCCTTATAATCTTGAATTTTTACATAAAAATGTGAGTAAAGGTACAGCGCTAGCAATGCTTTCGGAAAAACTTCAATTAACAGCAGATGAGGTTTTATGTTTAGGCGATGCTGAAAATGATCTTTCGATGATGGAGTTTGCAGGCACTGCCGTTGCGATGGGAAATGCGACCGATAAGGTGAAAAAATTGGCGACATTTGTTACAAAAACAAATAATGAAGATGGTGTTGCTTTTGCTCTACAGCAATTTATTTAGTATATTTATATTTTTTTGGTAGTTGTCCTTTAAATGGAGTAGATTTAATTGTTAATTTTTTAATAGGTGTAAAATTGGCTGCATCTTCTCGAATAAAAATGGATTTTGTGGAAATACCATTTTTCTGCCTAGCGGTGATGGTGTTTTTAGTGAAGTTTGCGGATTGAATGGTGGCCCGTCCCTTAAAGGCGAATAATTTTTGGTACGTAGCTAGCTTCTGTAAGATGACTTTATTGTTTGTGAATGTAAATGTTTTGACATTGCCAAGAGGGAAAACATCGTAATTGCTGGGGGCTGTATCTAAGTTAAACGTGTTATTTCGAATCGTCATTTTAGTGACAAGTGATTTTTCTCGTCCCGGTCTCCAAGTAATGGCGCTTGGGCGACTTTGTTTAGATGAAAGGTTTGTGACAACATTATTATAGGCAAAGTCTACTGATTTTGCAGTGCCGTCAATCGCTAAAAATTTATTTCGAATATTGGTTGCTTTATTGCTATAAATATTAAACGTTCCGCCTGAAATCACAATCCCTTCATCAGCGGAGTTAAGGAAGGTGTTATTTGTAATGTCCGCACGCCCGATTTTAAGCAGATATAAAGCGTTATCGACTACTTGTTCAAACCGATTTCCTTTAATTTGGAAAGAATTCATACCTGTACTCATGGCAACAACAGCTTGATTTACTTTGTAGAAACGATTATTTAAAAGTTTCACTTGGTTACTTGCGTTTCCTTGTATTGTGATGGACCGGTTTAGGTCACCATCACGATTAGAATATTCAAATCCATTATTTAAAAATGAATTTTTTTCAATAGTGATATTTTTTGAGTTTTCGAGTAAGACAGAACTATCTGTTTTATAATAACCATATTTTTTGGAATAACCTGTAAATGAATTATTATATAATTTTAAATTCTGAACTTTTGAAAAATATAAGCTACCTCTTCCTTTTTTTGCTAAGTCAAAAGTAATATTTCTAATTGTAATATTCTTAACGCCTGGTGTATAGGAAACCAAGTAAGGTGTATTGTTTTTCCCTGTACCATTATAACTTGCTTTAATAGTGGAACCGGAAGAGTGACCAATTAAATTAACCTTCACATTTTTGATGGGTTGACTAACCGTATAAACAGCTTCTTTTTTACTTTTTAAGAATACATTTCCTGTTTTCCCCGTAACAACAGACTCGAGTGAAATGACCTTTTGAGCAGCAGCGGCAGGCTTTGGAAACACGGATAAAATAAACACAACAAGGAGACTGACAAGGCAGAAAGTAAAGTAGTGAATGACATTTTTTTTCACTAAAAATCCCTCCTTTTGAGAAATGCTATTTAATTATGATAAAAACAACATTTTTTGTGTGTTGTGCACTATACCCCGATTTTTGTTTTATTACTCATATTTTTAGAAAATTTATATAAAAAAGAAAGATAATTCTGCTTATTCACCCCTGTAGAAAAGGAAAAACACAGAGCCAATGCTCCGTGTCTCATTAAACTTTCTCATGCAAGACTTCTTTCAAAGAATGATAGGCTGGAATTTCAATATCTGTATCAAGTAAAACCATTTGTTGAGCCATTTGCGGTGTAATTCCAGACAATACAAGTTCAATACCTAGCAATTTTAAAACGTCGGCTAAACTAAAAAGCATCTCTACGAGTGTCGTTTCAAAAGTAGTAATGGCAGATAAATCGATACATAAATAGTCAATATTAAGCTGGCTACACCTAGCTGTAGCAGTTTCCATCAAATGCTTTGCCCGGTCATCATCCACATGGCCGACAAGTGGTAAAATGGCAATTTGATCAGTAATAGAAATAATCGGCGTACTAATTTCTTCAATCATACTTTGTTGCGCACTTAAATGACGCATAATTTGAGTGAAGTAAAGGTCGGCAAATTTTTCATTGATAATATCAAATGCAAAATTAATGGAATGTACAATCTCATAATAATCTTTTTTAGTTAAAAGAATTCTGTTTTGATATGCAAATTTAACCGGCCCATTTTAAAAATTGGTAACGTAGTTTATCTAAAGTCAT
>NZ_ALWW01000006.1 GCF_000344175.1 Listeria fleischmannii subsp. fleischmannii LU2006-1 | reverse complement strand
AAAAAAGAAAAAGCGCACTTTTTCTTCCATTGGAGAAAAGTGCGCTTTTCTTTTTTTGACTAGCTAATTAGAAGATTTTAATTTATAATATTCTTAAAATATAGACATCTAGAAAGGGAGAAGCACATGAAACGAGTGATTGGCTACATCATCTTAGGCATTGTATTACTTGGTTTAATTTTTACAGGCGTACATTTTTATAAGATTAATCAATTTAAAGCAAATTCTATCAAGAAATATCCTTATCAATATGATGGGAAATTTGTATATACGATGTCGTTCTTTTCAGATACTAAAGAAGAAGGAGAAAGTTATATTTTTACGAAGGCGAATAAGATAGAGCAAGTGAAGATGAAAAATGAGCATACTATTTCCTATAAAGAAAAACGTGGGAAATCCATTTTAGAGACAACTTTAGATGATAAAATTGGAACGCAGCTAGAATTATATCTCTTTATTGTTAAAAATAATAAAGCCTCGGATGTAAAAATGGACTTTTCGATGGAAGGCATTCGCGTAACGTCCAATCAAATTTCAAATCTTAATTTTTCACTTGTATCTAATAAAAGAATAAATGAACTGACTGTGAATCCTCCTAAAAATCCAAAATACGATTATTTCCAAGTGGACACAGACGAAAAAACGATTATTTTTAAACTTACTGGAAAACGAAGATAAACAAAATTATGCAAAATGGAATATTTTTACTGAAGATGGTACATTGATTAAAAAAGTAACGGCGTATTAACACGTATTTAAAAGGACTCTCGTTTGTGAGAGTCCTTTTAAATTTATTTCGTTAAACTAAATTCCTGATTGCGAAGCTCTACACGGCGAATTTTGCCAGAATCGGTTTTAGGGAGAGATGATACAAACTCAATACGACGAGGGTATTTATACGGAGCTGTGCGTTCTTTTGTAAAGCTTTGGAGTTCACGAATAAGTGAATCGCTTGCCGCATACCCTTCCTTTAATACGATAAAAGCTTTTACGACTGTGCCGCGAATTTCGTCAGGACTAGCCACAACAGCGACCTCTTTCACGCTCTCATGGTGAGTGAGCGCGTCTTCTACTTCAAACGGGCCAATCGTATAGCCGGAACTAATGATAATATCATCGCTTCGACCTTGAAACCAGTAATAGTTGTTAGCATCAAAGAGAGCTCGGTCTCCTGTAATAAAATATTCGCCACGAATCGCTTTTGCGAGGCGCTCAGGTTCTTTGTAATACGTTTTGAATAACGCAGGAAAATCTTTTTTAACCGCAACATCGCCAATTTCGCCTTGTTTAACGGGATTTCCGTCCGCGTCTATAATCGCCATATATTCTGGCATAATTGGTTTTCCCATAGAACCAGGTCGTATTTCGGTATCCGTAAGTGTCCCAATTAAAAGTGTGCTTTCAGTTTGACCGTAGCCATCGCGTACTTTTACGCCAAATTGATTTTGGAAGACACTAATGACTTCGCGATTAAGCGGTTCCCCCGCTGAAACAGCGCTCCGTAAATGAGTAAGTTGATACTTATCTAACCCAGGGACTTTTGCCATAAGGCGGTATTCCGTTGGCGTGCAACACAATACATCGATTTTTTCAGAATCAAGTAAGCGAAGCTGGTGCTCAGGATTAAAACGTGCGCCGTAAATGAATCCGGTGGCGCCTTTTCCTAAAATGGAAAGAAACGGTGACCATACCCATTTTTGCCAACCTGGACCGGCAGTAGCCCAAACCGTATCTGTTTCGCGAATATCTAACCAGTGATCAGCGGCAATTCGAATATGGGCATAGCCCCACCCGTGAACATGGACGACGCCTTTTGGATTTCCAGTCGTACCGCTTGTGAAAGCGAGTAAGCAGGCATCGTCACGGGACGTTTCGATAGGGGTGAAATCATTTGGGGCAAGAGACATGAGCTCGAATAATCGAGCCACCCCACTTTTTCTTCCTCGATTAAAATCCTCGTTTTAACAGAAGGAGTGTGTTCAATCTTCTCAAATTCTTCGGTCATGCCTTTGTAAGTAATGATTCCTTTTACGCCGGCGTGGTCAATCCGGTAGGCTAAATCATGGGCTTTTAGGAGTTCGGAGGCTGGAATAATAACGGCGCCAACCATCCAAAGTCCCATATAAATCGCATAGGTTTCAAGTAGGCGGGGTGTCATCACAATCACATGATCGCCTTTTTGTATACCTTGTTTCGTAAGGACGTTCGCAAATTTACGGGCATTCACTAGTAATTCGTGATAGGTCCAAGTTCGTTCGTTATGGTTATCTTTCCAAATAAGAGCGATTTTATCTGAGTCGAATTTTGTAATTTCATCAGTAATATTATATTTTGCAGGTGCAATAAGATAATTTGAATCCACGTTCGGTCAACCCCTTTTTTCTTTATTCAGAATATTAGTACCTGATACTAATACATGGTAGTATAAAAACATTTTTAAAGCAACTAATACGCATGCATTCAAAAGCTGTGTTACTATAAACTGGAAAAGAGGTGACGTTTTGGAGAAAGAAGGATATATGCGGGAAGCGATTCATGAAGCAGAAAAAGCAAGCGCGATTGGCGAAGTCCCAATTGGTGCCGTCGTCGTTTTAGATGGTAAAATCATTGGTCGTGGTCATAATCTACGTGAAACAAGTCAAAATGCTGTCACTCATGCAGAAATGATGGCTATCCAAGATGCGTGCCATAACCAAAATTCATGGCGTCTTCAAGGCGCTGAATTATATGTAACGCTTGAACCTTGTCCCATGTGCAGTGGCGCGATTTTACTCTCTAGGATTGAAAGAGTTTACTACGGCGCAAAAGATCCGAAAGCGGGAACCGCAGGAACGCTTATGAACCTTTTGCAAGATGAACGTTTTAATCACATGTGTGAAGTCGAGAGCGGTCTTTTGGAAGAGGAGACGGGCGATCTTTTAACTCATTTTTTTCGAGAGCTAAGAAAGCGCAAAAAAGAGGAAAAAGAAAGCGATTCAAATAGTTCTTTATAACTAATTTGCTCTAAAATGGAGAATGAAATGATTTTGTGAACAAGATAACAAAAATGAAGTTGCAGTAAGTTCAATACTTTACAAGCAGTCTTTTCGTTTTATATAGAATTTATAAAAAAGACTACTAAAGAACTAAATGAATTTAAGTGGAAATAGGATAAAATATACTGTATATAGAACTTATTCTAATTTAGAACTCTGCTTTAGCCGAAAAAAAAGAGAAATAGCAAATTTTTTTATTTTACATAGGTTTGTGAAAAAAATAACAACTAATGGGGCTTTTTAGTGTTGCTTTTTCACAAGTTTCGGGTAAAGGAGAACGTAAAAAAGGATTATTACGCAGAAAAAAGGAGGGGAAAAGGGTGGATACATTGTTTCTAGCCCGTTTTCAGTTCGCATCAACAACAATCTTTCACTTTTTATTTGTGCCATTATCCATTGGATTAGTCTTTATGGTGGCGCTCATGCAGACTTTGTATGTAGTGAAAGGAAAAGAAGTTTACAAAAAAATGACGAAGTTTTGGGGACATTTGTTCTTAATTAACTTTGCAGTCGGTGTCGTTACCGGTATTATTCAGGAGTTCCAATTTGGAATGAACTGGTCCGATTATTCTCGTTTTGTAGGGGACGTTTTCGGTGCACCACTTGCGATTGAAGCTTTACTCGCATTCTTTATGGAGTCAACATTTATCGGTTTATGGATTTTTGGCTGGGATCGTCTTAGCAAAAAATTACATTTAGCGTGTATTTGGCTCGTATCAATCGGGACGATTCTTTCAAGTTTCTGGATTCTTGCGGCAAACTCATTTATGCAACATCCAGTTGGCTTCGAATTCAAAAATGGTCGTGCCGAAATGAATGATTTTTGGGCACTTATCACAAATGGCCAGTTATTAGTTGAATTTCCGCACGTTATTTTCGGCGCTTTCGCGACCGGAGCATTCTTTATTGCAGGCGTGAGTGCATATAAAATGCTTAAAAAACAAGATGTGGAGTTCTTTAAACGCTCTTTCCAAATTGCTCTAGTTATCGCAATTATCGGCGGTTTTGGAACAGCTTTCAGCGGACACTCACAAGCTCAATATTTGGTTAAAACGCAGCCGATGAAAATGGCGGCAACTGAAGGAATATGGGAGGATACTGCCGACCCAGCTCCTTGGACCATGATTGCAGGTATTGATGTTGATAACAAAAAAAAATACGTGGTCCATTGAAATCCCGTATGCGTTAAGTTTCTTATCTTATTCAACCTTTAGTGGTTCCGTAGAAGGAATGAATTCACTTCAAAAACAATACGAGGAACAATATGGACCGGGAGATTATATTCCACCAGTACGAACTTCCTTCTGGAGCTTCCGTATTATGGTAGCAGCAGGAATGTTAATGATTTTAACTGCGCTAATTGGTGTAGTACTTGCGTGGCGTAAAAAACTGGAGAATACAGGTTGGTATTTACGTCTCATGGTTCCAATGATCTTATTCCCATTCATTGCTAATTCAATGGGTTGGATTATGACTGAAATTGGACGTCAACCGTGGGTAGTATTTGGTTACCAACAAACAGCAGATGCCGTATCACCAAACGTATCGGCTGGTTCATTATTATTCTCAATAATTGCATTTTCAACGATTTACGCGTTATTACTAATCATATTAGTTTACCTATTTATTCGCGAAATCAAAAAAGGACCTTATGGTGAAAACAAAGTAGAAAGTACTTCTGTCGATCCATTTGATAAAGGGGGCGACAAAATTGTCACTGAATGAGTTATGGTTTTTACTTGTCGCAGTATTGTTTGTCGGTTTCTTCTTCCTAGAAGGATTTGACTTTGGTGTAGGGATGTCTACGCGCTTTATGGCTCGAAATGATTTGGAGCGTCGCGTTTTAGTCAATACAATTGGACCGTTTTGGGATGCCAATGAAGTATGGCTCCTTACAGCGGGTGGGGCGATTTTTGCCGCATTTCCAAACTGGTATGCAACGATGTTTAGTGGATATTACATCCCACTTGTCGTTTTCTTACTTGCCTTAATTGGTCGAGGTGTTTCCTTCGAGTTCCGCGGACAAAAAGATTCCGCAGCTTGGCGTAAGTTTTGGGACTGGGTTATCTTTTTCGGAAGTATTTTACCGCCATTCTTACTAGGCGTGTTGTTTTCAAGCCTTGTTCAAGGGATGCCGATTAACGATAAAATGGATATGTACGCTGGATTCTTTGATTACATTACGGTCTTCTCCGTTTGGGGAGGCGTAACCGTTACTATGCTATGCTTGCTTCACGGCCTAATGTTTATTACACTTCGTACGGAAGATGATATTCAAGACCGTGCACGTCGTATGGCAAAACGCGTCTGGTTTATTACAGTACCGGTTTTAGTCGTATTTGTAGTTCTTGCGTTTATTTATACAGATATTTTCCAAGCTCGTCCAATTCTCGTACCAACTATGATTGGTATTGTTGTCGTCATGTACTTACTATGTGCCTTCTTCCTATGGAAAGATCGTGATGGTTTTGCATTTACATTTGGCGGTCTAGGATTAGCACTCACAATCGCAACAATTTTCGTAGGGTTATTCCCTCGTGTCATGATTAGCTCAATTGACTCTGCATTTGACTTAACTATTCATAACGCAGCTTCGGGACAATACTCCTTAACGGTTATGACGATTGTAGCGGTGACATTATTACCGTTTGTACTCGGCTATCAGATTTGGAGTTACTACGTTTTCCGTAAACGCGTTTCGAGTAAGGAGAAAATGACGTATTAATGGGAAAAGATATTTTTAAATATAAAGGTATAAAAAAAATACTAGCGATTCTTGCCGCGTTGACTCTTGTTCAAGGCGCGGCAATTATCGTCATGGCAAGCACGCTCGCAGAAGCTATTACAAAGCTTTTTAACGGTGCGGCCTTGTCTACTGTGGCGTTACAAATGGCTTTCTTCGCGGGAGCGCTTTTTGTACGCCATTTTTTAAATGTATGGAAAAAAGCTATTGTGTATAAGTTCGCCTCTAAGACGGGGGAAACAATGCGGGAAGAGTTGCTTGAAAATTTATTTGTCCTAGGTCCGCGTTTTACGCGCGAAGAAGGAACTGGGAAAGTGGTTACGATGGTTATGGAAGGCGTGCAGGACTTCAGGCGTTTTATTGAACTTTTTTTACCAAAGTTTATCAATATGGCGATTATCCCAGCGATGATTTGGATTTATGTCCTCACACAAGACGGGAAGTCTGCACTGATTTTATTTATCACCTTCCCTGTCCTTATTTTATTCCTCATCATCCTAGGTCTTGCAGCGAAAAAGCAAGCAGATTCGCAGTTTGAATCGTATCGCATTTTATCTAACCACTTTGTTGACTCGCTAAAAGGCCTTGAAACGTTGAAGTATCTCGGTTTAAGCCATAGTCATGAAAGAAGCATTGCTGAAACGAGTTCGAGCTACCGAAAAGCAACAATGAAAACATTACGAGTAGCCTTTTTATCTTCCTTTGCACTCGACTTCTTTACGATGTTGTCTATCGCTGTTGTGGCGCTATTTCTCGGGCTGGGCTTGATAGACGGGGTAATCCTTCTTACACCGGCACTTGCCATCTTAATTTTGGCACCAGAATATTTTTTACCCGTACGTGAGCTCGGATCCGATTATCATGCAACACTTGACGGACAAGAAGCAGGGCGAGTGATTCAAGCCATTATTGATAGGGGAAAAGAAACGCAAGAAATGAACGAAGGAGCGGACGTGCCCGCATACACCAGTGATTCCGTCCTGAGCCTAGAAGGAATTTCCGTTAATTATGCAGAAGGCCAACAAGATTCGCTTGCTAGGGCCGATTTTACAGTCACTGGGTTTGCGAAAATCGGTATTATTGGGGCGACGGGTGCCGGAAAATCCACGATGATAGACATTTTAAGTGGCTTTCTCGCGCCAACAATGGGCGATATTCAAGTGAATCAGACGCCTGTTAGGTTACACCGTTATTCGTGGCAAAAACAAGTAACATATATCCCACAACACCCCTACTTATTTCATGATACGATTTCTGGCAACGTTAAATTTTATCATCCAGAAGCATCAGATGAAGCCATTCAGGCGGCTACGAAAGCGGCTGGGCTTGATTACTTTGTGCAGCAATTAGATGACAAATATGAAACCATTGTAGGGGAAGCTGGACGGACGTTAAGTGGTGGCCAGGAACAACGTATTGCACTGGCACGTGCCTTTTTATCAGATCGTCAAATTGTTCTTATGGATGAGCCGACTGCGCACTTAGATATTGAGACGGAATATGAACTTAAGGCTCCAATGCTTGATTTATTTAAAAATCGGCTTGTATTTTTTGCGACGCATAGGCTCCACTGGATGCTCGAAATGGATCAAATTATCGTTTTAGACAAAGGGGCGATTGTTGAAACAGGGACACACGACGAACTTGTTTCAAAAAAAGGATTTTACTATGACCTAATTAAAGCCCAATTGGAGGAGATTTAATGCTAAAAAATAGTTGGATTGGCCCTTATATTAAGCAAAATTTAGGCCTCTTTTTAGTCGTTATTTTCCTTGGGGTGTTAACTTTTTCGGCAGGAGCCGCGCTTATGTTTACATCCGGTCATCTGATTTCCAAATCATCGCTTATGCCAGAGTCGATTATGGCCGTATATGTGGCAAGTGTTGGCGTAAGGGCCTTTGGTATCTTACGTTCCGTTTCAAAATATGTAGAACGTTTAAACAGCCACTCTTTAGTGCTTCGGATTCTTGAAAAAATGCGCGTCAGACTGTACCGACTTTTGGAACCTCAGGCGCTACTTCTTAAATCCCGTTACCGCACGGGCGACATTTTAGGCATGTTAGCGGATGATATTGAACATATTCAAAATTTCTATTTAACCACGATGCTGCCGGCTGTTATTAGTTTGTTTTTATACGCAGGTGTCATTATCGCACTTGGCTTTTTCTCGGTGCCTTTTGCGATTTTAATTCTTGTTTTAATCGGCCTACTCATTTTTGTTTTACCTGGTGTTTCGATTTTATATGCGCGAGGAAAAAACGCCTATTTAAAACAAGGGAGAAATCGTTTGTATAGTCAATTTACGGATGCTGTCTTTGGTCTTAGCGACTGGATGTTTAGCGGACGTGAGAAAAGCCTTATTGAAGGGTATGAAAAAGATGAGGCGGCCCTTTTAAAAGTGGAAACGAAACAATTTCATTTTGTAAACTGGCGCGACTTTTTCAGCCAACTTATTGTGGGTGCAATGGTCATTTTAATGGTTTATTGGAGTACAAATGAAGTAACAGACGGTGCCTTTTCGGGGACGCTCATTGCGGCCTTTACACTTGCGATTATGTCACTCGGTGAAGCTTTTGTTCCCGTTTCGAGTGCCATTAGTGATAAGTCGCTTTATAAGGACTCGCTTGACCGGCTGGATAAAATCGAGGACAAGACATTACCTAGTTTTGAAGCCGAAATCGAGCAAAAAAGGACAATTGAAACAGAACATGTAACGCTACAAGCAAGTAATCTCTCTTTTCAATATAACGAAAAAAGTCCTTTTGTGTTAAAAAACTTTGATTTTGAACTCAGACAAGGGGAAAAAGTGGCGATTATCGGTCGGAGTGGGACTGGAAAATCAACTTTCCTCAAGCTAATTCAAGGCGCGCTTTTGCCAAGTGAGGGAGAAGTGACCCTAAACGGCGAAAAGCCAGCAGATTTAGGCCCGCAAATTCCAAAAATCGTTTCGATGCTTAATCAAAAAGCCCATTTATTTAGCACAACGGTATTTAACAATATTCGCCTCGGAAATCAAAATGCAACGGAAGAAGAGGTATACGCGGCGGCTAAAAAGGTGCAGATGCACGATTTTATTATGAGTATGCCGAATGGTTATAAAACTCAAATGTCCGAAATGGGCGCGCGATTTTCAGGCGGCGAACGAAGTCGTATCGCGCTCGCTCGTATTTTACTGCAAGACACGCCAATCGTAATTTTGGATGAACCTACAGTTGGACTTGACCCTATCACGGAACGCGAGTTGCTTCACACCATTTTTGAAACGCTCGAAGGAAAATCCGTACTTTGGGTAACGCATCATTTGGTAGGTGCTGAGAAAATGAATTCGGTGCTTTTCCTAGAAGATGGAGACATTCTTATGAAGGGCACACACGCTGAACTCATGGCATCTCAACCGCGCTATAAACGCCTTTACGAGCTCGACCGGCCTATCAAGCTTTAAACCGCTTTTAATTAAGCGGTTTTTTGCTATAATAAGGTGTGAAAAGAGGGATAAAATGAGCGAATTTTTTATGGGTGTGGATATTGGAACGACAAGTACGAAGGCTGTTCTTTTTGATGAAAGCGGGAGCCAAATAACGCGTTATGCGGTGCATTATGAGCTTCTGACCGACGTTTTAGGGAAGGCTGAACAAAACCCAGATGAAATTTTTCAGGCCGTCAAAAAGGCTATTTGGATGGTCATGAAAGCAAGCCAGATTGATCAAAACGATTTAGCGGCCATTTCATTCAGTGCGGCGATGCACAGCTTAATTTTGACGGACAAAAACGGCGAGCCACTTACAAAATCGATTACATGGGCTGATAGCCGTAGTAGCGAAGCGCTCGAAAAAGCAAAACGCGATTTTTATTTGGAGGGAATTTATGAAAAAACTGGCACGCCAATCCATCCAATGAGCCCATTCGCGAAATTACTCTGGCTAAAAGACGCGGCACCGGAAAAATATGCGACCATGCACATGGCTTCTGGAATTAAGAGCTATGTTTTATACAAAATGTTCGGCACATGGCTGATTGACGCAGCCCTCGCCTCGGCATCAGGGCTTTATAACACGGAAGAAGGCTGTTATGAGAAATCGGCTCTCGAAATTGTGGGGCTATCGCAAGACAAACTCCCGACCGTAGTGTCTGAAATGCACCAACTGAGTGGCCTCAGCACCGAACTCGCAGCCGAAATGGGAATCGCCAAAGAAACTATTTTTGTCGTCGGCGCAAGTGACGGCGCCCTTGCGAATTTAGGCTTGCAGGCGACTGCGCCAAATGATGTCACCGTAACGGTCGGCACAAGCGGCGCCGTCCGCAAAACAACGAACCATTTTCAAACAGACGGCAGAAGCCGCACGTTTTGTTACCGCCTAACAGACGGCCTTTACGTCCAAGGTGGCGCCGTGAACAACGGCGGGAAAGCTATCGAATGGGCGATGGAGCAATTTGCGCCATTAGACGTGCGTGAAAATCGGGACTACGACAAGCTTATGCAAAACGCATCCGAAATACCACTAGGTTCTAACGGACTCATCTTTTTGCCATATCTATTAGGCGAGCGCGCACCCTACTGGACAAGTGACATCAAAGCCGCCTTTTTAGGTCTCACAATAAGTCACACGCCCCCTGAATTCATCCGCGCAAGTATTGAAGGCGTCGCGCTAAATTTGGCGAGCGTTTATACCGCTATTGGTGAAAAAGGGGATGTAGTGTATGTTTCGGGCGGAATCGCCGCGCATCCGTTTTGGTGCAGCTTGCTTGCGGACATTTTAAACCGCGAAGTACGCGTCACCCATACAATAGAAGGTTCCAGTCTCGGCGCCGCGCTTCTCGCAATGAAATCCCTTGGCAAACGGGCCGATTTCACATTACCCGGCAAGCCAGACATCAAAGCCATTTACAAGCCGAATCCAAGTCGCGTAAAAGCCTATGCAGAACTTCATAAAATTTTCGAACTGGCTTCCGTTCAACTAACTGGAATAAACAAACAACTCACAAATTGGCAAAAAAATTGTTAGAAAGTAAAATTTCGGGGGAATAGTGCTGTAATAAAGAATAAGGGGTTTTTGATGATGAACAAAAAAATTGTATGGATCGCCCTCATTTTAGTTGGTATTTGTTTACTTGGAACGCTAATTGCTACACTAGTTAGCATATATTTAGTTTAATCCGAAAAAAGACTGTCGCAAGCAATTTATGTGGCAGTTTTTAAATTCTCCGTCGCAGGTTTGATTTTTCACTTCCGGCATAATTTTACTTGCACTTTTTATCTAAAAAAGATAAACTAATGTTTGAGCCTTTTAATTCAGTGGCTTAACAAACAATTATATTTTGGTAGCAAATTTGCCGTGCTAGACGGGGAGATAGCGGCGCCCTGTAACCCGCAATCCGCTCTAGCGGGGTTGAATTCCCAAATTGAGGCTTATACCTGTCTGGTCTGCCGCCAGCACGTGGTGTTGACGATTGGGTCTTGCGCAATGGAAGCCTGTGAACCATGTCAGGTCCGGAAGGAAGCAGCATTAAGCAGTGCCTTTTATGTGCCGCAAGGTTGCCTGATCTGAGCTAACGACTGGTGTAACGCAGGTGGTTATATGTCGAACTTGGGTGCACGGCGTTAAATTTTAAATAAATAAACCTTTTCCTACTTTTAAGGGAAAGGTTTTTTGTTAGATATCGAAAAAACTGTTACAATAAAAGTAGCTTGTACTCAGTTGAAAAAGGATGAAAAATATGCAACGTGTTAAAAAAAGAAGAAACATCATTATTTTAAGTATTTTAGCTATTATTGTAGCGATTTTAGTTGTTTTAGGTATTATTTTCGGTGTATTTCAAAGGCAAGAGGTACACGACGATTACAATGTGGCCTATGAAATAAATGGAAAGCTATATGAAGTTTTCCCTATTTCTGCAACCGATATCGGTGTGGATAAGAAAAAAGAAAATAAACACTTTTATTTCCGCGTAAATAGTTACTACAATCTGGAATATTTATTCCGCATCGCCTATGGTCAATACGAGTTAAATGAGCCGTCGCTTGATAAAAACTATGCGGGGAAACTTGATTATAGCATCGCGGACAATGCTTACGTGACGCAAGAAGATGTTTATAAAACAAAGGACGACATGTACGCGGTCTATTCTTTCCACGATAAAAACGGGAAGGAAATTTACAAGTATGACCCGGAAGAAACCTCGTCCGACAAATTTGTTACACGAATTAAACCGACCATTTTACAAGGCTACAAAAAAAGTGACATTTCAAGCTACGACGATTTTCTGGATATAACCGAGCTTTTTAAAGAGAAGCTGAACAAAACGGTCAAAGTCCGTGTAGATGACACGAAAAATATGGTCATTTTTTCAATTAAATAAGGGCAAAATAAAAGCTAAACTGGAATGATAACCTACACAAGGTTTCCCAGTTTAGCTTATTTTTTCACATTTTATGATAAAAATTATGTAGAAATTAAATAGAAAAAAGAATATTCAGTTAAATTGTTTATCTTTTCACAAACTTGTGGTATAGTGAAGCTGTAACATACAACTAAGAAGGGTAATTAAATAAGACTCAAAAAAGCTATTAACAGAAAGGGAGAGACAACATGTGTATTCAGCCTAGATTTCTATTACTTCCATTTCTGCTAATAGCTTTTACTGTATGTGGTTTTTATTTTTTTGAAAGTAAGCAGATGTATGTTCAGCAACTATCTAATTTTTGGCAAAAACCGGATAGCAAGTATCTTTCTTTTGAACTAGCTGAAAAAGATGTAGTGAACTGGGAAGAGTTTGCACCGGATAAAAAGAAAATGATTTTTAAGCCAATATTAGATGGGGGTTACAAAATGTTTGCTTTTTATTGTGATAATAAAAATGATCTGCCTCCTCTTGTTCAACAATTTGACGAAGTATCTTTTAAAAAAGGTGCGATAATAGGTAAGGACATAAATGTAATGGGTATAGAGTATCAAAATAAAAACTTTGCTGCTTCTGGAATAATGGGAGTTAGTAACAAGGCTTCTTCTTTAGATAGATTGATTTTCATAAGTTTGCTAGAGTTTGAAAAAATGGATACTAACTTCACACGGACATATATTATTTCAACTGATATGTCGGAGCGTGAGATATCAAAAGAACTTAAGGCATGGAATTCTTCTATAGAGAATATTCGCTTTTTACCATATGAAGCTAAAGGGACAGCGCGTTTTTTGAATACTAAGCTAAACTTTGATAAACGGAAGATGTGGCTAGAAATAGGCATTTCATTAATTGCGGTAATAAGTACGGTGTTATGGCTGTCTAAACAAAGGCAATATCTATTAATTTCAAAACTTATTGGTTTTAAATATACATGGATATCAAATCAACTTTTACAGGGGGTATTAGTATATACTATACTTCCGATGCTTTTAATAGTGGGATCTTTCCGTTTAATAATACCAATAGAAATGGCAGGGGAACCACTAAAAGCAGTAGGAATACCAGCGCTACTTTCTTTAATTTTAACAGGTGGCTTTTTACTCAAATATAAAGCTAGTAGGGGGTTAAAATGAACTTTTATTTACAAGCGATATGGAATAATTTAAAAGTAAGAAAATGGTTGACCGTACTCATTATCATTGAACTAATTTGTATAATCTTGCTTATGGCTGCTTTATATAATAATTATCAATTTAATAAAATAAGCCAACAAAGTCATATTGGAGAGTATCAGGGCAATCAAGTTTATCAAATTGCGGATAACTTAGGAAATGATAAGGAGGAAGAGTTTTTTAGTGGAAAAGAGGGGATGCAGTCATTAATATTATTTACTAATTATATGACGGACTCTAAAGAAGTTAATTTCTTTAATCATGTAGCTCAACCAATTGGAGTTACAAATTTAAGAGGTGATGATTTTTTTATTAATACAACTGATGGAACTATCAATGAGCCATATGTATCTGAAAATGATGGTTTGGAATATGATGTTGTTAGCTCTATACAAATTAATCAGTCTGCTATAGAGTTGCAGAAAGTTAATGTTCAAACTGGACGGAATTTTGAAGCAAGTGATTTTATTTTCTCAGATGAGCAGAAAGAATTTCCGATTTTACTAGGTAGTGAATTCAAAAAATATTATAAACCAGGTGATATTTTAAAAATAGAGTACCTTTTTTATCCTCTTAACGGTAAGGTCGTCGGATTTATCGAGCCAAATACTTTTCTCGCAATCGGTCAAGAGGAGGAACTTTATTTGGATAAAAAGATAGTTTTGCCAATGGTTAATTTTAAGAAAGTAGCGGAAAATGAAGAAGTATGTGAATTTCAAAGAAAACAATTACTTCATGCCGCAAATGGTTACATGGTAACACAAATGAGTCATGATTCATTTGTAGCGTATATGAAAGATGTTAGTCAACAAACTGGATTTGAAGACTACTCCATCATTGGAGCGAATATGCATGCAACGAACTATTTAAGCGATTTAATCGGAAAGAGTCAAGTTTATATGCTAATTGCAGGAATTACAGCGAGCGTTCTTGCCGCTCTATCCATGTACTTTGTTTTAGTTTCAAAAGTAAAAATGAGTTTTAAAAAATTCGCGATTTATTTAACGTCGGGCTTTTCGAATAAAGACATTTCGCGTTTTATGCTTTTAGAAGGAATTTTTCTATTTTGTGTAGCTTACATCATGGCCATTTTGCTTGCGGTTTTACTTCATCTGTTTGATCCGCTGTTATTTTTAGTTCTATTTATTTTTGGAATCTTCGCGATTTGGATTATGATGCTCTTTTTAAATAGAAAATTTGCTGCATTTAATCCAGCTGTATTTTTAAAGGAGGTGGAACGCTTACGATGATAGAGCTTAAAAGAGTCTATAAACGATATGAGGACAAAGGCTATCAAAATGCTGTACTTAAAAATATCAATTTAACAATCGAGCCGAAAGATTTTATCGCGATAACTGGAAAAAGTGGGGCTGGGAAAAGCACGCTTCTACACATTTTAGCAGGGCTAGATGTGGTTTCAGAAGGAGAGTTCTATTTTCAAAATCAAGAAATGCACACAAAAAAAGCGCAGGCCTTATCGGAATTTAGATACAAGAATATCGGGTATTTAATGCAAAGCGCTCCCTTAATTGAAGAAAAGACCGTACTAGAAAACGTGTGGCTACCCCTTTGGAAAGCGAAAATCACTAAAGAAGAAAAAGTAAAACGCGCAGAAGATTTACTAGAATCGCTTTCTTTATTGGAAAAAAAACACGCAAAACCAGGCGACCTATCTGGCGGCCAAATTCAACGTGTCAGCCTAGCACGCGCATTAATCAGTAATCCGGAAATTATCATTGCAGATGAGCCAACTGGTTCGTTAGATGAAGAAAATGCAAAAAATATTATTAATTTGCTTGTTAATTTAAACCAAGAAGATAAAACAATCATTTTAGTTACGCACCAAGAAGAATTTATTCCCCGTTTTGCGAGGCACCTGATGATTGTAGATGGACACCTAAATACAGTAAAAAGCGCCCAAAACTTATAGGCGCTTTTTTTCATCCGTATCTTTTTTATTTGTTGAATCCGCATCACGTTTTAAGGAAGGTAGCTCTTTTAAGTCATCTGGAAAAATAATGGAGTAGTCGCCTCGCTTAATGACTTTGCTATTACGGCTTTCTTCAGGCATATCAGATTTAAGTGCCATTTTTATCACCTCGATTTTGATAGGTTTAGTATAGCATGAAAGAGCAAAAATGTACGTAGATAAAGGTTATATTTTAGAAAGAAGAATAGGTTTGTGTGTAAGCGTTTTCTTTAATTACACGCTTTTAAAATATGTGTGTAATTATTCTAAAATGGCTATTTGAATGTTTTTGCATACGATTTTGCTTATAAAAAGTTGGCACATAAATTGCTAAATAAGATAATGCGTCCATGTAAGCCTTATCATGAAACGGAGAGGAGGACTCCCAAATTTCGCGAGGTTTGAGTTGGAGGCCGTTTATTAGTAAAAATCGTTTTAGTGGGGAGTTTATTTAGAAGTCTAAATGCTAAAAACGTTATTTTTATTAAGAGATGGATTATTTTGTAATTAAAAGGGAGGATGAATATGAACGGATTAACAGCATTTTTAGAAAAATATTTTGTTCCAGTTGCAGCAAAAATTGGCTCGCAAAAGCATCTAGTTGCGTTGCGTGATGCGTTTATCTCGACAATGCCGATTACTATGGCAGGATCGATTGCGGTATTATTGAATGTATTTTTTAGGGATTTTCCAACTGAATGGGGATGGACAGGCTTTGTTGAAGCCATGCAGCCGCTGATAGGGATTAATGGCTATGTATATAACGGAACATTGGCAATTGTATCAATTATTTTTGCCTTTTCACTAGGTTATAACATATCAAAAGTTTATGAGGTAGACCGTTTAGCAGGGGGATTAGTTTCACTCGCAGCCTTTGTTATGAACTTAACAGTTACGATTAGCTTGGATGCAGTTAAAGCGGCTATCACTGCTGCTAATGCAGATTTTGATATTAATACCTTACCTAAAGAATTTACAGGGATTTATGGCTTCTTTAATATGGGGCAAGTAAACGGAACAGGGTTGTTTACGGCCATGATTTTTGGCTTTATTTCAACCATTATTTATGCAAAATTAATGCGTCGTAAAATCACAATTAAAATGCCAGATTCTGTTCCACCGGCAGTAAGTAAAGCATTTGCTGCGATTATTCCAGCACTTGTAGCGCTTTATGTCGTGGGAATTATTGACTGGGCATTCTTTAAAATTACAAATATGGATGTTATTTCTTGGATTTCTAAAACGATTCAAGAACCTCTTCTTAATCTTTCGCAAGGATACGGAGCAGTTCTCCTTGTTACTTTCTTAGTACAACTATTATGGTTCTTTGGTATTCACGGACCAAACGTACTTGCGCCCGTTTTGGAGTCACTATGGGGAACAGCCCAACTTCAAAATATTACAGCCGCGCAAGAAAAAGTGGCATTACCGTTTGACTGGGTTCGTGGTTCATTTGACGCGTATGTATGGATGGGTGGATCAGGTGGTACAATCGTACTTATTGTGGCACTTCTTTTATTCTCCAAACGAGCGGATTCGCGGACAGTAGCGAAGTTGTCACTCGGCCCAGGAATATTTAATATTAACGAACCAATCATGTTTGGTTTGCCAATTGTTTTAAATACAATTTACTTAATTCCATTTGTCATAGCACCAATGGTTATGGTAACCATCGCTTATTTTGCGACAACATTAGGAATTGTTGGTCCTGTAAAAGCAGCAGTTCCATGGGTAATGCCGCCGCTATTCAATTCATTTGTTGCGACAGGTGGAGACTGGGTGGCCCCAATTATTTCATTAATCAATATGATAGTTGCTTTCCTTATATGGACACCGTTTGTCCTTACCGCAAACCGAGTAGGGGTTCCGGAAGAAGAAATGAAAGCTTAAAATGTTTCTGGCTGGGGAGCGGGTTACCCCAGCCAGATTATTATGCGTTATAAAACGCGCCAAAATACAAATTTAGTTAAGGTTTCTTATTGCAACGTGAAACGCTTAACGTTAAAATATTACTTGAGGAGGTTTTCAAAATGATTATTGTAAATTGTCCAATGAAACGAGATTACGTGACGGAGTTACTCGAAAATTATAATGAAGATGGTGTGACTTTTAAAAAGGTGAGTGAAGTGGGCATGAAGCTTAGCTTTGAAACCAATTTAGAAGATGAAGAAAAAGCGGCTCGCATCGCAAAAGATACAATTAAAGCTACGGAAATTGGCGCTGTACTCTATTTTCAAGTGACTGTAGGTTAAAGATATGAAAATCGCAAATGGTTTATTTATCATGAGTATAGGGCTACTAATCATTATGATGAGTCCTTCTTATGGGAAAAATGGAGCGGCAAATATGCCGTTTATGATTACTGGTATAGTCATCGTTGTTATTGGTGCCGTCCTTGTCTTCATAAAAGTGAAAAAAGGGAAAAATAAGGATGGACAAGGAGGAGATAAGAAATGAATATCTCACAAAAATTATATATTTCGCAAAAAGAATGCTTTGATGCCATTATAAAATCTGTTATTTATGATATTAAGCAATCAACTGGTAAAAGTAAGCAAATGCGCCAGTTAGAAGGTTTCTCTTACCAACGAGATATGTCAAATGGTGCTCGTGCAACAGTGAAAATTACAGAAGTCAAGCCCTATGAAATCTATGTATTTGAAACTAAAAGCCGTGTGAATACGCATACAACCACATATGCGATTAAATCGACAAGCGAGAACACTTGCGAAGCCTCTTATCATGAAAAAATTGAAGCAGAAGGTACGGTTCAAAAGCTAAATAATATGATTGTAGGCTTTTTATTCGGTCTTTTTAGACGAAAACGGGCTAAAAATTTATTAAAGGCCATTGAACTTTCTGTGATTAATGAAAGTAAAGCGAAGAAACAACATACAGCTTCTCATGTTGAATAAATAAAGTGAAAAGGTGTCCTGCAAATTTGGGCGCCTTTTTATATGAATAAAAGAAGTTTACTCTTAACAAAATAGTCCGAAGTAAGCTATAATAAAACTACTAAGGTTTAGAGGAGAGTGGATGATGGCATATCAAGCATTATATCGTGTTTTTCGGCCGCAGTCGTTTGATGATGTTGTCGGGCAAAGTCATGTAACAAAGACACTTCAAAACGCAATCACTCAAAACAAAACATCACATGCTTACTTATTTAGTGGACCTCGGGGAACAGGGAAAACTAGTGCTGCAAAAATATTCGCCAAAGCTATAAATTGCGAAAATAGTACGAATGGTGAGCCATGTAATGAATGTGATGTCTGCAAAGGGATTACAGATGGATCAAATCCGGATGTTCTGGAAATTGATGCAGCGAGCAATAACGGTGTGGAAGAAATTCGTGATATACGCGAAAAAGTAAAATATGCGCCAACCGTTTCAAAATATAAAATTTATATCATTGATGAAGTTCACATGTTGTCAACAGGGGCGTTTAATGCGCTTCTTAAGACACTTGAAGAGCCACCAAAACATGTCATTTTTATACTCGCAACAACAGAGCCGCATAAATTGCCGCTCACAATTATTTCGCGTGTTCAGCGCTTCGACTTTAAGCGAATTACAACGCAAGATATTGTACAACGCATGGCTTATATTTTAAATGAGGAAAAGATTACTTTTGATGAAAAAGCGCTCATGATTATCGCTCGAGCAGCCGAGGGGGGCATGCGCGACGCATTAAGTTTACTTGATCAAGTGATTTCGTATGGATCGGATGAAGTCAGCGTTCAAGATGCGCTTGAAATTACCGGTTCGGTGGCGCAAAATTTATTGACAGATTTAGTGGCGGCCATTTTAAATCAGGATGCGAGTCTTTCAATGGAACGGCTATCTAGTTTGCTTTTGGAAGGAAAAGATCCCGTTCGATTGGTGGAAGACCTACTGGTTTTCTTCCGCGACATACTGCTTTATCAAAAAGCGCCAAATTTGGAGGAGACGCTAGAACGTGCAGTTCCGGACGAGCCTTTTAGAGAGCTTGCAAAGTCGGCTACTGCCAGCCAAATTTATAAGGGCGTGGAGTTGCTAAATAAAACCACTACGCAAATGCGATTTTCTAACCATCCGGGGATTTATGTTGAGGTGGCCATCGTTATGCTGACCCAATTAGAGGGCGGCACACAAGGCGACCAGGGTGAATCAAGCGCAGATGTTTCGGCTCTTCAAAGTGAAGTGCAGGAATTAAAACGCGAGCTTGCTGAGTTGAAAAAATTAGTAGCAAGCGGGGCACGTGCGGATAATGGGAAAGCGGAAAAAGTCGCACGTCCTAAAAAGGCGGCGATGAACAATTCGAAAAGTTTTAAAGCGCCGGTTGGAAAAATTAATCATGTGCTAGATGTCGCGAAAAAGAAAGACCTTCAGCTGATTCGAGGTTGTTGGGGAGAACTTTTATCAATGCTTATGGCGTCTCAAGCGGCACTATTAAATGATGCTGAGCCAGTTGCTGCATCTGATGATACTTTTGTGTTAAAATTTAAGCATGAAATTCATTGTCAAATGGCGATGGATAATCAATCGTTTGTCGAAACTGTCGAAACAAGTATCTCAAAATTGACGAAAACTACCTATCATTTCATTGGTATTCCAGAATCCCAGTGGTTTGATGTACGAGAAAATTTCTTGAAAACTCATAACTCGGGAGAAGAGGATGAATCAGGCGAGGAACGCTCAGAATCTGCGCTTTCAGATAATGATTTGTTCGTGGGTGCGGCAGAGAAACTCGTAGGAGCAGATTTACTCGAAATAAAAGAATAAAATTTAGAATGAAGAGGAGAATTTTATATGCGTGGAATGGGAAATATGCAAGGTATGATGAAACAAATGCAAAAAATGCAAAAGGAAATGGCAAAAGCACAGGCAGAACTAGAGGTGACTGAATTCACTGGGACAGCTGGTGGAGAAATGGTAACTGTTAAAATGAACGGGAAACGCCAAGTACTTGATATTGTAATTAAAGAAGAAGTTGTGGACCCTGAAGATGTAGAAATGCTTCAAGACCTCGTTTTAGCGGCAACAAACGACGCGCTTAAACAAGTGGAAGACACAACGGCTCAAAAAATGGGCAAATTCACACAAGGAATGAATATTCCGGGATTATAAGAGATTTTAGCGGCAGAATGCATGACGTTCTGCCTGCTTTTTTGAAAGTGAGCGATGAAGATGCATTATCCTGAGCCAATAACGAAGCTCATTGACAGTTTTATGAAATTACCGGGCATTGGGCCAAAATCGGCTGCACGCCTAGCTTTTTATGTGCTAGATATGAAAGAAGACGATGTGCTCGGATTTGCCAAAGCGCTCGTTGATGCCAAGCGTAATTTAAGCTTTTGCTCCGTTTGTGGCCATATCACGGACACTGATCCCTGCTATATATGTAAAGACCACTCTCGGGATAAAAGTATTATTTGCGTCGTGGAAGAGCCACGTGATGTAATCGCAATGGAAAAAATGCGTGATTACCACGGTCTATATCATGTCCTGCACGGAACTATTTCTCCTATGGACGGAGTGGGCCCTGAAGATATCAATATTTCTGACCTCATCAAACGCCTACAAAATGAGGAAGTCACAGAATTGATTTTAGCAACAAACCCTAATGTTGAAGGGGAAGCAACAGCCATGTATATCTCAAGACTCGTTAAACCAAGTGGTATTAAAGTAACGAGAATTGCGCACGGTCTTCCTGTAGGTGGGGATTTAGAGTATGCAGATGAGGTGACTCTATCGAAAGCGTTAGAAGGACGCCGAGAAGTTTAAGAAAAATGGCGAGGTGATGACGTTGGACTCAAGAAGTATTCAACACGGTAGAAAAAAAACGAAAAAAAAATTGGTAAAATGCATAAAGAGTATAATGCATACTTGATGGATCTTATCGAAAAAACACAAGAAGAGTGGCATAAACAAAAAGTCATTTTACACAAAAGTTTTAATTATAATGAACGCCTCGAATATGAGGAAAAAAAAGCAGGTGCGAAATACTTCTATCTTTTCAAAGAAGCGAGGCACCGAGGAGTAAGTGGTAAGAAATAAGTTTTTAAACCGTAGACATTTTTGTCTGCGGTTTTTTTTTGGAAAAAAAATAGTTTGAAATAACGACATAATAAACATGAAAAGCCCCTCATCAATTTTCGTAAAATAATATAAATTTATTTCAATCTGTAACAAAACGTTCAAGAATCAAGGGGTATTTTTGAAAGTTAGAGCTATTAAATGAACTAGAAATAAATTAAGATGAACTACAAAAGACAAATGTAGAAAGGAGTGGAAGAATGCAAGAATTAATGGGACTCTACACCAAAAAAGAGGTATATAAGCGATTTGATGAGATGAATTTAATGGAATTGCTAACCAATAGTTTAAAGGTCCAAATGAAACATATTCACATTGAAAATAATCAAACTTTACTTTCAGCGGATGATAATAAAAAAGTTTACTTTATTTTAAAAGGAATTGTTGCTGCCCAAAAAGATGATGAATTGTTGTATTTTCGGGGGAAAAATCATTTTATTGGTTTAGAATCGATTTTATTTAACGTAGAATCTGAGCTAACCATGTCGAGTATTGGCCGAGTGGAAGTTATTGAATTTTCAAAAGCAGAAATAGTTGAATTTTTGATGGGGCTCCAAGAAGGATGGCTATATTGCTATCTTATTAGCAAAGACTTAAATCATTTACTTGTTCGGAACTATTTTAATTTTCAAGCAAAGCCGTATGAACGAAGCAAAATCATGCTAAATGACCTCGCTAAAGAATTTGGAGAGTCGAATGATGAACACGTTTTGTTACCAAAACAATTTACGCTAGCTATCTTAACTAATTATTTAGGAATTAGTTATGTGACGATGCGAAAAATATTAGAAACTTTACGCAATGAGAATTTTATTGTGAGGTCAGATAAACAAAAAGAAATTTGCATACACACTAAATTATTTTAAATCTTTTTGCGGATAACTTTGTGCATGAATATACTTTCTATTCATTTAAATACTAGAAAGTATATTTTTTTATTGCTTTTGCATTGTACTGAAATCATAAAAAGTCATCTAATAGATTATGAAATGCAGGAGAAAAATAAGAAATAGTTAAAAAGAAAATTGTAAAAAAATGTTTACATTTCATCAAATAGGCTTTGTTTACAGCTTTTTTTTTTATGAATTACTAAAAACGATATCGTAAATGATATGAAACCATAAAATCATTAAATGTGTCGGGATGTTCGGCAGAGGTAAAATATTCTCGTATTAAAAAGTTGTAACAAAAAATTCATTTTTAGGAGGCTGTTTTTGAAAGTTAGATGTATAAACGAATTTGTAAGTATTTTATGATTAAGGCTAAGTGATTTTACAATGAAAGGAAGTTTTATATAAATGAAGAAATGGGCCTATATGGCAACTGCAGTTGTAGCTTCTCTATCTTTGGTAGCTTGTTCAGCAAATAACACGGATACCAAAAAAAGTAATACACCTAAGACAGAAGCAAAAGCAGAAGTGAAAAATGAAGTAGGAAAGATGGTTGAAACATCTAATAATTTACAGGTTAAAGTAACCGGTGTAAAAACTGGCTTCGGTCAGTCATCGGATAAAAAAGATATGTTGCAAGTTACTTTTTCAGTTAAAAATATTGCAAAAGAAACTAGCGGTGCTGGTGCAGCAGATTTTAAAGTGAAAGCAGACGATGGAAAAACGTATAAAGTGTACGGATTAGAAGCTAAAAACTTTGGAACTGAAATCAAGGCGGGACAAACGATTACAGGAACAGGCTATTATGAAATTCCTGCTAATACGAAATCGGTCACATTATATTATGAACCATTAGAACAAAAAATGGCTCAGTGGCAGTTAAAAGTTCCTGCAAAATAATGAGATCATATGTTAAAGAAAGGTGAATGAGCAATGAAAATTAATGTTATTGGCTTAGGCTATATAGGTTTACCAACATCTGTCGTGTTTGCAAGTCACGGGGTGGAAGTAAGAGGTATTGATACAAAAAAAGAAGTAGTAGATAAGCTAAATACGGGACAGATTCACATCGAAGAAGAAGGCTTGCAATCACTTTTTGAAGAAGTAGTAAATAATGGTATGTTTCAAGCACAACTAGAGCCAGAAGAAGCAGACGCATTTATCATAGCTGTTCCAACTCCGAATAAAGACGATGAATATAAAAGCTGTGATACAAAATACGTTATCTCTGCACTTCATGCCATTTTACCTTATTTAAAGAAAGGTAATGTCGTGATTGTGGAATCTACAATTGCACCGCGAACAATGGAAGATGTGGTGCTTCCAATTATTGAAAAAGCCGGTTTTTCGGTCGGAGAAGATATATTCTTAGCACACTGTCCAGAAAGAGTTTTACCTGGAAATATTGTGTATGAAATGGTTAATAATCCACGTATTATTGGTGGAATCACAGAACGATGCACAATCGAAGCTGTTAAAGTTTATCAAACATTTGTAAAAGGTGAGCTAATTCGTTCTAAAGCGGGTGAGGCGGAACTAAGTAAACTAATGGAAAACACGTTCCGTGACGTTAATATCGCGCTAGCAAATGAACTTGTTAAAGTCTCAGAGAAATTAAATATTGATGCTTTGAAGGTAATTGAAATGGCTAATTTACATCCACGTGTTAACCTTCATACTCCAGGGCCCGGGGTTGGCGGTCATTGTCTAGCTGTGGATCCTTATTTTGTAGTCGCATCTGCTCCGGAAGAGTCACCGTTAATTCAAACGGCACGTGCAATTAATGTGTCTATGCCTGAGTTTGTAGAAGCGAAGGTAGATGAAGTTATGAAAGGGGCCCCTACAAATAAAATTAGTATTTTAGGTCTTACGTACAAAGGTAATATTGATGATATTCGTGAAAGCCCTGCGATGGAGATCATGGAATCCCTTCGTAAAAAGTATGATGTAGGAATTTACGATCCACATGTAAGTAACTATTCAGAATCAATAGAAGCAGCTACAACAGATAGCTCACTATTATTAGTTTTAACGGATCACAATGAGTTTAAAGTTATTGATGAAACCTTTATAAAAAATATGAAACAAGCAAAAATTTTAGATACGAAAAATATCGTAAAAGAATATCCAAATCGTGTTAAGTATTTTAATTTCGGCAATATAGCAGAAATAAAACAACTAAATGAAAAGGATGATCTCTATGTACATTAATACAGATGAAAAAACTATGCATTTCCCGCATGCTATCAAGAAAAGTACAGGAAATGATGGGATTATACGTGCTGTAGATATTTTAGCTGCGTTATTTGCACTCATCCTTTTCTCCCCGATTATGCTTTTAGTGGCATTTTTAATTAAAATTGAAGATCCAAAAGCACCTGTCATATTCCGCCAAGAGCGAATCGGGCAGGGAGGGAAAAAGTTTTATATGTATAAATTCCGAAGCATGTACACTGATGCGGAAGACAGACTATCAGAGTTACTAGCTCAAAATGAAGTGGAAGGTCATATGTTTAAAATGAAAAACGATCCGAGAGTAACTAAAATCGGAAAATTAATTCGAAAACTTAGTATTGATGAGTTTCCACAATTTGTGAATGTTTTAAATGGAGATATGAGTATGGTTGGGCCACGACCACCTTTAGAACGTGAATTTAACAATTATACGAATCATGATAAAAAAAGGTTACTTGTTAAGCCTGGATGTACTGGGCTTTGGCAAGTTAGTGGTCGCAATACGCTTAGTTTTGAAGAAATGATTGAATTAGATTTGGAATATATTGAAAAGCGAAATATATTTTTTAATATTAAAATCATGCTTTTAACTTTTAAAGAAATAACAGTTTTTGGAAAGGGTATGTGATAATTTTTGAGAATTCAGATGTTAGGTAGCTATTTGGATTGTTTAACAATGGACGAAACAGTCTCTGAAGTAAAAAAAATCATTACAGCTCGAAAACCTACACAACATGTTGTTATTAATGCGGGGAAAATTAATTTAATGAAAAAAAATGAAGCGCTGCGGAATATTGTAAACAACTGTCCACTTATTAACGCGGATGGTTCAAGTATTGTGTTAGCGGGGAAAATTTTAGGTCATCCAATTACTGAACGTGTTACAGGCATTGATTTAATGGATAGACTATTAAAAGAGGCGAGTGAGGAAAGTTATTCGCTTTTTTTATTGGGAGCAACTGAAGAAGTTGTGCAAGAGGTGAAACGAATCATTCAGGTCCGTTATCCAGCTGCTAAAGTAGTTGGATGCCGAAATGGTTATTTTGATCGTAATGATTCTCTGCTGGTCGCTCGTGAGATTAAAAAAAGCCAAGCAGATATACTATTTGTTGCCTTTTCAAGTCCAGAAAAAGAATTTTGGATTAACCAACATTTAGAAGCGATGAATGTGCCTTTTGTAATGGGTGTTGGAGGAAGCTTTGATGTGATGGCGGGTAAGACGACACGTGCTCCAAAGCTTTTCCAAAAAATGGGCTGTGAATGGTTATGGCGCTTTTTACAGGAACCTAGGCGTATGTTTAAACGTTATTTTATTGGTAATTTTGAATTTATGAAGCATGTATTAAAGGAAAAGTGTGGTGCGAAATGAAAGTTTTAATGATAGGACCAGATAGCCAAGCAAAAGGCGGGATAGCAACCGTTATCCATAATTTTAAAACTTATTTTCATTACTCAGATGTRTGGACATGTTTTTTTTAACAACGTGGCACGAAGGTTCTAGATGGAATCAATTTAAAACAGCTTTGGCTTCATATAGAATGATGCGTAAAGAGAATGTAGATATTGTACATCTCCATGTAGCGCAAAAAGGTAGTTTTTTTAGAAAAGCGCTTTTTCTTCTTGGAAGCCGTAAAGACACACCAATCGTTTTACACATGCATGCTTCTTCATTTGATAAATTTTATAATGGAAGTTCGAAATGGGTCCAAAAATGGATTCGTCGGATTTTTGACAAAGCAACATGTGTGGTCGTGTTAAGTGAAGAGTGGGAAAGCTTTTATAAAAAGCTCACAAAAACTGAAATTAAAATTATTCCAAATGCGGTTCCTATTCCGGATGAAAGTTACTATAATCCGTCAGCAACTAAAATTATTACTTTTGGACGAATTGGTAAGAGAAAAGGAAGCTATGATATTTTAGAAGTTGCGAAAAGAATCAAGGTGAAGTACCCGCAGTATCAATTCGTTTTGTTTGGTGATGGTGAAGTGGACCAAATGAAAAAGCGGATTGAGGAAGAACAGATTGAAAATGTCACAATAGGTGGCTGGGTAACAGATAAAGAAGAGATTATGAAGGATGCAGTACTACATTTTCTTCCGTCTTATCATGAAGGATTACCAATGGCTATTTTAGAAACAATGGCAGCTGGAATTCCTAATATGGCGAGTACAGTCGGAGGAATCTCACAACTTGTTAAATCGAAAGAGAATGGAATGCTTATTGAAGCGGGAAACATTGAAATGATGGTTAGTGAGTTGGAGCAATATTTATCTAATGAAGATTCTCGAGCTATTTTATCAGAAAATGCTAGAAAGACAGTTATTGAGAAATTTTCGATGGATTCATATAACTCCACTTGGTATAAAGAATATCAAATGCTAGAGAAAATTGAAAAGGTATGTGATACGAATGGATCAAAAGTTTAATCTGATTGAGATTTGGACAATTTTACTTCGACATAAATGGTCACTCATTATCATGGGTATTCTTGGAGCAGGGATTGCACTCTGTATGGCATTATTTGTTATTACACCAAGCTATCAAATGCAATCGCAAGTTTTAGTTGTTCCGTCCTCTGAAGATCAAAGTGGTGTTTCTCAAAGTGCCGAAGTTCAGGCAAACCTACAAATGATTAATACCTACAAAGCACTTATAAAAAGCCCGAAAGTTTTAAGTCAAGTAAGTAAGGATTTGGATGGCAAATATTCAGTTAACCAACTTAGTGAAATGATTCAACCGAGTACAGAAGAAAACTCTCAAGTTATAAATATTACAGCAACAACGGATAGTCCGGAAGAAGCAGCTCGGATTACAAATGCAACAGCGAAAGAGTTTGTTAAAACCACTCCGAAAATTATGCGCAACAATAATATACAGTTATTAAATGAAGCTTATGTGAAATCAAATGAGAAACCTATTTTTCCTAAGCCGACTTTATTTGCTGCAGTTGGTCTACTAGGCGGCTTATTTGTAGGAGTTTCATTATTAATCTTAAAAACTCTTTTTTCAAATAAAATTACGCGTGAAGAAGATTTTGAAGTGTTAGATATGCCTATTTTAGGACTAGTTGGAAAGATTAGTAAATACAATTAAACTGGACAAAGGATGCGGAATTGATGAAGAAAACCGATAAAAAAGACATTAAGAATCGTTTAGTAGCGCTACATGAGCCCTCTAACCCGCAAGCAGAATATTTTCGTACGATAAAAACCAATATTGAGATGGCAAATATTGATTCTCAGATTAAATCGTTATTAATTACTTCTCCTACGCAAGATAGCGGGAAAACAATGATTTCTGTTAACTTAGCTAGTACGTATGCCAATGATGGTGTGAAGACATTAATTGTTGATTTAGATTTAAGAAGACCTTCTTTAGGTTTTGCTTTTCCTTTTCTTAAATCATGTCCAGGTTTAACAGGAATCTTAGATAGTTCGCAAAAATTAACGCTAGATGATGCCATTGTAAAAATTGGTGACACAAATTTATATGCTCTTCCAGTTGGAGTTCGTCCCGTATCACCATATTCTATTTTAAATTCCGAAAAATTAGTGCAACTTATTAAACAGTTACAAGAGGAATTTGATATGATTATAATTGATACGCCTCCAGTATTAATGGTAACAGACGCATTGTTAATTTCGAAATGGGTTGAAGCTTGTATTCTTATTGCAAGAGGGAGCTATTCAAATAAAAAAGATGTTAGGAAATCTTTAAAAAGTTTGCGTGATTCCAATGCCAATGTACTAGGGGCAATTTTTAACAATCCTCAAATGAAGCAAACCAATTATTATTACGCGGAGAGTGACGCTTAAGTGGAAAACGGAAAATCAATGAAAAAACTAGGGAAAAATGTATTTATTATTGCGTTAGGGAATTTTGGGAGTAAATTTTTAGTTTTTTTATTGGTACCATTTTACACATTTTATTTAACGCCAAAAGAGTATGGGCTTTCGGATTTAATTGTGATGTCCGTTATGGTGTTGCTGCCAATTTTAACACTAAGTATTGGGGATGGATTGTTCCGATTTAATTTAGATAATCAAGATCGAAACAAAACGTTTAGTTCGGCAATTGGTGTTTGGCTCGTTGCAATGCTGCTCGTTTTAGTAGGCGTACTAATTGTTAGTTTTATCGTTGGTTTTTATATTCTAACCATTTTAGTTGCTCTATTAATTGCTTTTCAGTCGCTTTATATTATTTTGCAACAACAAATTAGATCTATGAATTACCTGAAACTTTATGCTAGTTCAGGCATTATTTTAACAATCGTTTTAGTCCTGAGTAATATTGTCTGCTTAAAATACTTGGGTTTAGGCGTAAATGGATTTTTATTCTCTCAAGTATTAGCCTTTTTTGTCGGGAATTTATTAATTTTAGCTTTTGGACGAGTGATAAGTTTATTTAGTTTTCGAGATATGAGTAAAAGTCTTTTGAAAAAGATGCTCAATTATTCAATGCCACTCATCCCAAACTCGCTACTTTGGTGGGTATTGCAAGTTGCAGATAGATATATTATTACCTTTTTCTTAGGTGTTGGTACGGCAGGTCTTTATACGGTAGCGACGAAGATTCCAAATATCCTTTATATTATTCACGGTGTTTTCTTCCAAGCGTGGAGCTTGACTGTGTTAGAAGAGAAAAAGGAAAATCAAAGTAGCTTTTTTGCACAAGTTTTCTCAGCCTATTCACTTTTATTTTTTGTGTCGTGACGGCGATTTTACTTTGCATGATTCAGCCTATAGTCACACTGTTATTTGCCCCTGCTTATCATAGCGTATGGATATTTATGCCATTTCTACTTCTTGGCGCGTGTTTCTCCAGTTTCTCCAGTTTTATAGAAGTTTCCTACATGATTGCCAAAAAAAACACGTCAATTATTACTTACTTCAGTAGTTGGTAGTGCATTGACGATGCTCATTACAATAGGTCTTGTTCCGATTTTTGGTGTGTTAGCCGCATCGATTGCTACTTTTGTAGGCTTTTTTGCTACTTGGCTAATTCGGGCGATTCAAATGAAACAATTGCGTACGATGCAGTATAAAGGGCGGTTCTTTGGTACAGTTATTGTCTTATTAATAGATTGTATCTATATGTCCTTCTCACCTAATGTAAACTTCATAATTGTATTAAGTATGAGCCTTATTGTGCTTTTAATACAACTTCCAACAGTAGTAGAAAGCATGCACGTTTTTCGTGCGTTACTCAAACAAAGAAAAGCGAGTAAAGCGAAATAATTTTTTAAAAAACCTCGACCTTATCAAGGTCGAGGTTTTTTTAGTTTTCAGGCTCGGTACGAACATAGATAACATCTGGTGCGTTACTTACGCGTTCGCCACGATTTAAATTGTTAATGACTATCATTTCTTCGCGCGTTAGTTCGAAGTCGTAAATATCGGCGTTTTCGCGAATTCGTTTTGGATTTTCAGATTTTGGAATAATGGCTACCTGGTTTTGGATATGCCAACGTAAAACGACTTGTGCCGCAGTTTTATTATAACGCTGACCGATTTTCTTTAGTTCATTTTCTTCTAAAACAGGTCCTCTGCCAAGTGGACTCCAGGCCTGGTGAGCAATATGTAATTTTTCTAAATAGTCGTGTAGTAAATGATTGGGAAAGTAGGGATGTGTTTCGATTTGGTCGACAGCCGGCAGGACATTTGCTTTTGTAGAAAGCCGGTCAAGATGGTGCGCTTCAAAATTTGAAACGCCGATAGCGCGTATTAAACCCTCATCGTATAGTTTTTCTAAAGCTTTCCAAGTTTCAAAAAAAGTTTCTTGTTTTGGCCAGTGAACTAAATATAAGTCAATTTGGTCAAGTTGCAACTTTTTAAGGGAATTTTCAAACGCTTTTTGTGTCTTATCATACCCCTGATCTGTGTTCCAAACTTTCGTTGTCACGAAAAATTCGTCTCGCTTTAACCCTGCAGATTGAAAAAACTGTCCGATAGAAGCTTCGTTTCGGTAAAAAGTAGCAGTATCAAAAAGGCGATAACCAGCATCTACCGCCGTTTCAAGTGAGTTTCGCAATTCATTCTCATCAATAATTTTATAGGCCCCAAACCCATGAACTGGCATGGAAACCCCGTTATTTAATACGATATCATCAGAAAAAGACTTGGCCATTTTATCTCCCCCTAAAACTATTTACCTTATGATAGCAGAAAAATAACACTAGAAGCAATTTTAAAAGGAGGCCCAAAATAGGCCCCCCTGATTATTTGATTTCAATAGACTTTAAATTCGCTTGGATAACTTCGGGTTTTTCGTCCATTTGAATTTGTGCCGCAGTGGCATAGGCGCCTTCTAAAATAGGGGCGTTAAATAAAATAATTTCTTTTTCGGAGAGCTCCATGACGGTTTCAATGTTCATTTTGGCGCTACCAAGATCATAAAATGCATAAACTTTGTCCGCTTCATTTTGCTCGAAAGCCTCGTTTACTTTATCAAAACTAGTCCCAATATCGCCCTCATCGGTTCCGCCAGCATATGTGATTGAGACATCTAAGGCGACCTGACTGACGATATCAAATACCCCTTTCGCCACATTTGCGGAGTGCGAAATAATAACAATGCCGTATGGTTTTTTCATTTTGCAACCTCCTCACTGTTTAAAAGGGATTCAAAAAGTAGGGCGGACGAATACGCTCCAGGATCGAGATGCCCAATTGAACGTTCTCCTAAGTACGAGGCGCGGCCTTTTGTAGCCTTCATATCTTTTGTTTTTTCAAGTGCGGCCAAAATCGCGTCATTTGAAAATTCGTTTTGACGCATTACGTGGATAACGGGCTCCCAAACATCAATCATCGTTTTTTCATGCGCGTGTGATTTTCCGCGGTTTTCAATGCCAGCTAAACCCGATTCAAGAGCATCTATAAGTTCTTCTTTTGTTAATGTATCGGCGTTTATGGCTTTACTAATATTTAAAAAAGCAGAACCGTAGAGCGGGCCAGATGCGCCGCCTACCTTACTAAGAAGCGTCATAGCGGTCACCTTAAAAACGTCTTTTAATGTTTCGGGTGGCTTTTCCGCCAGTACTTTTTTTAGTTCCGCTAAACCACGCGCCATATTGATACCGTGGTCTCCGTCGCCAATCGCCTGGTCTAAATCGCTTAAAAGCTGCTTATTTTCTGCAATTTTATCCGCAAAATCATTTAGCCAAGTTAGCGCCCAATTTTTATCATAAACCATTGTCATGTCCTCCTTATTTCCAAGCAATCGTTTGTACAGGAATATTTAGCATGTCGACCCATCTTTCGTCCTCTAGTTTTAAAATAGTGAGCGATAGACCAGCCATTTCAAGCGATGTCATGTAATCACCAACAATTGTTTTTTCAACATCGACATGCGCTGCGCCTAAAAGTTCATGCACGTCATTTGCGAAAATGTATTGTTCCATTAGTGGCGTCCCGCCCATTCCATTCACAAGAACGACAACCTTATCCCCAGATATGAAATGATGCTCCTTGTTAATACGATCAAAAAGCTGTTTCGCGAGATCTTTTGAAGGCATAATTTTTTCGCGGCTAAAACCAGGTTCACCGTGAATACCGATGCCAAGTTCGATTTCATCTGGACCGAGTTCAAAGCCAGGATGTCCGACTTCTGGGACGGTGCACGGTGTTAGTGCTACGCCAATGGTTTTAATGGATTTCACGACTTTTTCACCGAGTGCCTTTAGTTCTTGCAAGCTAGCTCCGGCTTCTGCCGCGGCACCGACAATTTTATGAACTAAAACCGTGCCAGCAACGCCACGTCTACCCGTAGTAAATGTGCTGTCTTCAACAGAAATATCATCATCAATAATAATTTGGTCGACTTCAATGTCATCCATTTCAGCAAGTTCTTTTGCCATATCAAAATTCATCACATCGCCCGTATAATTTTTAACAATTAAAAGGACGCCTTTTCCTTGATTAGCAGCTTTAATACCTTCATGAATTTGATCTGGTGTTGGAGAAGTAAAAACATCTCCGCAAACGGCAGCCGAAAGCATACCACGTCCTACATAACCCGCATGAGCAGGTTCATGGCCTGAACCACCGCCGCTGACTAAGCCGACTTTCCCGGGCCCTTTGTCAGTTCGCGCGATAACGCGTGTGTTTGGAATTCGTTCAATTAAATCTGGATGTGATTTTACAATGCCTTCTACCATCTGTTCGACAACTTGGTCCGTACGATTGATAATTTTTTTCATTAAAAAAACCTCCTCCAAATTACTCTATAGTTAAAATTTCCCTATGATTATCTTGTTAAACTTTATTATAATACGTTTTTCATGTAAACGCTTAACTGAAAGCATTCCTTTTATAAAAATGCTACAATAATATAGGATAAAGGAGGGGTTGTCATGACGAATCAAAAAGCGGTGCCGCTACTTTCGAAAATGAAAGAACACGAGGGTCAAAATCCGATTTCATTGCATGTTCCGGGGCATAAAAATGGTGTTTTATATAATGAAATGTGGCAAGATATTTTAAAATATGATTTAACGGAAATAAGCGGAATGGATGATTTGCACCACCCTGAAGCGGCCATTCGTGATGCGGAAGCTTTACTCAGTTCGGCGTACGGCGCTAAAAAAAGCTTCTTCTTAGTTGGCGGAACAACAAGTGGAAACTTAGCGATGATACTTACTGCAGTAAAGCGCGGAGAGCGCGTTTTGGTGACTCGCGATGCTCATAAATCGGTTATTCATGCTTTGGAACTTGCAGGAGCTCGGCCTGTTTTTTTAAACACAAAAAAAGATCTTTTAACAGGTGTTTCAAGTGGTGTAGAGGCGGATGCGATTTTGCGGGCATTTCATAAATATCCCGATATTTGTGCGGCTGTTTTGACCTATCCGAGTTATTACGGGACGACTTTTGATTTAGCGGAGGCGGTGAAGGTGATTCACGAGTTTGGGGCGCTTGCTTTATTGGACGCTGCGCACGGGGCCCATTTTGTGGCTAATGCTCATTTTCCGCAAGATGCGCTTCGTTTAGGGGCAGATGCTGTGGTTCAGTCGGCGCACAAAACCCTTCCGGCACTGACGATGGGGGCTTTTTTACATATCAATTCGGATTCAGCGCGTCTGTCGGATATTCGGCGCTATCTTCAAATGGTGCAAACAAGCAGCCCGTCCTACCTAGTTATGGCTTCGCTCGACTTCGCGCGCCAGTTTGTTGCTACTTATTCAGAAGATGATTTAAAAGCTTTTTTAGAAATGCGCGCCAAATGGATAGATTTTCTGGAAGAGGCGGGCTATACGGTTTTACTTCCCGATGACTCGCTTAAGCTGATAGTTCGAAAAGACGGCTACTCCGGCTATGACATTGCGGCTCACTTTGAAGCAAACGGCTACTACCCGGAACTTTCAGATGACAAGCAAGTTCTACTGATTTTACCGCTGATTAAAAAGGGGATAAGGTTTGACCCGCTTCATACACTGCAGGCGCTGCCTAAACCCGCTGTTCCGCTTGATACATTTCAATTCGCCCCGCCTGAAATCACCGTGCTTTCGCTTTCATACGCGGAAATGGCAGAACGAAATAGTGTTTTTATAAAGCTCGACCAAGCTCTCCATGCTGTCGCAGCCGAAAATGTATCGGTCTACCCGCCTGGCATTCCCGGCGTCCTTCGCGGAGAAAAACTGACGGAAGCGCATATTGCTTTTTTAAAAGCCATTTCCGGCAAACATTTCCACGGGGGAGAAAGGTTAAAAGAAGGTGAAATTGCGGTTTATGTATGAGTGAGTTCAATATGTTTATAAAGGGAGGTCACTTTGCAAAGTGACCTCCCTTTTTTGAATCTGCAATAGAATTGTGATTCGTTGAACTTGAATGATGTCGGTTAACGTTGCAAAAGACAAATAGAGGAGATTATAGTATGCGGAGAATTTCTTACCTTTTAGACATTGTTTATTATGGATGATTTATCGCTTTTTCATAAAATAAAGTCCAGCTGAGTATAGGATAATTAGAATAAATACGCATTTTGCGATAGCTTTGGTATGAATCTCGAAGGTGCCATTTAAATTGAAGAAGAATAAAAGAACAGGTATAGAAATAAATAGCATGATTAAAAAATAAAATGAAAATTGTCCTCTCTTTTGAATATAGCGCTCGTCTACTTCGTTTCGGTCTAAGCGTTTTTTGATATCCGGGAATACAAGGATTATTCCCATTAGTGCTCCGAATAGCCCTCCGATTAAGTAAGTGAATTCGTCTGATAAATAAGATTTGGTTAAAGGTGAGCCAGATATGACTAATCCTAAAAGAGTGCCATATACTAAAGCTAGTAGATAGAAAGAAACGTGAATGATGTATTTTCTCATAAAATCACCTCGTGTATTGGAATAATTCTTCGATAGTCTTGTTGAAGTAAAGAGATAATTTAAAGCTGAGTTCTAAACTAGGGTTGTAACTTCCTTTTTCGATGGCGTGTATCGTTTGTCTGGAAACTCCTACTGCTTTGGCCAATTCTTCTTGAGAAATTTCTTTTTCTGTGCGACATTTCTTGATACAATTACGAAGCACGATTTAACACATCCCTGTAAACTTTACTTTACATAAAGTATATAGAAAAAATAATTCAATGTAAAGTAAAGTTTACAAAAAATATAAATAATGTCATGCTCACTGTAGAATCCGTTTCTTATAAACAATTCACATAGATATATGCGTATCTATGATATAATCAATAAGAGATTTGCTTGAAGGAGAGGAAACGATGGGGTTATTTATTACACTTGAGGGACCGGATGGGTCAGGGAAAACAACAACAATGCGTTTATTAGAAGAAAAAATGAAGCAAAGTGGCATTGATTTTATTAAGACACGTGAACCGGGTGGAAGCCCAATTTCGGAAAAAGTGCGAGAAATTGTGCTTGGAATTGGTAACGAAGAAATGGATCCGCGTACGGAAGCGCTTTTGATTGCAGGGGCTCGTAGGCAACATGTGGTTGAAAAAATTAGGCCAGCACTTCAGGCAGGGAAAACTGTGCTTTGTGATCGGTTTATTGATAGTTCACTTGCTTATCAAGGGGCAGGTCGTGGTATAGGAATAGAAGAAGTACTAAATATCAATTTATTTGCGGTAGGCGAGACGTTACCTGACATAACTTTTTATTTGGATGTAGATGCGGCGACGGGGTTAGAGCGTATTGCGGCAAGTCGTGGGCGCGAAATTAATCGGCTTGATAAAGAAGATATTAGCTTCCACGATAAGGTACAAAAAGGCTATAAGGAAATTATGGCGATGTTCCCAAGTCGCTTCAAACGAATTGACGCAAACCGTACGCCCGATGAGATTACGGATGAAATTTTGAAGCTGATTTTGGAGCGGCTAAGCTAACACTCGGTGTGACTTATAAATGACGCGAAAAAGCAAAATGATGAGTCTGGGTCAATATTTTTGATATAATAAAAAAAAGTACTTCGAAGGGGATGTAAAAGATGAAATTAATTTTCGCTATTGTACAAGATCAGGATAGCAATCGTCTATCTGATGCTTTAACGAAAGATAATTTTGGCGCGACTAAACTTGCGACAACGGGTGGCTTTTTAAAAGCCGGAAATACAACATTTATTATTGGTGTAGAAGATGACCGAGTGGATGATGCCCTTGATATTATTCGTGATAACTGTAAGGCGCGCGAGCAAATGATGACACCGTCTGCTTCTCTTGGTGTAACGGTCGATACTTACGTTCCTTACCCGATTGAAGTTCAGGTTGGCGGAGCGACCGTGTTCGTAATGCCTGTTGAAAGTTTCCACCATTTTTAATAAAAAAACGCCCTTTTTGGAATTTAAAAAGGGCGTTTTTCTTTGGCTTAACCATTTTAAGTCACAAGCTATTTCCCAAAAAGAATCGTGAATGACGCGCCGTTTTTGGCTGAAGTATTAACCTGAATGAGCCAATTTTTTCCTTGTGTGGAATAGGTGATTTCAGGACTTTTTCTTTTTAATTTATAGCCAGTTTGTTGTGGCACTAGGAAAGTCACTTTTGATTGCTCCATCGAAGGATCGGAAATGACAATTTTTTCGCTGCCACTTGCTTTTTTAACCATCATCGACCCGCGCGTCTTGGCCGCGTAGCCATTTAGACTGCTAGGCTGTAAAAAGTTCCCTATCCAAAGATTTTGAGATTTATCAAAAACAGCCTGTTGGTTTAAATTATTGGCCCGAATTTCAACATCCATTTTTTTACTGTAAGCTTCAGTAGCTTGTTTAGATTTACCTGGCAGTAAAATATAACTGTAGCTTTTATTTTGAGGTGCTTTCCCGTGAGGTATCCTTAGACCCGCATAAGTCGCACTAACTGGACTAGGACTATTTCGCGTGTTTAAAGTTTTCCAGTCGCCTGACTGTACTTTTTTATAACTTGTAACGGTAGTTGCCGCCGGGAAAACATAACCCATGCTTTCGTTTTGCGAGGAGCCGTTTAAATAGGCCCATTTCACATTACTCACCGTTTTGGTTTGGCCTGTTGAAAGTGTAGTTCCGCCAACTGAAAAGGCGTTTGTAGGATTAGTCAATTGCCGATTTTCAACAATCGTTTCGGTGTTCAGGTTCTCTTTAGAAGAAATGCCGGAACCTAAAGCGACAATTTTTTCCATTTAGGAAAAACCAAGATTTGCGTGCCATAAGAGAGCTTCCAGTCACGTTTTTCAAGCTATACTGCATGGTGGCAGAGCCGAATGTTTGATCAGAAATGCCGCCAGACCAAGAATAAGGATTTAAATATTTTAAGTTATCAGCTGTAATAGATTTGGTTTTGTGGTCAGTTGTTGTACCAGGTAAGCTCGTCATATCAACGGTTGGATAGTAATTGCCTTTAAGAGCGGCATCCCCATTATTATAAATGGATAAAGCGCCAGTTCCTGTATAGAAGCCAAGCAAATTTTGTCCTCCGATACTTTCAAATGCCGATATTCTTTTCGAAAACATGCTTAAAGCTGCTACATAAGTGGGTTTTGTATCGATCACCTGGCTAGCATAGGGCATCATTTTATTATGGGTTTGACTAGGGTACTGAGCGGATATACTTGTATTTTGAAGTAGATTTTGAAAGTGTTGGGCCTGTGGGAGTGTGAGTTTTTTGTAAAAATCAGGGCTAGTAGCTGATTGAACAATAGAGGCCTTTAAGCGCGTAGCAAATTTGGCGCGATACGCAACATCTTTGTTTTTTTGACTAACGATAAGCATGTCGTAGATAAGAGTGTTGGCAATTTGTTCATTGCTAATGGCTTTTAGTGAAATACCTCTACCTCGGGTCATGTCTAAAACCTCATTTTTATAAAGAACGGGTAAATAAGTGGTATCAAGATATGTGAAAATACTTGGCAAGCTTCTTTGGGAACTCATGGTTTGCGTGCCAGCGAATAGTTGATAAATATCTGCGCTTCGGGCAATGACTTCAGCACCGTATCCACTTGTATAAGGCGTATTCGAGTGTTGAATAAATGTTCCGTCTGAATAAAAACCATCGCCTGATTGAACGGGCAGATAAACGCGTTTTATTATTTCAGTCCCTAAATCTATTTTGGCCTGATTATCGCCTAGTACCCCGCTCATTAAAAGGGCGAAACCTTTATTGATTCGATTGGCGCCCGTTCCGATAGACGTATCTGAGATGGTGGCTGGAAGAGCATGGTTTATTGAGTTTAGAAGATTTTGAAATAAATATTTATCAGTATTTTCTTTCATTAAAGTTAAAGTGTTCACAAGTGTGATAGGTGTGCCAATTTGCCAGTCATACCAGCCGCCGTATGTGTTTGTTGTTTTTTCATTGTACATGTTTTTGTAAAACCAATCTAAGGCAAATGAAATCTGTTGTTGTAACGCGGGATTGTGATAATATTTAGAGTTAGGTGTTTGATAAAGGAGTGCCATTTTTTCGATGTTAGTTGAGGTAATCGTAATTTGTGTGGTGTTTGTTTTCCAATCTTTTATGTTTGAAAACAAGTACGGTGTGTTAGGAGAAGTGTTTATCTTGGGCAAAATCGTATTTTGCAACTCGGATTCTTTTTCCTTTAGAGTTAAATTTAAATGGGTGTTGGATGTGGGGAAAGCAGTTCCCGTAAGAGCTATTTTCCAATTTTCAAGAGATTTCTTTTGATCTTGGGGTGTTTGCGCCAGTGCCTGGTTTGCACTCATAATGGACAGTAGGAACAGTAAAGTTCCTATATAAAGCTTGATTTTCAATGGATTCGCCCCCTCAAATCTATCGTAAGAAAATCGTATGCAATTTTCTTACGATACCCATGAAAATAACAATTAAAACTATCTAGTATAAAAAACGACCAGAATGCATCTGGCCGCTTAACAATTATTTTAATTTTAGTTTTTGTCCAACGTAAATAGTATTGTTTGTAAGTTTATTTAAGGATTTTAGTTGGGGGAGCGAAACTTTATTTTTAGATGCGATGCTCCAAAGTGTATCGCCTTTTTTAACAGTATGTGTGGCTGTACTTGTACTAGTATTAGACGATGTGCTACTGGATTTTGAAACGATGAGTTTTTGTCCGATGTGAATGGTATTTGACGAAAGTTTATTCCAAGATTTAAGGTTTGAGACGGTTGTTTTATGGGCTTTCGCAATTTTCCACAGTGTATCACCGGAGGCAACTTTATATGTAGAGGCTGATGTGCTATTGCTTCCGCCAATGTTTGAACTGTTACTTCCGTTAGGTGGTTTTTTTGATAACTAGTTTTTGTCCGATATGAATGGTATCGGTTTTTAAATTATTTAATGATTTTAAATTGGTGACAGAAAGTCCATGACGCGTAGCGATGTTCCACAAGGTGTCCCCTTTTGCTACAGTGTGGTAGGAATTTGACATGGCACTTCCTGAACCGTTTGAAGGGGTATCGTATTGTGTTAAATTATAGGTTTTAATAAGGTTATTTAGTTTCACGGAATAGCTTGTATCTGTTGCATATGTCCCTGTTAAAGCTTGTGTAGCATTAAGGTAGGAGGAAGAATTACTTTTCCATGCTCCTGAATAATAAAGCGGATTCCAAGTAGGGCCATTTCGAATAACGCGCGCATAATCTTGTAAAGATTCATGGTAAGACGGATATTTGCGGAAATAGGCTTTGATGGGAGAATAGTTGCCATTTCCATCGTCTTCAAGGGTTTCTTTTAAGACAGCTTGGCCATTATAGGTACCTTTAATGCCAAATAAATTATGGTTAGGAGAAGAACCAAGAATGCTTGTCCCGGAAGCACTTTCTAAAATAGCTTGTGCAATCATAACGGAACCGTATAAGTCATTTTCGGATGCAATTTTAGTGGCGCTAAGACTAATTTGATTAATAAAATTTTGAACAGAAGAATTGTTTGTCATAGTTGTTTTTTGGAAACTACTAAACGTAGCGCCAGATGAATAGCTAACTTGTGGTTTGGCAGCAACCGTTTCTTTTCCCCCAGAAGTGGCATGCTGGTTTTCCAAAGTTTTCGCAGGCGTTTTCTCATTTTGATGATTGTTTGCAATTTCATCTGCACTCACTACAGCTGAAAAAGCAGGAACTATGGCGGTGCTCGCAATGGCTGTAAAGCTGGCTACTTTCGCTCCAGTTTGCAAAGTGCTCTTCTTTTTATTTAGCTGACCGTTTTTTTTGGCAGCTAAAATCCTCTCTTTTCTCGTTATACCCAAATTTGGTCACTCCTTTTGGCGAAACTTTTAAAAAATGTAATTTATTTATCATTATCCCATTTTTCCCGTTATATTTTCTATTTCAAACAGATTAAATTTTTGAATCTATAGACGAATCGTTGGGTGAAAATGATAACTTGTCTTGAACATCAACGGAAGCTCTGCTATACTTTTGTTAAGTAAGTACTTGCTTTGTATGCGAGGAAGGAGAAAACAAGTGATTACGAAAGAGTCCATTATGGAAGTAACGCTTAAAATGCTTGCGCAAAATGGTATTAAAGGATCAACAACGCGCCAGTTAGCTGAAGCGGCAGGCATTAATGAAGCGACCATTTTTAAAAAAATTTAAAAGCAAAGAAAATTTGATCCATACAACCTTGGAATTTCAATTTGAGATGATGCAAGAAGAAATTGATTGCTTTTTTGAACGTGATTTCGAAGATAGCCATTGCTTTTTAAAAGAAGCTAGCGAATTTATTTTGTCACTTTACGATAAATATCAGGCCTTTATGGTGATTTCGGTCAAAGAAATGGGCAGTAAGGATATGGAATTTATTAACCCAACCATTATTGAATATTTGTACATAAAAGTTGAGGGTAAAATCAAGCAATTTATGGGCGAAAAAGCAAATTCGGCGCAATCTGAAACCATTTCGCTTGTTTTAAATAGCGTAATTTTGCTGACGATGGTGGAGCGGGTCAACGATACCATTTATGCGAGACCACCGAAAATTACGATTAATGCTGATTTATTAACAGATGTTTTAGGAAAACTAATGAAATAGAGGCGAATAAGAAATGAGAACGGTTAACAATGGACCAAAAATCACACAAGAACGTAAGACGGTGACTGCAATGATTGAGTTGTATTGTAAAAAAATCACCATACACAGGGCTTATGTGACGCGTGCCAAGATTTACAAAACTATGCAATGCAACGTTTGGATTTTTGCCGATTTGGCGAAGAAAAGGGCACGTGTGAAAAATGTAGTGTCCATTGTTACCGCGCCGATTATCGTGATAAAATTAAGCGTGTGATGCGTTTTTCCGGACCGAGAATGCTCTTTCATCATCCAGTTTGGGCTATACGCCATGTCATTAAAAATATGCAAAGTTAAAAGGGGCCAAGGTTTAACCTTGGCCCCTTTTTTTATAACATAGCTTTATATAAGGCTAAAATATCTTCTAAGTTTGTATCACGTGGATTTCCACCTGTGCAGACGTCTTTTAATGCATCTTTTGCGATGGCTTCTAAATCAGCTTCTAGAACGCCAAGTTCGGTAATGTTTTGAGGGATGCCAACTTGTTTACCGAGTGATTTCACGGCTTCTACGGCTTTTATGCGAACCTCTTCAAGCGGGAGTGTCGTCGCATTTGGAATGTCCATGACACGGGCAATTTCACGATATTTTTCTCCCGTAAAGTCTTTATTATAATCCATTACAATTGGTAAAAGAGAGGCGCAAGCGACCCCGTGAGGCACGTCATACCAAGCGCTTAGTGGGTGAGCCATGCCATGAACGAGACCGAGTCCAACGTTTGAAAAGCCCATTCCAGCCATATACTGTCCAAGTGCCATTTCTTCCCGCGCAGGCCCGTCGCCGTTTACAGAAGCCGGGAGAGCGCGATAAATAATTTCGATAGCTTTTAAATGGAGCGTATCGGTTAACTCCCACGCGCCTTTTGTGATAAAGCCTTCGATAGCATGAGTTAAAGCATCCATACCAGTGGCTGCACAAAGCGCTTTCGGCATTCCCATCATCATATCACTATCAATAAACGAACAAACAGGAATATCGTTTGGATCTACGCAAACAAATTTGCGGTTATTTTCTTCATCGGTGATAACATAATTAATCGTTACTTCAGCAGCAGTACCGGATGTCGTTGGGACGGCTAAAATCGGCAAGCTCGGATTTTTAGTTCCCGGTTCTCCTTCTAGGCTTAAAATGTCCGCGTGTTCTGGGTTTGTGTAAATGATGCCAAGTGCTTTGGCCGCGTCAATTGGGGAACCTCCCCCGAGCGCCAAAATGTAGTCTGCCCCGGAGGCTTTTAAAGCGGAGACGCCAGCGTTTACGTCAGCGAGACCTGGGTTGGGTTTGATACCATCAAAAAGCGTATAGGGTAGCTCTTTTTCGTCAAGGATATCGGTTATGCGTTTTGCGACGCCAGCATTCACGATACCTTTGTCGGTCACTAAAAAGGCCTTTTGAAATCCGCGTTTTTGGACTTCATCCGCAATTTTAGAGATGGCACCTTTTCCAAAATAGGACGTTTCATTTAAAATCATTCGATTAACCATAAAAATCTCTCCTTTGTTCAAAATATCACATAAATAAATAGGCGAATGGGCCGCGTTTTGCGACCCTAAATTCGCTATGCTAAATAAAATACTTCGTGCAGTTCTTTCGTTACGGGACTGTTGTCCTCATTTGTTTTCATAATGGGCGCCATATAGGCCCACCACTTTTTACAAATGTCAGTGTCTGCAATTTGGTTGTACCGCGACTTTGATTCGACCTCCAGATACGCAAACAAAATATCGGTGTTTTTATCCAAGAAAATGGAGTAATTGCTTGCCCCATGAGCTTTTAATGCGGCTTCTAGCTCTGGCCAAAGTTCGTCATGCCGTTTTTTGTACTCTTCTTGTTGGTCCGGGTATAAATACATAAGTTGTGCGATGCGTTCCATATGGTTTCCTCCTTATAGGTTTAAATAACCTGATTTTGGGGTGACGCCAAAGCGTTCGCCAAGCATCTTTAATTGTTCGTCGGTAATGGTTTGTAAAACTTCGCCTTGTGAGCGGACAATGGTATAAACTTGCGCTGCCTTTTCTGCGGTTTCAATGAGACCAAATGTTTCATCCATCGTTTCACCGGCTCCGTAAATACCGTGATGTGGCCAAACAACGAGTCTTGTTTCCTTCATCTTTTCTGAAGTTGCGATACCAATTTCGTTTGTCCCAGGAATTAGCCAAGGAACAATTCCAACGCCGTCAGGGAAAACAACCAGACATTCTGTGCACATTTGCCAAAGTGTTCTTGTGAATAGGCATTCATCTAAATCATGTGTAAATGTCATGGCTAAAAGGTGAGTCGCGTGACAGTGCATGACAATGCGGTTGTTTGGATTGACAGATAGGCGTGCGATATGACTCATGAAATGCGAAGGGAGTTCGCTTGTCGGCACGGCGCCGTTTTCAAGACCCCACAATAAATCAACGCTTTTTCCGTCAGCCGCCACACGGATAATACCAAGGTTTTCACTAGGCGCTTTTTGTACGTTTTTAAAATACTTTCCAGAACCAGTGACTAAAAAATATTTTCCAATAAGCGCGCTACCATCGAAATCCATTGGAATATTACGAATCGTTTTTGTGACATCTAAAAAAGGCGTAATGTCTTCCTCAGAAAGCAGATAGCTAATATTTCCGCCATTTCGTTCATCCCAGCCGAGACGATATAAATTACTTGTCGTTTCAACCATTTCTAAGATGAATGGCGCGTTTTCAATTTTATTCACTATTTGATTGACCATCTTTAAGGACTCCTATCGTTCTAAAATCGCGTTTCGTTTTAATAACGTATTTTTCTCGTAATCTTGTACCTCATTAAGCCATTCAAGGCCAACTGGTACACCGTTTTGTTCGCAGAAGTAATTCCATACATCGCCGTAAGGGAAATCTTTTAGTTCCTCCGTTATCACCATGCGAGACGTAAAGTCGTTTTGAAGCTCCATTTTTTTCAAATCCTCAGTTGGTTCAAGAAGTGCCTTTAGAAGCGCTTTTTGTGTATTTCTCACGCCAACCACCCAAGCGGCCACGCGGTTAATCGTTGCGTCGAAGAAATCAAGGCCAATATTTGTAATCGGCAATAAATCATTTCGCACAATCTCGCGGCCAATCTCGGTAAGCTCATCGTCCATCAGTACAACGTGATCACTATCCCAGCGCACCGGGCGACTCACGTGAAGCATAACCCCTTTGCTGAATAAAGCTAAGGAAGAAAGTTTGTTTGAGATTACTTCGGTTGGATGGAAGTGCCCCGCATCTAAACAAATTAATTTATCACGCGTTAAACCGTAACCCATATAAAACTCGTGTGAGCCAACTGTGTAGGCTTCAGCGCCTAAACCGAAAAGTTTGCTTTCAACAGATTCTTGCGTATAGTCTTCATTTAATTTTTCTTCAAAAACTTCATCAAGAGCTTCCATCAAACGTTTTCGTGGTGCTAAGCGGTCAATTGGATTATCTTTCATACCGTCTGGAACCCAAAAGTTATTAATACTTGTTTGACCTAATTCACGTCCAAAATATTCCGCAATTTTTCGCGAACGTTTACCGTGTTCAATCCAAAAATCACGCACAGCTGAATCTGGAGAAGCAAGTGTATAGTTATCTTTAAACATCGGATGAGAAAAGAATGTGGGATTAAAATCTAGGCCAAGCCCGTGTTCTTTTGCCCAGTTTACCCAACCTTCAAAATGTTTAGGTTCAATCTCGTCTAAATCGACTTTTTCATCAGTGTCCACGTACATCGCATGTAAATTGACTTTGTGTTTTCCAGGAATTAATGAAAATGCCTTTTCTAAATCTGCCCGAAGTTCGCTTGGTGTCGTGGCAACACCTGGATAATTTCCCGTTGCCATAATACCGCCCGTCAGTTCGCCACCCGGGTTTAAGAACCCTTTCACATCATCACCTTGCCAGCAGTGCATTGAAATTTTAATGTCTTTTAGTTTTTTAAGAGCAGCATCTGTATCCACACCAATTGCCGCATAACGGCTTTTTGCGCTTTCATAACGTTTTTCTACTTCACTCATTTGTTTTCCCTCCTAAAATTAAATCGCTCGTCTCTGGAACATATTTTTTTATATCAAAAGAAGAACGAACGATTTCTCTTGCGTCAGTAATATTTTTTAAGACGCCTTTTGTTATCATTTGGACGCATAAGTTTCCCGTGGCTGTCGCTTCGCTTGGACCAGCATAAACTGTGATGCCCGTAAGATCAGCTGTTAGTTGATTTAAAATCGCGACCTGACTCCCGCCGCCGACAACATATAAGGACGTCGGTTTCGCACCAGTAATTTCGGCTAAAGTTTGAAGTGCATCGCGGTAGCAAACGGCCAAGCTTGAATAGACACAGTTTGTAAGTTCACCAATGGTTTCAGGTACTGGTTGACCATTTTCCTGACAATAATTTTGAATTTCCAAAATCATATTGCGAGGATTGTTGAAGCGTGCGTCATTGACATCAATGATGCTTGTGAAATACGGATAACGATCTGCTTCGTTAGCCATTTCTGCAAATGTCAATTCGTACTCTGTTAGGCGCGCAATTTCTTGCACAATCCATAAGCCCATAATGTTTTTTAAAAAACGGTAAGTACCGTATGCGCCCCATTCATTTGTGTAATTTTCTTGGAAAGCGCGTTCGCTTGTAATCGGTGCCTGAAGTTCCATACCTAAAAGTGACCACGTTCCGCTACTTAAAAAGGCTGGATTTTCTCCCGAAAGAGGTGTGCCAACGACTGCGGATGCCGTATCATGCGTGGCTACGGTGATGACATCACACTGCGGGAGGTCAAATTCCGTATACCACTTCGGAAGTAAATGACCAAGTGGTGTTCCGGCATCTGTTAATTTTGCAAACTTGCACGGGTCGATGTTTAGATGGGCAAGAAGGTCTGTGTCAAATAACTGCTCGCGTAAATTGAGCATTTGCGTCGTGGATGAATTTGTCGTTTCGGCGACCATTTTGCCTGTTAATACATAACCGATATAATCTGGAATTAGTAAAATCTTTTCAGCCTGCTTAATTAAATTTTTATCTTCGGCATACAATTGATAGAGCGTATTGAGTTCCAAAAATTGGATGCCGGTTTTTTTATAAATAAAATCTTTTGGATAGAGGGAGGTCAGTTCGGTGATTTTGTCCTCGGTCCGTTTGTCTCGGTAACTAATTGGATCGGCGAGTTTTGTCCCTTCTTTAGAAATTAAAACGTAATCGACGCCCCATGTATCAATCCCAAGGGTACATTCGGAAATGCCTTCTTGTTTTAATTTCTCTAGACCTGTAAAAATTTCGCGCATCAATTTGTCGATTTCCCAGCGGTCGTGACCGTCTCGGAACGTAAAACCATTTTTAAATCTGTGCACCTCGCGTAAAACGAGTTTTTCTTGCACGATTTCCCCCAAAATAAGTCGTCCGCTCGATGCCCCAATATCCACTGCTACATAGTGTTTCACATCAATCACTTTCCTTTACAAGAGTAGCCTCTACTTCTTTTTTGTTTAAAGCGCCATAACGTTCCTCCGTGATGTCATCAAGTGTCCGCCCGCGAGTATTTGGTGTCCAGATGACGCCAATAAGTAGCGAAATAGCAAGGAGAATAATCATAATAGTTCCTGCTACAGTGAAACCAAGGCTGGTTAGGATAACTGGGAAAATAATCGACCAAATGCCGGCACTTCCACGAACGATAAAGAACATAATGCCTTGAACGCCGCCGCGGTACTGTGTTGGGAATAATTCAGTGGACCAAAGTGCGTAGAAAGCTTGTGCGCCGATACCTGCTGAAATACCCCAAAGAATAACGAATGACCAAAGTCCAACCCAAGACATGCCTACAAAGGTCAGTACAATCCATGAAGCAACGGCCATTGCAGCTCCGACGAAGAATAACCATCTGTGGCTAACGCGGTCACCGAATTTAGCGAATCCAAAGTAAGTTGCTGCTGCTGTTAAAATCCATAAAACGGCTTGAAGTAAGTTGGCTTGTGTATTTGTAAGTCCTCCAACTGTTTCATAAACGAATGGCATGAAAAAGCCCATTGCGCCTGCTACTAAGTTCCAGAACATATAAACGCCAACTAAGAATAAAATAGATTTCATATTAATCATATTTGAAAATGCGTGTTTGAACGGGTGAGATTGTTTTGTGCCCGCTTCTTTTAATTTTGCTTGCTCTGCTTCCCAGTCCTTCGATTCATCTAAACGGCGTTGAAGTGACCAAGCTACAACCGCGACAATAAGAAGTGATAGGAAAAGTAAACGGTTTCCAAAAAGCCCAAGCGGTGAAACTAAAATACCAAGTGTAAAGATAATGGCTGGCCCACATGACCAAGCAAATTGTGAAATCCCAATATTCTTTGCTCTAATTTTCGGATTAGCCATCTCAGAAATATACGTCCATGAAGCAGGGACCCCAGCCCCAACAGACAATCCAGTAACTAAAAATCCAATTAACAACATCGTAAAATTCATGGCAAACATAATAATCGCAACACCAAGAATATAAACAAGCATATTATACGTATAAATAAATTTCCGCCCGTATTTATCTGCTAAATGCCCGCCAATTAATGCACCAAAGGCAGAACCGAATGCATTGGCACTCACAGCACCTAGCAATCCTACAGCAAAACTATCTAATCCAAATTCACTGGCCCATAAAGTTAAGCCACTTGCACCTGCAACAATACAACCTGAGTCTAAGTAATTTGTTAATGATACAGCAATTGTTCCTTTTTTACTTTCTTTTGCAACTGTACTCACAATTAACCCTCCTACGTATTTTTGTTAAGCGCTTACTTATAATATATTCTTGAATGGTTGCGCTTACAATAACGTATGTTTATAATAATAGTATCAAATATACAGGTGGTGAACAGAGTGGATGAGGGGATTAAAGCGCGGATATTCCGCATGAATAGTAGGGAAAAGATTCAAAAAGAAACAGGCGGATTCATCATGGATTATCCAAAAAAATCGTTTTCAAAAAAAGACGGCACTATGAATTTGCTAAATGAATATTTTTTCAGAAATAAAGATATTTATGTCAGTAAGCATAATCGTTTTGCTGATTATCCGTACCATTCCCATCAATTTTTGGAGCTCAATTATATGCTCCGCGGTGAATGTCATCAAACGATTGAAGGAAATCTCGAAGTTTTAAACAAAGGAGAGCTCCTATTACTAGACAGTGGTTGTCATCACTCAATTGGAGCCATGGGCGAGGAGGATATTTTGATTAACATCCTTTTTCGTGATAAAAATATTAACCTAGAGTGGCTAACGGGGATAAAGAAGAAAAACAGTTTAGTGTATGATTTTTTGCTCAACTCAAGCGTTTCAGGCAACCATATGAAAAAATATATTATCTTCAAAAGCGCCAATATCCCGCACATTCAACAAATTTTAGACCAGATTATTACGGAATATTTCCGAGATGAAGAATTTTCGACAAAAATTATCACCCTATACTTGCCGATTTTATTTACAGAACTTGTCCGAAAATGCGACACATACTTGTCAGATGAAGTTCGTAGTCTCTATAGGGAAACGGATAATGTAGCGTTAAACACTCTCCAGCTGATTGAAAAAGAATATCGTGATATGACGCTAACAAAAGCAGCCGATTCATTAGGCTATAATAAAAATTATTTAAGCAATGTGATAAAAAAGAAAACAGGTTCCACTTTCACCGAACTAGTGAATAAACAAAAAATACTTGCCGCCAATTTATTAATCGAAACAACCAATATCCCGATTAACGATATTATTGAACAAGTTGGCTTCCAAAATAAAACCTATTTTTATTCGCTTTATAAAGATAAATACAAGACATTGCCACTTGAGAGGCGTAAAGAAACCAATTAAAAAGACATCTGGGAGGGTGTTTTTTTATTTTGGAAAGCTATTGACAAATAAAATGCAAGCGATTACAATTAAGTTGGTATTAAAAATAGATTAAGCTGTATCTTTTGTGAAAATAAAGGAGGTGCCGGTTTGGAGTTTAAAGATGTATCCCCATCAAGTCAAAGTGAAGAGCAATTGCGCTTTCTCGTCCAGGAGAAGATAGCCGAGGGAGAAACAGATATCCCGTCCGAACGCGCGCTTGAATCAGCTCTTGGAATTAGCCGAACCACACTAAGGCGTTCGCTTGATGTACTTGAAAAGGAAGCCGTTGTGCAAAAAAGAAATCGCAAAGGCATGCAAATTAATGCAAAACAAACCATTAATATTTTGAAAATGAATTCGATGAGCAGTCAACTCCCCGGTAAACAAACCATTTCGGTTGTTTCAAATGAAGTCGTAAACGGGGATGTGGAAGCCAGTTCGTTTTTAAAGCTAGATGCGACACAACCGCTTTTCAAATTAATTCGCCTTAGAGAAGTTTCCGGAAGGCCGTTTTCATTTGAAATATCGTATCTCAACATTCGGCGATTTAAAGGAATTGAAACTATCGATTTTAACAATGAGTCGCTTTATCAGATTCTAGAAGAGCGTTACAATACGAAGCCAACATACGGCCGCGAGGAGCTCCGCTTTAAGCCGGCTTGTGAAGTGCTCGCTAGTTACTTAAAAGTACCGCTTGATACGGCGCTTTTTGAAGTTGTCAGCAAAGCGTTTGAAGAACACGATGAGCCAATTGAATACAGCAAACAGTACCTTATTGGTGATCAAATTAAATATAAAATTAATGCGCAACACATATTTGATTACTTGGAGGATGAGTGAAGATGAGTGCTAAACAGCCACTATTTGAAAAAATCGCAAATGAAATAAAAGATAAAATAGAGCGCGAGGAATATAAAGCCGGAATGCTCATGCCAAATGAAAAAGAATTACAAGAAATCTTTTCAAGCAGCCGCACAACAATACGCAGAGCAGTGGATTTGCTCGTTTCAGAAGGACTTATCTTACGTAAGAATGGCGTGGGCCTTTATGTGCAACCTAAATTAACGGCGCAAAACATTTTAGAAATGACAGGTGTCATGAAAAATAGTACCACCGAAGATTTAAAAAAAGAAATAAAAGATTTTTATATTCGTAAAGCGGGAAAATTCTATGCCAGCATGCTCCAAATAAAAGAAAATGAACTGATTTATTACATTAAATTTGTTCAAAAAAGCAAGCTTTCGATGACGCTTGACGTACTGATTTTACCACTGCGTTTATATCCTGATTTACAAGTTAAAGATGTCCAAATTATCAATACGATTGAACTTGTCAATTCAGGTAAATATAAATTGTTTGAGCTTCAGCAGGAACTTCAACTGATTTTAGCAGGTAATGAGCAAATAAAACATATGCACATGCAGGAAGGCGCCCCAGTTTTTAAATTGAGCAGTGTTTTTTTTGCAGAAAGAAAGACACCTATTGCTATTCAAAATCGTTATGAAGATGCCAAGTCAACCAAATATGTAGTCGACTTTAACTAAGGAGGAATTAAAAATGATTCAATTTTTAAGAGTGGATCACCGCCTACTTCATGGACAAGTAGCGGTATCCTGGTTCAACGCATTAGATGTAAACACAATATTGGTCGCAAGTGATAGTGTCGCAGCAGATGATTTTCGAAAATCTGCCATTCGTCTGGCTAAACCCGAAGCTGCGAAGTTAGTCATGAAAAGTATCGAGGAGAGTATTAAGGCGATTAATTCGGGCGTTACGGATAAGTATCAAATGCTTATTGTAGTGGAATCCGTTGACGACGCTTACAAACTAATTGACGGCACAAACGGCAAAATTCCAATGTTAAATTTAGGCGGCACAAAACAGCGAGAAGGCACAACTAATTTTTCAAAAGCAGTCAATCTCACAGATAATGAAGTGCATCAATTGAATGATTTGAAAAAACGGAATATTGACATTTTTATCCAACAAGTGCCAAATGAAAAGAAAGTTCCTTTTGAGGCATAAAACTTAGAAAGAAGGGCTGAATTATGGAAAATATTGTGACAGCGATTTTGCTAGCGTTAGTAGCCATGCTTGCAAATGGAGAGTACTTATTTGGCTCATCCATGTTATCGAGACCGCTTGTAACTTGTACACTGGCGGGTCTTATTATGGGCGATGTTCAAATGGGAATTATTATGGGAGCCACTTTAGAATTAGCATTTGTCGGATCGTTTTCGATTGGCGCCTCTATACCGCCAGAAATTATTTCAGGCAGTATTTTAGGAACTGCTTTTGCAATCGCTACAGGAGAAAGTACAGCCGTAGCGCTAGCGCTTGGAATTCCAATTGCCTCCCTTGTCTTAGTTGTTAAAAACCTGTGTTTTATTTTCGTTTTACCTTATTTTGTGCATAAAGCGGATAAGTACGCCTTGGAGGGAAATTCAAGCGGGATAAGTCGCATGCAGCTTCTAGGTGGTTTTCTATCCATTAATTTACCGATTGGCATTATTGTAGCCGTTTCGTACCTAGTTGGTAGTCCAGTTATTAAAACCGTCCTCGATGCCATCCCGCAATTTATTATCAGCGGCCTTGGCATTGCAACAGGCTTACTTCCAGCGTATGGTTTTGCGTTATTACTTAAACTCATGATTAATAAAAAGAATGCAGTATTCTTTGTTTTTGGTTTTGCCTTAGCCGTGTATTTAAAAGTACCTGTAACAGGAGTAGCTATCTTTGGTGCATGCCTTGCTTTAATTCTAACAGGCTATGCCACACTAAAACAGGATGGTCCGCCAAAAAATAATGGAACAAAACCGGCACTTGCGGATGAAGGAGGGATTAATTATGAAGATGAAGAATTCTGATGTACTAACGAAAAAAGATTTGATGAAAGTGTTTTGGCGCTCATTTACGATGGAATGGTCTTGGAACTACGAGCGTCAATCGAATCTAGGTTACGGCTTTTCGATGCTACCCGCATTAAATAAGATTTTTAAAAAAGATAAGGAAAAGAAAATAGCTTCTTACCAAAGACATTTAGAGTTTTATAACGTAACGCCGTGGCTTTCCACGTTTCCACTTGGTATTTCCATTGCGATGGAGGAACAAGCGGCTAAGGAGGAAAATTTTGATACGGATTCGATTAATAATATTAAAGTGGTTTTAATGGGCCCGTTAAGCGGTATCGGCGATTCGTTTTTCTGGGGGACATTGCGCGTTATCGCAACCGGTATTGGAACATCGCTTGCGATGCAAGGAAATATTTTAGGCCCCATTTTATTCCTCCTTATTTTCAATATTCCCGCTATTCTGACGCGTTATTACGGTTTGTTTATAGGCTATAATATCGGTGCGAATTTTATTGAGAAAATCCAAAAAACGGGTCTAATGGATAAATTATCATACGGCGCTTCAATTATAGGTTTAGGCGTTGTAGGGGCAATGGTAGCCACCATGGTGAATATCAATATGCCATTTAAATTTGGTTCTGGAAAAGAAGCCGTTAGCATTCAAAGCATTTTTGATGGTATTGTCCCTGGAATTTTAGCTTTAGGTTTTACATTCTTTATCTTTTGGTTAGATAAAAAAGGACTTAAAGCACATTGGATACTCCTTTTAATTGCCGGAATCGGTATTTTAGGCGCCTTTACAGGATTATTAAAATAAAGCAGGTGAAAACATGAAAAATATGGAAGATTACATTCATAAAGAACCGAGTATATATAAAAATCTTTTGGAAAATCGCAAACAAATTTTAGAACCGATGATCAAATGGGCACACAGCGAATATCGCGCAGTCGTTATTTTTGCGACAGGATCGAGTTCAAACGCGGCTTTTAGCGCCCAGCTTTATATGAGCGCCAAACTAGGCATTCCCGTTTATATCGAAGAACCGTCCCTTTCTGGAAATTATATGCTTCATTTGGATAAAAATACGTTATATATTGCGATTTCGCAGGGCGGCCATAGTTATTCGACGATTCATCTTGTAAAAGAAATTGAAAAACAAGGTGGCACAATTTTTACCATCACGAGCGATTTAGCGAGTCCCATTGCAAAAGAAGCGAAACTTGTTATTGGAATGGGCATGGAAGTAGAAGAAATGCCTTATGTAACAGCCGGTTATAGTGCAACCATTCTCATTTTAAATCTATTAGCCCTTGAACTTGCCTTAGCTGAAGGGAAAATAACACCTGAACAATATGAATTTGATGTAAGTGAAATGAAAAAAATTGCAACTGAACTACCCAACATTATTGAAAAGTCCACAAAATGGGTGGCGGCACATACAAAAGAATGGATGAGTGCAACGCGGATTTTCTTTATCGGTTACGGAAGCACCTACGGGGTCGCACGTGAGGGAGAAACAAAAGTGACAGAAACCATTCGTATAACAGCTTTTGGTAAGGAACTAGAAGAATATATGCACGGTCCGTATATTGGCTTAGATACTTCGGATAATATTATTTTCTTAGAACCAGAAGGTCAACTTATGAATCGGGCGGATAAATTAAAAGAGTTTCTACGCGGGCATGTGCCGCATGTTCAAACGATATACGCTGATCAAGGTAAAGCAAGTCCAAATGATTTAGCACTTCATATTCAAACGGATGAATTATTGGCGTCGCTATATATGACAATCCCAATACATTTATTAGCGTTTAGGATTTCGCAGGAAAAAGGTATTGATTTAGAAAAATCGGCGTTTCCAGAATTCGATAAAATCACGGCGTCGAAAATTTAAATTAGGAAGGCAGGAGTAGTCATGCTGAAATTTGACGAAGGAAAAGTATTAAAAAATATGGAAGGGGCGTTAAAATTACGTCCGCAAATTAATGAGGTTATTGATGATGTCTTTAGCCGAGGCTTTAGTAACGTATGCTGGTTAGGTATTGGAGGTACTTACGCTTCTGCTATGCAAGCGGTTGTGCATATGAAAGAGCGGACCGAACTTGAGACGTTTTATGAAAATGCGGCGGTTTTTTTAACGACAGGAAATAAGCGCGTGACAAAAGATACCTTTGTCGTTATTTCATCTGTAACAGGGAGCACGGAAGAGGTTGTTCAAGCTGTCAAAAAATGTAAGGAAATTGGCGCTAAAGTGCTTGGCTTTATTGATAAGGCGGACACTGAACTAGCCTCCCTTGTAGACTACTTGATTTCTTATCCGCTTAATGAACAGCTTAAATTTTTCATGGTGGGGGACCGCTTTATGTATTTGGCGGGCGAGTTTGCAGAATACGACGAATTTTATAGTGAGATGGATCAACATTTTGCTAAAGGAATTGTAGAAGTTGAAAAAGCGGCGGATGAATTTGGAAAGGAATTTGCGAAGAAGCACCATGAAGATGCTATTCATTATTTTGTAGGTGCCGGAAATCAGTGGGGCGCAACGTATTCCTACGCCATGTGTTACTGGGAAGAGCAGCACTGGATTAAAACAAAATCCATTGAGGCGCATGAATTTTTCCACGGAATGTTTGAAATTGTTGAGCGTGATACACCTGTTACGATTTATGTAACAGAAGATACACAGCGCGCGCTTAGCGAACGAGTCGCTCGTTTTATCCCTCAAATTTGTGGAAACTATACGATTATAGATGCTAAAGATTATGACGTGCCAGGTATTTCGGAAAAATTTAGAGGAACACTTTCACCGTTTATCTTGCATGCGGTTAATAACCGAATTGATGTCCACGTGGAACAGATAAATCGCCATCCGATGGAAATTAGACGCTACTATCGTCAATTAGACTATTAAAAAGGCGGTTTTTAAAATGACAGCAATTTTAGTTTGTACGCATGGACATGCGGCGAAGGAATTAATTCGCTCGGCAGAAATGATTTGTGGGGTGCAAAAAAATACCAGTTTTGTTTCGTTTGAAGAGGGAATGACGGTCGAAAGTTTGCAACATAAAATAGTGAAGGAAGTCCAGACTTTAAACCTAGAAAAAGGAATTTTGTTTCTTACGGATTTAAAAGGAGGAACCCCTTTTAACGTACTCGTTGTCCTTCTGGAAAATTATAAGCAGTCGGAACTTGTTGCGGGAGTAAACATCCCCCTGCTTCTGGAAGCGTTTATCCAGCGCGATAGCCAAAAGATAGATAAGCTCGCAGATCAGTCCGCAATAGCCGCGGTGCAGGGTATTTACAGATATACCATGCCAACCCAACAAATTGAAGACGATTTTTAGAGGTTAGGACTCGCTCCTAGCCTCTTTTGTCAAACTTTGCCCCATTTTTTCGAGTAAAACGCTCATTTCATTTTGTTCATCCGCAGTTAAATTTTCTGTGATAGCTTTGTTCAATTCGCTAAAGAAAAACTGGATTTTGCGGGCACTATCTTCCCCTTTGTCTGTCAGAAAAAGACGTTTTTGACGTTCGTTGTCAGCAGGGATTTCACGACGGATAAGCCCTTTTGTTTCTAAACTTTTTAAAATATTGGTGACCGTAGCGTCTTGCGTCCCTAAAAAAGTCGAAAGCCCTTTTTGGATTGTACCCGGATGCGCAAAAATATAATTTAAACTGCGTGCTTGCTTTGAATTAAGCGAAAGTCCTCTTAGTTTCCGCAAAACATATTGCTGCTGGAGCATATTTAATTGGTGGATTTGTTCAGATAAACCATCTTCATTAAAATTCATATGATATCCCTCTTTCAAGCTATAGTAGCTCAATTGTTCTTCATTAAATAGTTTAATTCACAACATTTTAATTGACAAGTTTTTAGATGTAAAGTATCCTATTGTTGTAATTACAACTATTTAAAATAAAAGTAAATGAAGGTGTTCAAATGTCACTAACAAACGAACAAATTACCGCAACAATACAGGAGCTAAATGCCAATTTGGTAAAATCAGGTCTTACAAAAGAACAAATTGCACAGGATTTAAAGACAAACATTGAAAAAATAAACCGAATTTTATCACTTAGTCAGCATTCGCTTGAGGATCCGTGGATTTTAAAAGAGTATCTAGACGAAAAAATCAAAGAACAAGGCGATGTCCCCATCCCATTTTCAGCTCTATCAGGAGACTATCACAAACATTGGTTTTTAAATTCCAAAAAAATTGACAAAAAACAATTGAGTAAAGGAAAGTTTTGAGGCTTATTGTACAATGTAAAGATACCCAAATTCAAATAAAAGGGAATTTGGGTATCTTTATTCATAAAATTATCTTTTAACTTTTGAGTAATAAGTTTTCACAGGTCCTTTGCTGAAATTAGTCTTGCTATTCGAAAATTCATCTATCACTTTATAATAAATATAATTCTTATCAGTCTTTTTATAGATACTTTGTCTCATGTACTTATAATTTTTTAAACTGTCTAAGAAAAGACCTGCAATGGCACTTGCCACTGTATTTCCTTTTGTTACTTTGTCTAAGCCTGCAGACATTAAAATTTGATAGGCAGAATTTGTAGCTTTCAAAGAAATAGTTTTTCTAGTTGAGAGTGTATAAGTTGAGCCACCACCACCTACAGTTTGATTGCTTCTTAACAAAGGCCTTTGAGAAGTTGTGAATCCATCTTGAACAAGTGAATCATCTAGTACACCATAATCAAAACTGGCAATTATCTCGATGTCATTTGTTTTTTCGCTAGGTTCTTCAGCGAAGGCAGAGATTGTCGGTGCAAAGACGGCAGATACTAGAGCTAGAACAAACAATAACTTAGTAAAGCTTAAATTTTTTCTTCTCATAAAAACATCTCCCTTTTGTTTTGTGAATCACAGAGCATGAGTAAATATTATATTATCTCTGAGTTCACTATATAGTATACTATTTTTCATCAGAATAATTTTATGATTATATCTACTAGTATAAAACATCAAGAAAGGAAGTTTTGGAATGGGAAAAAGAATAAAAAAGACAGGTGAAACTTTGCAAGAAATAAGATGGAATTTACAGCTTAAAGTTTCTGAATTTTATGAATCCGTTATTTCTAGCCAATATGCTTACCGTTGCGAAAGAGGTAGTCAAGCATTAGGAAGAAGTAGGCTAGAGTTAATCTTAAAAAGATGGTCAATTTTGGAGGATGAATTTCTATTTATTAAAAATAATTATGAGAAAGCAGATTTAGAAAAAGTAATTGATAATTTTATGAATATTTATAGCATACAAGATGTCAATAAGATAGAGAGTTTGATACTTGATTTACAATCTAAGTCAGGACATAATTACGAATTTTTCCAGTTGCTATATAAGCTATTGAAAAGCTATATCAATTTTAATGTTTCTCGTGATTTAAGTTTATTAAAACATGAGCTTAGACCAATATGGGTTAGGCTAGCAAAACGAGAACGTTGGACATATTGTGAATTAGTATTGATAAGTAATATGCTCTGTATCTTTGAAGCGTCAGAACTAAAAACTATGATAAAGAGGTTGAGTAAAGAGTTTAGTCGATATAAAGAATTTAAAAATGGAAATAGGTTAGAACTAAAGATGTGGTGGAATTACTGTACAGTCCTACGTTTAAGCAATAGAGTAATAGAGACTAAATATTTTTTAGAAAAAATTATTCAAATAGCAGTTTGCTTGGGTGATGCGTTGATGATCTGTGAAGCACAATTTAGGCTGGCGGAAATTAGGTGGATGGAAAACTCTAACGAAGATAAACAATTGCATAATAAGGTTAAGGAAATTTTAATAACTCTTAATATGGTTGGGCACAATAAAATTGCGAAAAAAATTTGCTAATGAATGGAAAAGAGTAACAAACTATTTTATAAAAATAAATATATAAAGAAATAGCGTCCAAGTGTTTAATTGAATACTTGGACGCTATTTTTTGATAAATCTTATTTAGTACGATAAAGCTCAACGATTTCTTTTGCTAAATCTTTAAAAGTGATAGCGTTCATTAAGTGGTCTTGAGCGTGAACAAGAAGTAAAGATACTTCTGTTTTTTCACCACGAGCTTCACCTTGGATTAAAGCAGTTTGAGAATGATGAGCTTCTAGTAAAGCTTCTTCAGCAAGTTTAATTTGCTCGTCGGCTTTATCAAAATCTCCCTTTTTAGCGGCATCAATTGCGAGCATCGCATCGCTCTTGGCGTTACCGCCAAAAACGATTAAGCCCATAATAGTTTGTTCTAGATTTTCAGAATTCATGTTTAACACGTCCTTAAAAGTGTAGCGTTCAGGTTGATTTTATTTTGTTTCAGCTGCTTCTGCTGCTTTTTCACGTTTAAGCTCTTGAACTTGAGCCATTTTAGCGAATGGAAGGTAGATAACAACAGCAACGGCTAAGTTGACTGCGGCTAAAATACCACCTGCTAAGCTTTGAGTTGCGAGAGCACCACCGATAATTGGTGGTGTTGTCCAAGGCGTAATAACGGTTGTCGCCGGAACCAGTCCGATTACTGTAGCGAAGTAAGCGATTGTTACAAGAATCATTGGTGTTAGGATGTAAGGAATAAAGAAGATTGGGTTTAGTACAATCGGTAAACCAAACATCATTGGCTCATTAATCATGAATACACCTGGTGCAGCAGATAATTTAGATACTGTCATATAGGCTTTATGTTTACGAGCAACTAAGAAAATAGCAATGATTAGACCTAAAGTAGCACCAGTACCACCTAAGTTTACGAAAGAATCGAAGAAAGGTTTTGTAACGATGAAAGGTAGGTCTTTACCTGCTTTAAGCGCATCTGCATTTACTTGAATTGCAGGGGCATTAATTGTTTGCATAAATGGATCGATGATGTTTGCACCATGCAAACCAAAGAACCATAAGAATGAAGAAATAAATGCTAATAGTAAAGCAACTGGTAGTGAGTTTGCAAGACCCATGAAAGGTTCTTGAACTAGTTTGTAGAACTCACCAACTAAATCAGCAACGCCTGCAGCTTGGAAGAAAGCTGTAATTAAGGCGAAAATTGAAACCGTAATCATTGAAGGGAATAAAGCAGCGAATGAACGAGCAACTGCTGGTGGAACCCCTTCAGGCATTTTAATGATAAGTTTTGGATTGCCACTTAAACGAGTGAAAATTTCAGTTGAAATTAAAGAAATAATAAGTGCTAAGAATAAACCAGCGGATCCAAGACCAGCAACACTTCCTGCACCGTCAGTAACTGTTACGAATCCAGCACCGATAGCGAAGAAAGAAGCAACAGATACTACACCAGAAGATAAAGCATCTTTGTCATAAGATTTAGCAAGGTTATAGGCAACTGTAAAGGCAATAAGTAGACCTAAAATAGCGAAAGTGCCGGCCCAAATGTTACCACCGAAGGCTTGCCATTTTCCTTCCCCAAAAATGTTATTCATCATCGGGATGTAACCTGGGATTGGTAAGTTGTTAATTAATACGGCGAACGAACCGAGAATCATTAGTGGCATAGTAGCGATGAAACCATCACGTACAGCGACTAAATGACGTTGTGCACCGATTTTAGCTGCGTATGGAATAAAGTGTTTCTCCATAAATGCAATAAAACCATTCATTTAAAAAATCTCCTTTTTTGTGGTTCCTTGCTAAAAGAACCATTAATTTATAGTAAGGGTCTCCCCTTGGCTAACAAACATTATTTCATTAAATCTTTTGCTTGATCTAAAACTTTATCGCCCTTCATCATTCCGTAATCAACGCTATTGATAACGCCTAGTGGAATACCTTTTGGCTCTAATTTTTTCTTCATGTTTCCTTCTAAGAAACGAACTTGTGGCCCAAGTAATAGTACGTCAATTTCATCTAAATGTTTATCTGCTTCTGCTTCCGCTACGGCAAAGATTTTTGCTTCCATACCTTCAGCCTCAGCTGCTTTTTCCATTTTAGTTACAAGTAAGCTAGTAGACATACCAGCGGAACACACCAACATAATTGTTTTCATTGTAAACCCTCCTAAAGGTTAGTTCTTATAGTTATTATATATGCAACTTCCGTGCCAACTTTTTGAAAGGATGAAACCGCTATATAATAACGTTTTCATTCCGTGGAAATGTGTACACAATGTGTGTGATGTGTGTAATTTTTACACAGTAAACCTCCTTTACAAAATCTTTATACCCTAATTAAAAGCTTTAACACCGTCTTTATACAGATATTGATAGGATTAGGTTAGAAAAAGGAGTTGAGAGAAATGAGTGTGGTCATTAGCATTCTAGGGATTCTAGCCCTTATTTTGATGGCATATTTATTTTACGTTTTATTTCGAGGTGAAAACTTATGAGTCTAGTCTTATTAAAAAACATCCTGTTTATTATTGTCTTAATTGGCTTAGCCATTCCACTTGGGCGGTATATGTATGCAGTGATGAAAGGCAGCCGTACGTTTTTATCGCGCGTTTTACAACCCGTAGAAACATGGATATACAAAGGAATGGGTGAAAATAGTACGGCAAGTATGTCACCAAAAAAATATATGCATTATCCGTATTGATTTTTAGTGCGGTAGGCTTTATTTTTGTCATGCTCATTTTAATGCTGCAAGGAGTTCTGCCACTCAATCCAGAACATATAAAAGGGATGTCAATTGGGCTTTCTTTTAATACGGCAGCAAGTTTTATATCCAATACGAATTGGCAGGCTTATGCGGGGGAAACTCAATTGTCATATTTTTCGCAAATGGTTGGCTTGACTGTACAGAATTTCGTATCAGCAGCAACTGGTATTGCGGTTTTATTTGCTTTAATTCGCGGTTTTATTTTAAAAAAGGAACATACTATAGGAAACTTTTGGCAAGATTTAACGCGTATTACACTTTATGTGTTACTGCCGATGTCACTCATTCTTGCTCTGATTTTAGTATCAGGCGGCGTAGTGCAAAATTTTTCGGGTGCAAGTGTTCAAACGACGCTTCAAAGCGGGGTGAGTCAAATCATTCCGATGGGGCCGGCAGCGAGTCAAATCGCGATTAAGCAGCTGGGGACTAATGGTGGTGGTTTTTTTGGAACGAATTCGGCGTTTCCATTTGAAAACCCCACGGCTTTTACAAACTTTTTTGAAATGGTGGCCATTTTAATTATCCCGGCAGCACTTGTTTTTATGTTTGGGTATGCCGTTAAAGACAGGGGGCAAGGAAAAACCCTATTTTTAACCATGATGATTGTCTTTGTAGTGGCCTTGTTTGGCATTACGGCAGCAGAGTATCAAACGGTTCCGCACTATGCGGGGGTGGACGTTAGCGCTGGGAATATGGAAGGAAAAGAAGCGCGTTTTGGTGTGGCGGATTCTTCGCTCTTTGCGACTTCGACAACGGCTGCTTCAAATGGCTCGGTAAACGCGATGCATGATAGTTTAACGCCGCTTGGAGGATTTGTTCCTTTGTTTTTAATGCAGCTAGGCGAGGTAATTTTTGGCGGCGTGGGAAGCGGTCTTTACGGGATGATTGCGTTTGTGATTTTGACGGTGTTTATTGCGGGGCTCATGGTTGGGCGTACGCCGGAATATTTAGGCAAAAAAATTGAACCTTATGATATGAAGATGGTGTGTTTGATTATTTTAGGACCACCGCTTATGACGCTTTTTGGAACCATGTTCGCTAGTATGATGCCAAATGTGATGGATTATCTTACAAATCGCGGAGCGCACGGCTTTTCAGAAGTTTTATACGCCTTTACATCAATGGGAAATAATAACGGAAGTGCCTTTGCTGGGTTTAAAGCGGATACGAGCTTCACGAATTTTGTTGGGGGCACAATCATGCTGATTGTACGCTTTGTTCCCCTTGTCGCAACTTTATTTTTGGCGTCTAATTTGGCGAAGAAAAAACCTGTTGCAGCGAGCAGTGGCACGTTAAAAACGGATACAGGTTTATTTATAGGCCTTTTAATCGGCGTTATTTTCCTAGTCGGCGCACTAAGTTTCTTGCCAAGTTTAGCGCTTGGACCAATTGCCGACTTTTTCACTAACAAATAGGGGTGAGTAAAAATGAAACAAGAAGAAAATCAAAAAAGCATTTATATGGATGCAACTAAACAATCATTCAGAAAGCTCGCGCCTAGAACCCAGCTTAAGAATCCGGTGATGTTTGTGGTTTATCTAGGCGCTGTTTTAACAACTATCTTATACGGTTTAACATTTATAAATATTGGTGATGAGGCGCGGTGGTACACGTTCGTTATTGCACTGGTGCTGTGGTTTACAGTTTTATTTGCGAATTTTGCGGAGGCGATAGCGGAAGGACGCGGACGCGCACAAGCCAATAGTTTGCGGAGCGCAAGGAAGGACGTTGTAACGAGAAAGCTAAAATCGGCTGATAATCATGAGGACTTTACCGAAGTTTTATCCAATACATTAAAAAAAGGCGATATCGTTATTGTTGAAGCGGGTGAACAGGTTCCGATGGACGGCGAGGTGATTTTTGGTGCGGCTTCGGTGGATGAAAGTGCTATAACAGGAGAATCGGCGCCCGTTATTCGAGAATCTGGCGGGGATCGTAGTGCGGTTACCGGTGGGACAACGCTCGTTTCGGATTCGCTTGTTATTCAAATTACAACAGAAGCGGGTGAAAGTTTTTTAGATAAGATGATTGCGATGGTGGAAGGGGCCGCACGTAAAAAAACGCCTAATGAAGTGGCGCTACAAATTTTACTTGTGACACTAACTATTATTTTTCTAGCTGTCTCTGTGACTTTGCTTCCTTTTTCAGATTTTTCCAGTCGCTTAGCTGGTGGCGGTTCAGCGGTTTCAGTAACAAACGTTGTCGCTCTTCTTGTCTGTCTGGCGCCAACAACAATTGGCGCACTGCTCTCATCAATTGGTATCGCGGGGATGAGTCGACTAAACAAAGCGAATGTTCTTGCTATGAGTGGCCGTGCTATTGAAGCGGCAGGCGATGTGGATGTGCTCCTGCTTGATAAAACGGGAACGATTACACTTGGAAATCGCCGTGCCAGCGAATTTCTACCAGTAACGGGGGTTAGTGAACGTGAACTTGCCGATGCGGCTCAACTTTCTTCACTTGCAGATGAAACGGCAGAAGGCAGAAGCATTGTTATTTTGGCTAAAGAAAGATTTGATATTCGTGGGCGCGATTTTAGTGGGACGCAAGCAGAATTTATTCCTTTTACTGCTAAAACGCGTATGAGCGGTATTGATTACGCAGATGATACAATTCGAAAAGGAGCAGCGGATGCGGTAAAAAAATACGTAGAGGAAATGGGCGGCACATATCCAGATGAATGTGATACACTCGTTTCAAAAGTAGCTAATGTTGGTGGAACGCCGCTGGTTGTTGTAAAAAACAAGCAGGTGCTAGGCGTGATTTTCTTAAAAGACATTGTAAAAAATGGCGTAAAAGAGCGTTTTGTTGATCTTAGGAAAATGGGGATTAAAACGATTATGATTACAGGGGATAATCCGATGACGGCGGCGGCAATTGCAGCGGAGGCGGGAGTGGATGACTTTCTGGCAGAAGCAACACCAGAAGCCAAGCTTGATTTAATTCGGAGTTATCAAAAGGAAGGGCATCTTGTTGCGATGACCGGTGACGGCACGAATGATGCACCGGCACTTGCACAAGCAGACGTTGCAGTGGCGATGAATTCAGGGACGCAAGCGGCGAAAGAGGCGGGGAACATGGTGGATTTAGATTCGAGTCCAACGAAACTGATTGACATCGTTCGCATCGGTAAACAGCTTTTAATGACGCGAGGAGCGCTTACGACATTTAGTGTAGCGAACGACATCGCCAAATATTTCGCGATTATCCCCGTTTTATTTTACGGGATTTATCCGGAGCTAGCGGCGCTAAATGTTATGGACCTCACGAGCCCTAAAACGGCGATTTTATCCGCGATTATCTATAACGCCCTTATCATTATTTTCTTAATTCCTCTTTCGCTTAAAGGCGTGAAATATACGGAGATGCCGGCGCAAAAATTACTAGGACGCAACCTGCTTATTTACGGGTTAGGCGGTCTTGTAGCGCCATTTATCGCGATTAAATTGATTGATTTGATTTTAACATTTATGGGTATTTCTTAGGAGGCGATGAAAATGAAACGATTAATAAGGCAGGCGCTTGTTTTGTTTGCTGCCCTTACAATTGTGTGCGGCGTCCTTTATCCGGCTGTCGTCACGCTGATTGCAGAAGCCGCTTTCCAAAATAAAGCAAATGGCAGTATAATAGAAGGAAATAAAGGCTCGCGGTTGATCGGGCAGAAATTTACGGACGCCAAATATTTGATTGGCCGCCCTGATGACGGTTCGCCTTCTAACTTAAATCCAGCGAGTTCGGATATGAAAAAATTAGTGGCTAAGCGTGTCGATTTTTTCCACCAGTTAGACCCGTCGAATAAAAAACAAATTCCGATTGATTTAGTCACAAGTTCCGCAAGCGGTGTGGATCCGAATATTTCGACCCAAGCGGCAGCGTATCAGGTGGATAGAATCGCTAAAGTGCGCGATATGTCCCCTGCTCTTGTAGAAAAAATTATCAGAAACCATACAACAAATCGCGCATTAGGCTTTATGGGCGAACCAGTTGTCAATGTTCTTGGCGTGAACTTGGAGCTTGATCAAAATTAGAAACAGTCACCGTCTTTAACGGCTCTGTACGGGGATATGTTGGCGCATATCCCTTTTTTATTCAAACAAAATGATACGCTTTTTTACTTAACTTGAGTTTAAAGGAGGTGCTAGCCATGACAAATGATAGGCCGAATCCTGATGCGTTATTACAAGAGGTGCGTGCGGGTTCTTCCGGAAAATTAAAAATTTATTTTGGTTATGCGGCAGGGGTCGGGAAAACTTTTGCTATGCTAAATGATGCGCACGAAGAACTTGAAAGAGGTATTGATGTTGTCGCAGGCTACATTGAGCCACATAATCGTAAGGAAACGATGCGGCTTTTAGATGGCCTCCCGAAAATTCAAACGAAACTAGTGACATATAAAAATATGTGTTTAGAAGAGTTTGACGTGGATGCTGTTCTTCTTAGGCAACCAGGCGTGGTTTTAGTGGACGAGCTTGCCCACACTAATGCGCCAGGTTCGCGAAATAAAAAACGTTATCAAGATGTTAGAGAGCTACTTGATACGGGCATTGATGTTTATACGACCGTTAATGTGCAACATATTGAAAGTTTAAATGATATTGTGGAGGATATTACGCAAATTGCGGTTAAGGAAACGATACCGGACCAATTTTTCGACCAAGCGGACTTCATAAAACTCATTGACGTAGAACCTGATGAGCTATTAAAACGGTTTAGCGAAGGTAAAATTTACGAAGCGGAACGCGCAGCTCTTGCGATGCACAAGTTTTTTACAAAAGAGAATTTGAAGTTGCTTCGCGAAATTGCGATGCGGAAAGTGACGGATCGCATTAGTTTTCTAAATGAGCAGACGATGCCGTTTTCGGATAAGCGCGCGAGTATGAAGTTACTTGTGTGTATTAATGAGTCGGAAGCGTCGCAAAAGCTGATTCGCTGGACGGCGCGCGCGGCGGAGGCGTTTCATGCCAGTTTTACGGCGCTTTATGTGGATGATGGCGATACGGAAAGTTTGCCGCTTGCCGATAAAAAAACGCTCCAAGAAAATCTGGCGCTTGCGGAAAAACTCGGTGCGGATACGGTCACGATAAACGGCCATAATCTGAGTGAAACCATCGCTGAATACGCCAAGCTCTCAGGCGTGACGAACATCGTGCTTGGAAAATCAAACCGAAAATCTTTTCTTTTGGGGAAATTCGGAGCCGATTTAGAAGATGAATTAATTGATTCCCTGCAAGCAATTGAAATCCATATCATTCCAAGCAGCCGCAAAGAAAAAACCAAAAAACAATGCGTGGACATTGAAAAATATCGTCACATGGCATGACACCGCTAAAATGTTTGCCGCCCTCATCTTAGCCACCATCCTATCCGCCGGGTTATCAGAACTCGGAATAGGCGATCAAAATATCATCATGGTGTATATTTTATCTGTCCTTGTCATCTCTAGAATCACAACAGGCTATTTATATGGCATCATCGGTTCGCTTTTAGCAGTACTTATTTTTAATTTTTTCTTTATGACGCCACTTTACACATTTAACACCGTGCAAGTCGGTTATCCAGTAACTTATGGTATTATGCTTCTTGTTGCGCTCATTACAAGTGCACTGACAGTTCGGATGAAAAAAATTGCCAAGCAAGCCGTTGTCAGAGAGCGCCGGACGGAGATTTTATATGAGCTAAATAAAAAATTGCTCGTAACACGCCAACTAGACGGCATTTTAGAGCTCGTCACTGCCTATCTCGTTCGCCTGCTTGGCCGCTCGATAATCGTTTACGCGGAAGAGCCGAAGGAAGACGGAACGGGAGGAACTTTTTTACAAGAAAAAGATGAGACAGGAGCGCTCGCGATGCTTTCTCCGGCCGAACGTGCCGTGGTTCACTGGGTATTTCGAAGCGGCAAAGAAGCTGGCCGAACGACGGATACGCTTTCTGGGTCCGCGGGTTTTTATTTGCCTGTTATCTCGGGCGGGAAAATTTTAGGTGTCATCGGCATTTTTTGTGACCCAAACAAGGAAGCGCTCACGCAAGATAATCGACTTTTCTTGCGGATGGTCAGTTCACAGGTGGCCACCTCGCTTGAACGGCAAAAACTAACGGATGAGCAACGTCAAATCCTAATTGAAACGGAAAAAGAACAAATGCGTAGCAATTTACTGCGCGCCATCTCGCATGATTTGCGAACGCCGTTAACCGGCATTTTAGGGGCCAGTTCGGCACTCCTTGAGAATCAATTGGATGAAACAACGCGAGACAAGCTTGTCCTAGATATTAAAGAAGATTCAGAATGGCTCATTCGGATGGTCGAAAATTTACTATCCGTCACACGAATAAACGAAGGGATGCTCACGGTAAACGCCGACTTAGAGGCGGCTGAAGAGGTGATTGGCGGGGCAGTAAGACGAATTCGCAGCCGCTTTAAAAATCGCACCATTCATGTTCGGGTTCCAGACGAAGTCGTACTCATACCTATGGATGCTACTTTAATCGAACAAGTTTTAATCAACTTAATGGAAAATGCGCTTAGACACGGCGGAGCGGATGCGAAAGTGTGGGTGAATGTCACTCTTGTGCGCGATGAAGTGGTCTTTACGGTAAAAGATGATGGGGTGGGCATTCCAAAAGAACGTTTTGGCCAGCTGTTTGATAATTTTGGTGTGGAAGCGCGTGAACGTGTGGATATGACGCGTGGTCTTGGTATTGGCTTATCCATTTGTATGTCGATTATAAAAGCGCATGGTGGTACAATGGAAGTGGCAGAAAATCCAGGCGGCGGCGCTTTATTCCGCTTTACTTTGCCATTAGGAGGCGATTCGCGTGCAAAATGATTTACTCATTTTAATTATTGAGGATGAACCGGGCATTAGCCATTTCATGAATGCGATTTTAAGTGCCAGTAACTATAAAACGCTAGAGGTACAAACGGGAAAAGAAGGCTTAAGCATGGCGGCTTCGCACGCTCCGGATTTAATCCTACTTGATTTAGGGCTACCGGATATGGACGGACTCGCTCTTTTAAAAACGCTCCGTTCCTGGTCAGACATACCCGTTATTGTAGTCTCTGCAAGGCTTCATGAACGTGAAAAAGTAGAGGCGCTTGACCTCGGAGCGGATGATTATATTACAAAGCCATTCGGCACATCTGAACTACTGGCGCGAATTCGAACAGCACTAAGACATAGTTTGCGAACGAAATCGAGTACGGAAGCTCCGATTATTGAAATCGGGGATCTTAAAATTGATAACGACAAACGCCGCGTAACAGTGGCAGACGAAATAGTCCATTTAACGCCTATCGAATATAAAATACTTGAATTACTTGGGCGGCATGCTGGAAAAGTTTTGACACATGATTTTTTAATTCGCGAAATTTGGGGCCCTTACGCAAATGAAAACCAAACGCTACGTGTCAATTTAAGCAATATCCGCCGAAAAATCGAACAAAACCCTGCAGAACCACGCTATATTCAAACTGAAATCGGCGTCGGTTACAGAATGGTGGAGGAGTAAAAATGAAAATTCAAGAAATGCCTAATTTGGGAAAAGTGAATGAGGAAAAATTGAATGAAGTCGGGATTATGACCGCTGAACAACTTATTTCAGTCGGTACGGAAACCGCGTATTTAAAAACAAAACACCTAGTAGATGATGGTGCCTGTTTACACTTTTTATACGCTTTAGAAGGAGCCATTCAAAATATCCCTAAAAAAGAAATTAGTTCAGCCAGAAAAGCTGAACTAAGAGCGTTTATAAAGGAAAATAAATAAAAAAAATCAGTTTGTAGAAAAACGCAAAGTTTACGCAAATCAAAACAGCTTGCGCTAAAATCAGACTGCTCCCAAATGGTTAGATTCTATGTAAAGCCTCTGTACCGGAGCGTAGCGTACTTTTTTTACGCAAGCACCGGTACAGAGGTATGAGCTGTGAATATTGCCGTTTGAGACTAATCTAAAATTCCTGTATCTTCCATTTGACAATGGTTAATACAGGAATTTTTTTATTTAAAGCTCGTAATATCTTGCGCATCTAAACGATAAGACGGGTAGCCTGCATCTTTTGCTTTACCGATTGAAAGAATCATAATGGGCGTGTAGCGTTTTGTGTCCATATCGAAGGCTTTTGCTACTTCATCACGTTCAAATCCACCGATTGGATTGGTGTCATAACCGTAAGCGCGAGCGACAAGCATGAACTGCATGGCAACGAGGCCGCCGTCAATTAGGCTGATGCGTTCTAGTTCGCTTTCTGTAGCGTCTTTGAACATGGCACTTAAAGCAGGAAGTTGCTTATTTTTAACTTCTTCGGGCATTAAACCTTTTGCAACCGCCGTACTATAAATTTTTTCGCCATTTTCAAAAGCATTTTTATCCCCAAAAAGAATAATCATCGCGGAAGATGTATCATTTTGTGTCGTATTGAAACGAACTAACGGGCGAAGTTTTGCTTTTGCTTCACCGGAATCTGCCACGACAAAACGCCAAGGCTGCATATTAACTGAGCTCGGGGCACTTGTGGCTTCATTTATCATTTCAAGCATTTCCTCGTGAGTAATTTTAACGTTTTCATCGTAAGCACGAATAGAACGGCGATTTTTCATTAAGTCGTGAAAATCATTATTTTTATACATGGTAGTCCTCCTCTGAATAGTTCTAATTATATCGAACTATCGTACTTTAGCATAGAATCTTTTTATCGGCAAATAAATCGTCCTGTGATAAGATAGTTTTATGAAAAATTTATCTGAAGAAAACTTATTAATTATTTTACGAGCACTCGCTGACCCAATTCGCCTAAACATATTTCGTTGCCTCCTAAAAAACGGCGAACGTTCCGTGAGTTGCGGGGAGTATCATATTGCAAAATCCACCTTGTCGCACCATATAAAAGTGTTAAAAGAAGCCGAGTTAATCGAGCTCAGAAAAGAAGGCACAACACATTTTTATTCGGTCAACAAAACACGGATAAATGAAGCACCATCTTTTTTCGAATGTTTAAAATAGGGGGAAGCGAAAAATGAATTATTTAGCCGATTTAGAGGAGGCTTATGCGCTAGGCTGTCAGGATGAGCGAATTATCGCCATTTTGGAGCGTGCGATTTTAGGTGCCGGTGTGTATGAGGATAAAACGGCGATGATAGAGGCCCAAAATTTGCTTTTTGAAGCAGCGACTTGCCAAAAATTGCGCGCCAAGCAATTAGCGGCCTTCCAATTTCTTTTAACGGAATATGAAAACGGAAATTTAGAAGTCGACCACCACGAATTAATTGAACAAAAAGCGCAATTAGATGGCCCCGAATAAAAACAGACGTCACTTTTCCACAAGGCGAAAAGCGACGTCTATTTTTATCCACAAGTATAGAATATTGGAGCAGAGTGTATACGATGCCAGTCTGTGGATAATGTGGATAAGTTTGTGTATAACTACGCTAGCGAAAGCGATAAAAGCCTTCACCTATCCGAAATTCAGTTTGACTAATTGTATCGGAAAATGTGTCAAAAACTAGCGCGTGCAGGCGATTTGACGATCCTTTTGTAAATTTAAGCGCGACATCACCTAAAAACAGCGTATTGTGGATAACCTGTAGATTAAAAAGGTCAGCCCAGTTATAAAGGGCGATTTCAGGGTTATCCACACGGATGTGGATTTCTTTTAAGGCATGGTGCCCCGCTTCGTTTTTCGAAAAACATCTCTTCCGAATGAGTGGATAAGCCAGGCCGCCAAGGGTACCGGAGATGGTATAAAGCGGCTCTGCTTCATTTGCACCTGAAATGAGCGTTAAATCATGTCCTTTTTTTAAAAGTTGGGTTCGGAGGCCGTCTAAATCAGACGTTTCGATGACAAGGTGCCCCAAAATTTGTTTCACAGGCAGGAATTGAAGCGCCTCTTTCCCGAGGAAACTTTTGGATGCGGCTTCTTTTTCAGTAATACTTAAAAATTGGATGTGCGAAAGCCCGAATTCTGTTATGACAGACTGGGTGCCGGGTAGGCTTTCTTTTTCGGTTGTTTCCATTTTTAAACCAAAGTGTTGTAACTGGGTACGGACGGCTTCTAAATCGTGGACGAAGTGTACGGCGTGACTAAATGATAATGCGTTCATTTTATTAGCTCCTTTCAGACAAAAAGAAAAAAACTCTCCTTTCAGAAAAAGAAGAGCGAATAAAACAAACTCTCCTCATCTGCCAAGCTTTGCGCTCGCTGGATTTAGCACAGTGCCCGTAGGTCTGTTGCTGAGATTTCACAGGGCCAAGTCCCTCCATCTCTCTTGATAAGAATTCCGAGTATTTTCATTTGATTTATAAACATTAAACCATCTTTTTGGGGAAAAATCAACCTTGAGTGTTTTCGAACTGTTCAATTTGACTAAGGCGTTTGGCGTGGCGACCGCCTTCATACTCCGTTTCAAGCCAAATTTTAACAATATCGAGTGCAAGTCCCGGGCCTGTCACACGGGCGCCTAGTGCGAGGACGTTGGAATCATTATGTTCTCGTGTAGCATGCGCCGTAAAGGTGTCTGAAACGAGAGCGCAACGAATGCCGTGCACTTTATTGGCGGCGATACTCATACCAACGCCAGTGCCACAAATTAAAATCCCGCGATACGCATCGCCACGAGCTACTTTTTCAGAAACAGTAAAAGCTAAATTGGGATAATCCACAGATTCCTCAACCTCTGGACCAAATTCTTCAAAATCAATATCCTTTTTATTTAAAAAAGATACAATATTTTTTCGAAGCGCTATGCCGCCATGATCACTTGCAATGGCCACTTTCTTACTTGTCATTTTGATTCCCCCTCTTTTTTTCTTATCTCCATTATACACATAAATAGACTTTATTAAAACGCTTCTTTTTGTAAAGAATAACGCTTAAACCATTGGAATGGATGGATTTGACTTAGAATTCAAGGAAAACACAAATGTTCAATTTATTGTCACAATTGGTCAAAAAAAAGTATGCTATACTTAATTTGTGGATTTGTATCCATAAAATGAAAAAGGAGATGAAGAGAGTATGTCTGGACAAATTAGAATGACCCCGGCAGAACTACGTGATCGCGCGAAGACTTACGGTCAAAGCGGACGGGATATCGAGCAAATGCTTCAGCGTCTATCACAACTTCAAGAACAATTACGTAGCGAATGGGAAGGGCAAGCGTTCCAACGTTTTGATGATCAATTCAATCAACTACGCCCTAAAGTAACTGAATTTGCGAATCTAATGGATCAAATTGAAAACCAGTTACAACGTACTGCTCAAGCCGTAGAGGAACAAGATCAACAATTATCTCAAAACTTCGGTTTCTAAATTACAATTCTTGTAGCACGGATACATATTTTGCTACACAAGAAAAGCCATGTAGCATTTTGTTGCATGGCTTTTTCTGAAAAGTATACAATATGAATTAAAATTGAATGCAATGATTTAAAATTATAGATACAAATGGAAAATGGGAGTGAATGAAAGAATATGAAACGTAAAGTAAAATGGAACATTTTACTCTTTTTAGTTTTGGCGATATTGCTGACAATAGGCATTTCTTATGTAGGCCTTAATCAAAACGTTAGCAAAAACAAGAGTACGTCAGATAAAGAAAAAACGCATAAAATGAGCATTGCGTTTGTCAATGAAGACCAGGGCGCAGAGCTTTCGGGAAAAAAATACACATTTGGTGATGATATTCAAACGAGCGTTTTGAAGGATAAGTCACATGATTGGACTACGGTTAGCCGAGGTGTGGCTGAAAGTGGACTTAAACGCGATGTGTACAATTTAATGATTATTATTCCTGATAATTTTTCAAAAAAGGCCCTGTCACTAACTTCTACTTCGCCGGAAAAAATTCAAGTAGACTACAAAATTAATGATGTCGGAAATAATGATTTAAAAGTGGAGGCGGAGAAAACCGCGTCTAGTTTAGTAGCGGATATTAATCAACGGGTAATTGATGTTTATTTTGCTAGTATTTTAACTAATTTACAAGAAGCGCAGGACAATATTAGCACGCTTGTCGCGAAGGAAAAGAAACATACGGCACGTTACGATAACACTGTCAATAATCCGCTTGCAAATTATACGAATCAATTTGAAGCGGTTCAAAACTATACAAGTTCTTCCAAAGAAAGTTTTTCAGGATTCCAAGATTTATTAAATGGACAAAAAACCGCGCTTTTAGATGCAAGTAAAGAAAATGCGGCCTATCAAAAAACGCTAGAGGGTCTAGTTACATTACAAGAAAAAAATGCTCCTTTTGGTACAACTTTTGCGGATAACTTACAAAAATATTCAGCGAGTCTTTCATCGGATTCCGTCCAAAATGAGCTGGGGACGCTTGAACAGGCTAATTCGGTATTATATAGAGAGCTACAATCCATGCAAGATTCCATGTCCCTCATGTCGCAAACACAAGCCTTACAAAATTACATAGAAGACGTAAATAAACGTATAACAACATTAGATACAGAAATGAATAATACGATTCAGGCAGATATTTTGCACGATGTTCAAGTTGAACTGGCCAATATCTTATCCGGTAAATCAGGTGGAAACAATGAAAGTTATACAATAAATGACTTACGCGCAGATGTGAATAATCGGTTTATAAATCGGTTAAAAGCGGAGATTAATGGACTACAGTATTTTGATAGTGAGGATGAGGAATTACTTGGTCTATCAAGTGATGAGTATCAACGCGTAAAGGTTCTTGCAAAGCAATTTATGAATGAGAATAGTGCGGATTTCGCCGAGGATAAACTCAATCAAAAAACGGAAAAAACGACCATTTTGGATTCGTTACAGCCAGTGAAAAACGACAAAATACAAGAACTGACAAATACAGGGGTCGCTATTGAATCAAAAGAGGTAACTTTAGACGAAACAGATGAAAACGAGCAAACGGAAATCAAAATTCAATATGATCCTAATTTTACGCTTTCGGATATAAAAATTTTGGAGGATGGCATAGAAATCGGTTCAAGTGCCGTTTCTAATCAACCAGGTGAAGACATTGTTACATTTACACAAACAAAAGGTGCTCCGCATACGTATAAGGTCAGTTTTGTAGCCAAACTAAATGGTGCAACTGATATTTCCTTTTTTGGGAATTTAGATGTGAGCCTCATGGCTATTCAGAAAATGCACAAATATGTGTTAAAAGATGACACGCTCATTATGGATCCGGCGCTAACGAATACGGATTTAGAAGATACCGAGCTTACTCAAAATGCGCTATTAATACCGATAGAGAAAAATGAACCTTTCTTTAAGGAGGCTGATTTTACAGAAGCAGGTAAGAAGATGTTTAGGGAGATTCAAAGTATTGTGAGGAACTATGAACGCTCAGCCCTTCTTTTCCAACTTTATTATGGAATCAATGTAAATAGTCCCAATTATTCTTTTGAATTAGGTCAAAAATTGGAAGATCAGGCGACGAATTCGTCTTACTATGCTATTTTTAATCGTAATAATTTATTAGATGCAATTGTGGAAAAGGCATCGGGAAATGTAACGAAAGCGTATAAAGATAAATTGACCAATTTTGAGTCGCAAATTGCAAGTTATAAGCAGACGATGAGCGATGCTAATGATCGTTCAGTAGATGTGGCGGAACGGTTAGTGAAAACGAGTTCTGAAGCGGCGGCACAAAATGAAAGTTTAGCCAAAATGATAAGTGAAGTGGATCTTTGGAGAAGTGCAAGCTCGGATTTACTAAAAGAAAATCAAGTGGTCTTGCAAAGTGGTTCGGATGAGAAGTCTGCCGCTATGATGGTAAACAGCGATTTTGGTGGCTTGCTTGCAAGAAGTCAGAGTTTAGCTGACTCAACTGGCAGTAATTTAAATGCAGCAGACGGGGTGTATAAAACATTTGATGCTATTGATCAGGAAGCTAAAAATATACAAACAAGTGGAAAAGATTTAATTTCTGAGGCGGGTACACTATCGAAAGATTTAGCTAAAAAATTAGCATCTGATGAATCGTTCTCGAAAAACTTTTCTGGTGTCATGTCAAATAGTCGAGTAGGAGACAGACCAAATGAAGGGCTATATCAATTTTTAAGTAGTCCAGTTGAAAAAGTAAACGGCAAAACGATTGCAGCAGGTGACAAAGCCACGCCTTATTATATGGTGCTGATTATGACCTTAATTGCTCTTTTTACAAGCTATGTCATTTCTCATCAGGAGAAAAAACGGATTCAACATGATGCGTTTAGTGAAGAACTTTCGCTCGCGTCCAAAAATTTACCTATCACCTTTTTAACGTCCTTTGTGGCAATTGCAGAAGGTATTATCATTGGTGCTATTTCAGGAAATATCTTTAATACAAGCCATATTGGTTTTATTCTTTGGATGGGAATTTGTGTTATTTTGATGCTTATGCTCGTTATGAGTTTTACTTATCTCCTTCGCCAGTTACAAATGGTTGGGATGTTTATTATATTATCCCTAGTCGGAATTTATCTGTTTCTAACGGATGCGGTAGGATTAAATATTGACCGTTCTTCCATTTTTGGAACGCTTCAAACATATTCACCTTTACAATACGTCGAAGTGCTTTTAAATCGTATTTTAAATGGGGAAAACAATTTCCTAATTCTGATGTATATTTTTATTGGCGTAGCTGCGTTATTTATTGTTCTGAATCTATTTGTGATTCGCAAAAGTACGTTGGAAAGTGAGGAAGCGGCAAATGAAGACATTTAAAATCGGAATTTTTTTCCTGCTATGCTTTTCCTTCTTTGCTTTAAACGTTACAGTTTCACTTGCGGCAGAAGATGGCTATTTGGAAAATGATGGCAAGATGGAGATGAAAGCGGATCGTCTTCAAAAATCAGATGAAGAGAAAACTCAGGAAGCAAACCCGCAAGAGACGATGCTTGATGAACTTAAATTACCGCTTTTTACAGAACAACTGGATAAAAAGATTGAAGCACAAAAAAAGGCGGAAGCTGAAAAGTATCAAAAACTGCAAGATCAATTATTTACAGGCAAAGATGTTTCTGATCAGACAGTGAAAAAAACGAAGGACAAACTTTTTGAGGGTGAATATGCTTCCAAAACCGATCAAGAAGTGGTGGAAGATGAAGAGGAAAAAACAAATTCTAAAATGGTAATGGCCATTGTTTTTGGGATAGTGCTGGCACTTGCTGGTGGAATTTATTTTGCTAGTCGAAATGTTATGGAATAGGGAGGAAGTACATTGGTTAAACAGACGCATTTAAATGTAACCGTTGATTTTACAAAATGGGGAGAAAGTCAAAAAGACCTTCGCATCCCGGCGCATCAGCCAATTAAAGCACTTATTTTAAATTTAGCTGAAACATTAAAATTTGAGCTGGGAAGCGATACGAAATATTCATTAAAGGCTACAAATAAAGGGATTTTATTAAGTGATGATGATAAATTAACAGATTACCCGATTACTGACGGGGACATTTTAGAAATCTTATAAATAAGGGAGTAAAGATGATGAAAAACAAAATTGAGATTGACGGAGTTTCATATGAATACAACTATGAGGATACGATGTGGTCTGTTAGCTTCGCTGAGTCACGTACGCGTATAAAAGATGATGCAGAATTAGACATTTTGGCTAAACCATCAGCCTATTTCGTTCCAGTCGAAATCCAGCATGAAAATGAGCATTATACATTTGATTATAAAATAGCAAAAGAAACCTATAGTTTTGATGAAGTGAAAAAAATGGCGCGAAAAGAGCGCCTGCGCGCGCTACACAACATTAGTAATCTTGAAGCACTGATTGGAACACGGTTCACATTTTTCCTACACCCAAGCAATATTATTTTTGATGAAAATCTCATGCCAAAAATTGTACACCGAGGATTAAAAGGGATTTTGGAGCCTTACGATTTAACAAGTGAACACTTCTTTAAACAATACCAATCGTTTATTGTGGCGATGTTTTCAACCAAATATAGCTTTGATAATTTATATTCCGGTTCGATTATAAATGCTCGTGGAACAGCCCTTTTAAAAATGGTTGTTGATGCAAAGACGACTGAAGAGCTTGCGGAAATCTTAGCGGAGGCATTTTCGAAGGAGAAGGAAAGTTCGGAAAAGAAAATGGCGCTCGTTCCTAAAAAGACATTTAGAACGTATAAAGGTCTTGCGATTGGGTTTATCATTGCGGCGGTCCTTCTTGCGGTGCCGCTTGGTTATTTGGCATTTATGAAAATGCCGTATCAAAATGAGTTGTTAACGGCGAATGAGGATTTTTTGAAAACGGATTATTCTAAAGTTATCACGGATTTGGAAAATACGAACCCTGTGAAATTGCCGCAAGCCTCCAAATATATTTTAGCGTACTCCTATTTACAGGGCGAGAAACTAGATGACAAGAAGAAAGATAATATTATGAAAAATTTAAGTTTGAAATCAGACGAACAAACTCTGTTATATTGGGTTTACAACGGACGCGGTGAATTTGACGAGTCGCTTGATTCTGCCCAGCGCCTGCAAGATGATGTCTTAATTACATATGCATTAGCGAAACAATTGGAAGAAGTTAAAGGAAATAAAAAACTTTCTGGGGATGAATCCGTTAAAAAACAAGCTGAAATTGAAGCGGAGCTAAAGAAATATATGGATAAAATAGAAGGTTCAGATGAGGGAGCGCAAGCAGATGAATGATAAAACTTTGCTTATTGTTAGTAATGGGAGAGAAATTCATAAACAGCATTTAAATCGGGATAAAGTGATTCAAATTGGAAGTTCATCAGATGCCGCGATTTTTTTTCCTGGCCTTTTGGACCATTTAGATGTGAAATTTGAAAATGAAACGTGGTTTGCAGGAAATACGGCGCTTGCTTTTGATAAAAAGCAAGATTTTCAGACAGAAGAAAAAGAAAAACTGTCACTTTACGTGACGGAAAACATGGAGGCGCGGTCCTATGATGTGGCGGGTTTGTTTGTTGTTACGTTTGGGGTTGAGGACTATCAGGATGTGTCTATTCAAGGGACGCGTGCGGATTTTGTTTTCTTGCGTGACCATTTAGAAGAGGCCTTTTCTATTCAAGTTTCGGCTGGTGAAGTGTATCACAATTTGGAGCGTGTGACGGGTAAAATGCCGCTTCAAGTTGGCGATCAGCTTTATGTGGACGGGGTTACGATTACGGTGGGTCAAGATGATATTACGATTTTAGGTCGCGTTGACCGGATTCAAACGGATTTGGGAATGCTCGTTGCGGCGGACAATGCGTATAGTTCGGATTATCCCGATTATCACCGTTCACCGCGGATTATTTATCGTGCGCCGGAAGATAAATTTACACTGGCGAAACCGGCTAATAAGCCAGCAAAACCGACAGATGGTATTTTAAAAATTATTTTGCCGCCACTTGTGATGATTGCGATTACGGTTTTAATTTCGATTTTCCAACCTCGAGGGATTTATATTTTAATGACGCTTGCGATGACTGGGATGACGGTCATTATGTCGAGTATCACCTATATCAAAAATCGTAAGGAATATAAGGTGGGAACAAAGGAACGCGAGGAAAGCTACGATTTATACCTCAAGAGAAAAACAAAAGAGCTATATGCCGCGAGCGAGGAGCAACGTCATGCGCTTCTTTACCATTACCCGAGCATTGAAGAAGTCAGGGATATGGCGGTAGCTGTTAATTCTCGTATTTATGAAAAAACTATGTTGCACCATGACTTTTTAACTTTCCGTGTTGGAACAGGCACGGAGCCGATTAGTTTTTCGGTGGATTATAAGGAAGAGGAATTTACGCAGGAAAAGGATGAACTTTTAGAGGCGGCGACGAAACTAAAGGCTCAGTATTATGAAGTGAAAAATATTCCGATTGCAACGGACTTAATGAATGGTCCAGTTGGTTACATTGGTCCGCGCCGCCTTGTGCTGGAGCAGTTACAAATGCTTGTGATGCAAACGGCTCTTTTCCACAGTTATTTCGATTTACAATTTATCACCATTTTTCCAGAAGAGGAGAAAAGTGAATGGGACTGGATGCGCTGGTTGCCGCACGCCAATGTGCGCGATGTGAATGTGCGCGGATTTGTGTATCACGAACGTTCGCGTGATCAGGTGCTCAATTCGCTCTACCAAATTTTAAAAGAGCGGAAACAAGCGCTTGCTGAGCGTCCAAATAAAAATGAAAAAATGTATTTTGCACCGCATTACGTTGTTTTAATCACGGATGAAAAACTCATTTTAGACCATACTGTGATGGAATTCTTTAATGAAGATCCAGCTGAACTCGGCGTTTCACTCGTTTTTGTACAAGATGTGATGCAGAGCTTACCGGAACATGTGAAAACCGTCGTGGATATTCGCGACCAACATAGCGGAAACATTATTTTGGAAAAAGGTGAGCTTGTGAATCGTGCCTTCGTTCCAGACCACTTGCCACACGATTTTGACAAAGAGTCCATTTCGCGTGCGCTTGCGCCGTTAAATCATTTGCAAAATCTGAAGAATTCCATTCCAGAGTCCGTCACCTTCCTTGAAATGTACGGTGTGAGCCGAGTGGAGGAATTAAATATTGCAAGCCGCTGGGAACAAAACGAAACGTATAAAAGTTTAGCCGTTCCACTTGGGCTTCGCGGGAAAGAAGATATTGTTAATTTAAATTTACATGAAAAAGCACATGGGCCGCATGGTTTAGTGGCGGGGACGACGGGTTCTGGTAAATCAGAAATCATTCAGTCGTACATCATTTCGCTGGCGGTAAACTTTCACCCGTATGAAGTTGCTTTCTTACTCATCGACTATAAAGGCGGGGGGATGGCCAACTTATTTAAAAATATGCCACACTTACTGGGAACTATTACAAACCTAGACGGGGCTCAGTCCATGCGGGCACTGGCTTCTATTAAAGCGGAACTGCAAAAACGGCAACGCTTATTTGGCGAGCATGATGTGAATCATATTAATCAATACCAAAAATTATATAAAAAAGGCGAAGCAAGTGAGCCAATGCCACATCTGTTTCTTATTTCGGATGAATTTGCGGAATTAAAATCGGAGCAGCCTGAATTTATGAAAGAGCTTGTCTCGACTGCGCGTATTGGGCGGTCACTTGGTATTCACCTTATCTTGGCGACGCAAAAACCGAGCGGCGTTGTAGATGACCAAATCTGGTCCAACTCGAAATTTAAACTCGCACTGAAGGTTCAAAATGCGAGCGATTCAAACGAGATTTTGAAAACACCGGATGCGGCTGATATCACCCTACCTGGACGTAGTTACCTCCAAGTGGGCAATAACGAAATTTATGAACTTTTCCAAAGTGCATGGAGCGGCGCGGATTACGTGCCAGACAAGGAAGACGAGGATTATCTAGATACTACGGTCTACGCGATTAATGACCTCGGCCAATACGAAATTTTAACGGAAGATTTGAGTGGCCTGGATAAAAAAGAAGACTTAACCAAGCTACCATCTGAGTTGGATGCGGTCATTGATCATATCCACGAATACACGGAGGTGAAGCAAATTGCGCCATTACCGAGACCTTGGTTGCCGCCGCTTGAAGCAGAAATTTTCTTACCGGAGCTACATCCAGTTGATTTTGATTTAGCATGGCAAGGTGAGAAACGGCCCTTACAGGCAACGATTGGCTTTTTGGATATCCCAGAAATGCAGGCGCAAGAACCGCTATCTATTGACCTTGCAAAAGATGGTCATGTGGCTGTCTTCTCAAGTCCGGGTTACGGAAAATCCACGTTCTTACAAACGCTCACAATGGCGGTTGCGCGTGAACATAGTCCAGAACGACTTCATGTTTACCTACTCGATCTTGGGACAAACGGTCTCCTGCCGCTTAAAGATTTGCCACATGTAGCAGACACAATCATGGTGGATGAAGAAATTAAAATGAATAAACTCATTCGACGCATTACGCGAGAATTAAAAGAGCGGAAGCAAAAATTAAGTGAATATGGCGTGGCCAGCATCGCGATGTATGAAAAAGCCAGTGGTGTAGAAGTTCCAACCATCTTACTTGTTATTGATGCATTTGATTCTGTCACAGAAGCGCCGTTTAAGGATGATTTTGAAAAACTCATCGCACAAGTAGCACGTGAAGGGGCAGGTGTCGGTATTCACCTCGCGATTAGTGCTGTACGGCAAAATGCTATCCGAATTCAAGTGCTTGCGAATATTAAAACACAAATTTCGCTTTATATGATTGACCCAACTGAACCGCGAAATATTGTCGGAAAAACGGATTTAACGGTGGAAGAAATCCCAGGAAGAGGGCTTGTTAAACTGGAAAATCCAACCTCATTCCAAACGGCGCTACCAGTCGTTGGAGAGGACACTTTAGTTGTGATTGAAAATATTCAAAAGGAAAGTAAACAAATGCAGGCAGCGTGGACAGGTGAATTACCAGCACCGATTCCGATGGTGCCGGATATCTTACCAATTGCGGATTACCTGTCTAAACCAAATGTAGCTAGCATGCTTCAGGAAGGCGAACTCCCATTTGCTGTTGACTTTGAAGATGTTCTTCCTATCGACCTTGCGCTAAGTAAGAATGGTAACACACTTGTGCTTTCTGATATGAATGATGTAATTGAACGTACCATGTTATCCATAACAGAAATAGCTATACGTAATACGAAGATTGAAATTGCACTCTTCGATAACGCCAATTCACGTTTCCAACCATATAAAGAATCCGTTAATTTATATGCAGGCGATGAAGCAAGCTTTGGAGAAACCATCACACAATTGTCCGGGTTACTTGACAACCGCGAGAACGCATGGCGCGAAACGCAAGCAAATTCAAACGGCAACACGCCACTCTCCGTTTTCACAAAAGAGATGAGCGCTGTAGTTGCTCTTATAACTGACACTGCTTTCCTTGCTGAAAACACGCCGCTTGATTTACAGAAACCGCTGCAAAGACTGATAGAGACGGGCGCAAGAATGGGCATCTACTTCGTTTCAGGTGCCATTACTGGTCAACTTTATCGTGCTTATGATGACATTTCAGGTGCCTTCAAAAAACAAAAAGTGGGCATCCTAATCGGTCGAATCAGCGACCAAAACGTGCTGGAAGTCATGAATAAACCATATAAAGAGCAAATGCTACCACCATATGAAGCATATTACATTAATCAAGGCCAAGCAGAGCGTATCAAGCTTGTCGCACCGATTTGAAGGTAGGAGGAGAAGGGAAAATGAGCGATGAAACTACATTTTTACCACTGGGAAGTATAGTTATTGTTAAAGGTAATACAAAAAAAATCATGATTATTGCGAGAGGTTTAGCAACTTTTATTGAAGATGAGGCTAAGTATTTTGATTATGGAGCATGCTTATACCAGAAGGGATGATGGGGGATAGCTTAATTTATTTCAACAATGAAGATATACAAAAGGTTGTAATAGAAGGTTATTCGGATGACGATAATGAGTTGATGCTTGAGAATTTAAAAGTATGGATTGAAAAAGCAGATATACCAAAAGGAAATCCTACTGAGCTTCAAAAAAAGACAACAGCGAATAGTAATAAATTGAATTTAGGGTGAGGGGGAGTTTAAATGACCGAAGCTGCAACCTTAAAAAAACAAAAAAAGCGCTAAACAAGCAGAACTCAGTCAATGTGTGAGTGATAAAGCTTCAATTGAAGAAAAATTAGAGCGCTTGAGGACGGCAAAGAAAGAAGTCGCAAGTGTCCAAACCGAAATAAAAGATTTAAAAAGTAAGGTTAAAGATAAATCTGATCAACCAGACACTTGGCAAGGTAAAAAACTAACAGAGTTTGAAAATCTCATGGAAGGCGCCTTTAAAACAGATTACGACACATATTATAAAAAAATTGATAATTACTATGATGAGATTTGTGACGAAATTACACGCTTAGAAAATGAGGCGAATGAAAAAGGTGGACTAATCGGGTGGCTAGGAAACCAAATTAATAATTTAGGAAATGAAATAAGACAAATTAGTGCTATCAACTTAATTTTGAGACGTTAAAGGAGAAAGTGAAATTGAATTTTGGGATTTTGGAATTGAATTCAAATAATCTCTGTTTATTTTCTTCGCATCTTGKTTGGAGCAGCACAAAAAAAAATGCGGGGAGTTTT